>NZ_JCAFTW010000005.1:0-301546 GCF_059370655.1 Stenotrophomonas sp. YJH_SMC_133 | reverse complement strand
GACCGGGTCGTAGCCGTAGCCCAGCGACAGACCGCCCGCAGCCGGGTCGTGCACCGCCTGCGGGCGATAGTCCAAGTCCAGCGGACGCTGCAGCTGCCGCCCATTGCCATAGGCCCAGCCGGTGGCCGGGCCGAAGGCCGCGTAGGTCACGTTGTTCACCACGATCTGGCGTGCCTGGCCGGGCCGGGTCAGGCCGATCTGGCTGATGCGCCCCTGGCTATCGCGTACATAGTCGGCCACGCTGCCGTCGGGGTAGGTCAACGCAGTCAGACGGCCCGACTTGCTATAGGCGTAGCGCAGCGTGCTGGCGACACCATTGATCGTCTGCACTTTACGGGTGACCTGGCCGAAGCGGTCATGGCAATACTGGGCGCTTCCATTGGCGTGCAGCACCTGCCCCAGGCGCCCCTTGGCAAAACGCTCGTCGGCGGTACACGCAGCAGGCGCCACGTCATAGCTGTAGCCCACGTCCAGATTGGGGTCCGGGTAGGCGATACCGATCAGGCGGTTGAGTGCATCGTAGTGATAGGTGGCGGTGACGCCACGCGCATCGGTAGCCGTCTTGCGATTGCCGGCGGCGTCCACGGCGAAGCTGCTGGCGCCACTGTCCGGGCTGACTTGCCCGGTCATATCACCGAAACCGTTGTAGGCGTAGGTGGTATGCAGGCCCTTCGGGTCGGTGACCTGGGTGACCTGGTCCAGCGCGTTGTACTGGCTGCGGATCTCCGCCGCCACGCCGCCGACATCCTGCAGGGTCTGCGCCAGTCGGTTGAGCGGATCGTACTGCTGGCTGGTCACGCGCTGCAGGGCGTCGGTCACGGTCTGCGGGTTGCCGTTGGCATCGTAGGCAAAGCCGGTAGCGTGATTGCCTGCGTCCTTCAGTGCGGTCAGCTGGCCGAGCGTGTTGAACGTCCGCGCCAAGGTGCGACGTAGCGTGCCGCCTGCATCGAGCGTGTCTTCCTTGAGGCGATTGCCGGCGTTGTCCAGCATGTAGTGAATCGTGTTGCCCGCGTTGTCCTCGATGTCGGTCAAGCGCAGCGCAGCATCGTAGAAGTAGGACACGCTGCTGCCATTCGGCTCGGTGATTTTCTGCACCTGGCCGGTTGGCCAGTAGCTCAGCTGGGTGACCCGATCCTCGGCCGTGGTCGCGCCGCGCACGGTGATGGAGGTCGGCCAGCCGCGGGGATGGTAGGTGTAATCAGTCACCACGCCGTTGGCGTCCTTGACCGACAACGGCCGCCCGAACGCGTCGTAAGCCAGAGTCTCGGCCGTCTGGCCCAGCGCATTGGTCACGCTGCGCAGGTCGCCCTTGCGATAGCTGCAGGCACCTCCGGTCGCGCACCCTGCATCATCCGCCGAGTAATAGGCATAGGTAACGGCATCGGCCACATCCGTGCGCGGGCCA
Source organism: Stenotrophomonas sp. YJH_SMC_133 (assembly GCF_059370655.1). Taxonomy (NCBI): domain Bacteria; kingdom Pseudomonadati; phylum Pseudomonadota; class Gammaproteobacteria; order Lysobacterales; family Lysobacteraceae; genus Stenotrophomonas; species Stenotrophomonas sp. YJH_SMC_133. The sequence goes on along the minus strand of NZ_JCAFTW010000005.1, from coordinate 300,141 downwards.
TCCACACTCTTCAGCAGCCCCTCCACCGGGCAGCTGCCTGCCACTGCCACATCAGCGGCTTCGCAGTACGTATAGCTGGTGATGCGCGTCTGACCGGACGCGATGTCGGTCACCGTGTTGGTTGTCGGCTGGCGCCGGCCATTGAAGGACGTTCGGGTTTCACGATTGCCGATCCGGGTGGTCAGTACCGCATTGGTTTCAACGTCGCGCGCCGTGGTCACCACACGCTGCTCGGGCAAGCCGACCGCTTCGGTCACGGTATGGATGCTGACGGCACGGCCGCTCACCGCATCAGTACCCTGCGCATAGGTGTGCTTGGTCTGGATACCGCGACGATCAGTGTAGGTATCCAGGCGCCGACGGAAGTCGACACTCTGGTCGTAGTAGGTCCGGCTGACGGTTCCCTGCGAATCACTCAGGCCGGTCACCTTGCGCGACGGAGCGGTGTCGCCCCCGGGTGTCAGGGTGTAGTCGGTCTGCCGCCCCAGCGCGTCGGTCACCAACGCACCACCATTGGGGCTGTAGGCCAGTGTCACGCCATCGGCACCGCCGGCATGTTGACTGGAGATCACACGACCGATGGAATCGTAGATAAAGGTGCTGTAGCGGCGACCGTCCTCAGCGGTGATGCCGGTCAGGTGCTGGGGGAAGTCCTGGTTCTCGTAGTGATATGTCCGCACACCACCACCCGCATAGGTCACCGTGGCGACCTGGTTCTGCGGCGTGTAGGTATAGGTGGCGAGCGCAACGCCTTCGACCAGCACCGAACTGATCAACGCCTCATAGTCGTTGGACTGGTAAACGAACTCCAGTGTGCGGCCACTGCTGTGGGTGACCGCCGCAAGGCGGTCGCTGTCGTCGTAGATGTAGGCCAGCGACGTGCCATCCGGGAAGCGCTTGGCGGCAAGACGCCCGTCCGCGCCGAAGGTAGAGATGGAATCCGCCGAGTACAGTGTCCAGTTGCCGTTCTGGACCAGACGGTCACCACTGTCGTCGTCCGCCTCATAGGCTTGGCCGATCTTCTTGAATGCACGCTGGAAACCGGTGCTTTCAATGATGCCCACACTGTCAACGCCATCCAGTGCCAGGTGGGCGCCCAGCGAATGGGTCCAGCCATAGCCGAAGCCACCGGATGAGGTGGAGATGCCGGAGTGATAGAAGCGCGTCAGCGCGATCCAGCCCAGATCAAAGTCCTGCGCGATCTCATACTTCTCGCCCGTTTTAACATCACATGGGTTGCCGACATTGCCGTCGCAGGTACCGCCGTTGGAGGCCGGGTCCTTGTCGGGAATCGGACTCATGTTCGCCGCTGTATCGTTGCGGGGCATGGGGCAGCTACCGTTGCCGCCGTCCTTGTCGCACTTCTGCGACTTCGAGGTGATGGTCGCAACGAATTCCTCGTTGACGCAGGCGTTGTGCTTGTTGGACCACTGCGTAAGTGGAACAGGGCAATCAAGCCGGCGTTTGCGGCCGAAGGCCATCTGGCTCACGTAGGGAGCGCAGGGCGATTCGGCCGTGTTCTCCCCGATCATATCGGTGATTTGATAGAACCTGGACTCGACTACGCCTTCCATTTCGGGCACGCCGGAGAACCAGTCACCCTGTGGTGTAACAGCAGCACCCGGACACACAGGGTTACTTGCCTGGACTTCAGCGAGATAACTCGCGACCATCGCCTCTTCGGTCGAAAACTCCGCTGTACTCAGATAGGTCCAGTCTGGATCGGAGGGTTGTGCCTTCCCCATCCAGTAGGTGATCGACGTATTTCCGTTCAAGTCCACGACTTTCGACTTGATCTTGTCGACAGACTGCCAACCGAACTGGAACTCCGGCGGGAACGGACTCGGTGCGGGCAGGCTCTTGATCGCCTGCACCGCCTGCTGCTGGGTCTTGTACTGCGTCGAATTGCCGCCGGGCTGCGAAATACGCCAGGTGATCTTGCTTTCCTGCGCCTGTACAACAGCCGGCGCAATGCAGCCAACGGCAACGATCGCCAGCACGGCACACAAAATGGTCTTCAGTCGTTCCAACATCCCTGTTCTCCTTCCTGGACGAACACAGCGCCGGCGGGAACGAGAACGCGGAGCTGTGCCCCGCGTCATGCTTCGGATCGTCCCTGGTCCGGAATGCGGCAGTGCCACATGCCGCCTTTATCGTTGAGGACGCTTGCACGTTCAAGTGTGGAGCCGCGTAACCGATCACAGATTCAAGCATCCAACGCCATTCAGCGGTCTACGCCCCGTCCCCATGACTTTCTGCACAGGGAGTCGGTGTTATACCTCACTACATTACCAACACGACCTGTCGCGAGGTCGGCAGGCTGTGGCACTCCGCTGCAGACCTGACCCATCGGAAGGGCTGGCACGCGTCACGGCCCAGGAGAATGGCAATGAAGATCAGCCGAGTGACGTTGTGGGCGCTGGCCGCCATGATGGCCGCAGTGGGCACCGCGCACGCAGGGGAAATCCAGGTGGATCGAGGCGCTTACACACTGCAGGCCGAAGAGATGGGGGCCGGCCCGATCACCGTGGTCTTTGAATCCGGTTTCGGGCAGGGCGCGGGGGCCTGGAAGGAGGTGGTTGCCGGTCTGGGGCGCGACTACCACAGCATCACCTACGCCCGTGCGGGACTCGGCAAGTCCGGCAGCGACGGTCATCCCAAGCGCATCGATGCGCATCTGGCCGACCTCACGGCCGTGATCGATACGCTCGCTCCCGGTCGCCGCGTTGTGCTGGTGGGTCACTCCTATGGCGGCCTGCTGGCCACGGAGTTTGCACGCCGCCATCCGGAGCGCCTGCAGGGCCTGGTGCTGGTGGACCCGGCCACAATGGGGCAGCGCCATGCGTTCAAGCAGGCCGACAGTGCCCGCGTGCAGGCAGATGATGCCCAGCTGCGGGCGATGCTGCCGCCAGCCATGGCCGCCGACTACGCCGTGCTGACCGAACAGCTGGATGCACCCGGTGCGGAAACCCCGCGCACGATGCCGGACGTGCCGGTAGCGCTGCTGACTGCAACCCAGCTGGCTGCCGAACCGCTGTTCTTCGAGGAAACCGCAGCGGGCAAGGCGCTCTGGAAAGCACAGCACGCCCTGCTCTTCTCGGGATTCACGCGCGGCTCGCACCGCTACCTGGCAACCGGCCACACCCTCCAGCGCGAGGAACCCGCTGCGGTGGTGGCAGCGATTCAATCGGTCTCCGGCACCTCGAAGTAGCTGTTCCAGGCAGGGGCTTCCCGGGCTGTCCCCGGCTACTGCCCACGCAGGCGCACCGCAAAGTACCGCGCCGGGGAAAGGCCAAGCGCTTTCTTGAACATCGTGATGAAGGCCGTCACCGACTCATAGCCCAGCGTCTCGGAAACGCGTTGTACGGGTGCACCGGCGGCGAGTTCCCGAATGGCGATGAGCAGGTGCAGTTGCTGCCGCCAGCGCCCGAAGGACAGTCCCGTTTCCCGTTCGATGAGGCGGGTCAACGTGCGCTCGCCCAGGGCCAGGCGCACGGCCCACTGGCCGATGGTGCTGCGGTCTGCCGGATCCGCCGACAGCGCCGCAGCCAGCGCACGCACCTTCGGGTGATGGCTGACCGGCAGCGACAGATGCTCAGCCGGCATCTGTACCAGCTCGTCCAGCAACACCCGCGCCAGCCGGTCGGTGTGGCTGCCATGCGGATAGTCCAGCGGCGCGTCAGCCAGGTGCAGGATCATCTCGCGCAGCATCGGCGAGATGGCCAGCGTCACGCACTGCGCCGGCAGGTCGACGATGCCGGGCTCGACGAACAGGTAGCACAGGCGCGCGTTGGCGGTGGCGCGGTTGCTGTGCGGCATGCCGCCCGGAATCCAGACGCCACACTGGGGCGGCACGATCCACAGCGCATTGGCCACTTCGCAGGTCACCGCCCCATGCAGCGCGAGAATGAGCTGACCCTTTCGATGCTCATGCACCGGAATTTCCGCGTCGTGCTCGGCCACCTGCAGGCGGCTGGCAACCGCCGGGCGATCGGTCTCGTCCGGGTCCAGGTCAAAGCCGGGGAGCGAAATGCGAGCCATTCTCACATTGACCGGTTTTAGCGATTGGTTGTCATTGTAGCGAAATTCGCCAGTGCGGCCGATCACTAGCATGAGCCGCATGCACTCCTCCAGCCCGCTCCGCCCCCACCTGCTCCAGGCATTTGCGCGGTTTAAAAGCCCTGCCCTCAGGACCGACCAGGAGGCGGTGCTGTTCTCGCTCAAATGCCTGCTCGCCGCGTCGCTGGGGCTCTATGTCTCTCTAAGGGTCGGCCTGAACCGCCCGTTCTGGGTGATCGGCACGGTCTATCTGGTATCACAGCCTCTTTCCGGGGCAACGCTCAGCCGCGGCCTGTTCCGCCTGCTCGGTACCGTGGGCGGGGCCGTCGCCACCGTCGCGCTGGTGCCACGCTTCGCCAATGCGCCCTTGGTGCTGAGCGCCGCGCTCGCCACCTGGATGGCGCTGTGCCTGTACCTGGCGATGCTCGACCGCACGCCACGTGCGTACGCGTTCCTGCTGGCCGGCTATACCACCAGCCTGATCGGGTTTCCTGCGGTGATGGTGCCGGGAGAGGTGTTCACCATTGCCATCACGCGGGTGCAGGAAATCGCCATCGGCATCCTGGCCGCCACGCTGGTACATGGGTTGGTGCTGCCGCGCCGGGTTTCGATGCGCGTGCACGCACGGGTTGCTGCCGTGCTGGAAGATGCGGAACGATGGACACGCGACATGCGCGCCAGTGCATCGGACACGGTGCTGGCGACGGACCGCTCGAAAGTGGCCGCCGACCTGCTCGAGCTGCATGTGCTGTCGATCCACCTGCCCTTCGACAGCGCCCACGGCGTGGCCCAGGTGCAGATCCTGCGTGCCCTGCATGACCGGATGCTGGACGTACTGATGCTGTCCAGCGCGGTGGAAGATTCCATCGCTCGGCTGCGTTCACCGCAGGCCGGCACAATGGATGCAAGCGGCTGGCGCGATCTGCTGCAGGCCAGCCTCGCCGCGCAACAGGCCGAGCTCGACCTCGCCCACGCCGACTGCCGCGTGCTGCAGGCACAACTGCACACTGCCCGCCCCGACTGGCGCCTGCATGTGCCTGACCGTCTTGCGCGGAATGTGCAGGGCGCAGTGATTCACCGGGATCACAGGAACGCCGCGCGCAGCGCACTGGGGGCGTTCGTCGGCATCCTGCTGAGCTGCGTGCTGTGGATCATCACGGGCTGGTCGGACGGCGCCACGGCGGTGTCCATCATCGGCACAGCGTGCGTGCTGTTCGGCACGATCGAAGCGCCGGCACCGCATGTCATGCGCTACCTGGTGGGATCTTGCATCGGCGTTGCCGTCGGCCTGCTCTACGGTCTGCTGATCTTCCCCGCGCTGTCCGATTTCGTCGGCCTGATGGCCGCGCTGGCGCCTGCGCTGCTGCTATGCGGATCGTTCCTGGCCCGGCCGCCCTTCATCATGGCTGCGCTGGGCGTGGTGCTGACGTTTCCGCTCATCGCCGGCCTGGGCGCGACCAATTCGACCAACATCGCCGGCGCGCTCAACAACAGCGTTGCGTTGTTCATCGGTACGACGGTGGCACTGTGCAGCATGCAGCTGTTCCAGACCGCCGATGCGGGCCGCAACCGCGCACGGCTGGAGCGTTCGATCCGTCGGGATATCGCACGACATGCCGCCGAACAAGGTGGCGTGACCCGCGCCTGGCTCAGCCGCATGCTGGATCGAATCGGGCTGCTCGCTCCCAGGTTGCAGGGCCGTTCCAGTGCCGCACACGATCTGCGGGAATTGTTTGCGGACGTTCGTGCGGCACGTGCATCCAGCCAACTCCGCGCGCTGGAAAGGCGGCTGCACAACCCGCAGGTTCGGGCGCTTCATGCGGCGCTGGTCGAACGCATCGCCGCACATTTCAGGATCCGCGGCCATGCGCCACGCAGTGTCGATGCCCATCTTCTGGAACTGCTCGACCGCATGCGCGAGGCCGCAGTGGCCAGCAGCGGGGGTGATCGTGAGCATCTGTCGCACCTGCTCTGCGGATTGCGCCGCGACCTGCTGGCGCCTGCTCTCACTCATCGGCACTGACCTCATGCTTTCTGATCTTTCCATTGATGGCGTGCTGATCCCCGGCCTGCTCGCCGTGGCCGCCGCCGCGCTGGCGCTGTCGATGCTGACCTCGCGCCTGCTCGCCAGCCTCGGCCTGTACCGGCTGTTCGCCGCGCGGCCCTTGGTGGGCCTGTCCCTGTTCGTGATCCTGGCGGAGCTGATGATCCGGCTCTCGCCCCTGCTCGAGAAATGAAATGAAACACCTGCTTGCCGTCATCGGGCGCTGGAGCGCTACGCTGGTTGTATTCGCGATTGCTGTCGTCGCCGCACTGTCCATCTGGAAGCGTTACGAAATGCGCCCGTGGACGCGGGATGGGCGGGTGCGCGCCGATGTGGTGCGCGTTGCATCGGACATGGGGGGGCTGGTCACCCAGGTGCTGGTGCACGACAACCAGCGGGTCAGCGCCGGACAGCTGCTTCTGGTGCTGGATCAACCGCGCTTCGCTGCCGCGCTTGAGAAGGCCGATGCAGCGGTCAGCAGCGCTCGCGCCACGCTGGCGCTGGCCCGCCGCGAATCGACACGGGACAACGCACTTGGCAACCTGGTCGCCTCGGAGACACGCGAACGCAATGCCGCCAAGGTCGATACCGAGTTGGCAGCGCTGGCGCAGGCACGGGCCGAACAGCGCGTCGCCCAGCTCAACGTGCAACGCACCGAGGTGCGCGCAACCACCGACGGCATCGTCACCAACCTGGACCTGCACGCGGGCGACTACCTGCAACCCGGTGCGCAGGCACTGGCGCTGATCGACACCCACAGCCTGCGTATCGAAGGCTACTTCGAGGAAACCAAACTGACCTGCATCACCGAGGGCGATGCCGCCGTGGCCCGGCTGATGGGCGACACCCGCGATGTCCGCGGACACGTTGACAGCATCGCCGCCGGCATTGCCGACGATCAGCGCTCAAGCACGCACAACCTGCTGCCGGCCGTGGCGCCGACCTATACCTGGGTGAGGCTGGCACAGCGCATCCCGGTACGCATCCGTATCGATGATGCGTCGCCGGATACCCGGCTGATCGTAGGTCGCACTGCGAGTGTGACCATCACCCCCTCGGCGCAGGGAGCCTGCAAGTGAGCGTGCGGACAGTACGTGGCGGGCTGCTTGCCCTGCTGCTGCCGATGACGGCCTGCGTGTCCGGCCCCGACTATCACCTGCCGGCGAGCGCTGTCGCAGCCTCCCCACGGGCGGCGCGGGCGTTCGTCTCGGGCCAGGAGGCATCGTTCAGCCACGACGCGCCACCGGATCGATGGTGGCAACTGTATGGCGACCCCCAGCTTGACGCCTACGTACGCGAAGCACTGGCGGCCAATACCGACCTGCGCGCCGCCGATGCCAACCTTCGGCGCGCCAGCGCGACCGTGCTGGAGTACCGCGCGCGCGGTGCCGTACAAGGGGACGTGGATGCATCGGGCACGCTCACCCATGCCGGTGGCTACACCCAGGCGTCGGCCGCACCGCAATCCTATGCGCTGGGCCTCCACCTCTCCTATCCGCTGGATCTCGCAGGCGGCATCCGCCGCGGCATCGAAGCCGCCAACGCGGACACGGAGGCTGTCGCTGCGGCACGCGACCAGGTCCGCGTGGTCGTCGCTGCGGCCGTCACCCGTGCCTATCTCCAGGTGTGCACAAGCAATCACACGCTCACTGCAACCCGGCAGGTGCTGGCGATACAGCGCGCTACGCTGGAGGCAACCCGACGCCTTGCTGCCGGCGGGCGCGGAACGGACTTCGATGTCAGCCGTGCCGGTGCAGCCGTCAATCGCAGCGCGGCGGCGATACCGCACCTGCTGGCGGAACGGCAGGCCTCACTGTTCGAACTGGCCGCACTGATGGGCAAAGTCCCGGCAGACTATCCCAGGGAAGCAGAAGGGTGCCCACAGCCCCCTGAGCTGCAGCAAGCATTGCCGATCGGTGACGGCTGGCAGCTGCTCCAGCGGCGCCCTGACGTACGCGCAGCCGAACGCAGCCTGGCCGCCGCGACTGCAATGATCGGTGTCGAGACGGCGGCTCTCTATCCGCAGATCACCCTGGGCGCCTCTTCGGGCGTCGCCGGCACACCGGCGCATCTGCTGTCGGCCGACGGCTTCGGTGCGAGCATCGGCCCCGTGCTGTCATGGCACTGGCCCAACCACCGCGCGGCGAAGGCCCGCATCGCAGCGGCCGGTGCCAATGCGGAGACCGCTCTCGCTTCCTTTGACGGCATCGTGCTGCAGGCACTGCGCCAGACCGAGACCGCGCTTTCTGCCTGCACGCAGGAGCTTGAACGCGAGCGCAGCCTAGCGCACGCGCGTCGGGACGCAGCCCGGGCCACCGAACAGGCACAGCACCTCTACCGCTTCGGCAGGATCGATTTTCTAGACGTGCTTTCGGCCCAGGCGGAGCTGGCAGATGCGGAGTCCGCATTGGCCGCCTCGCGCGCGGAACGCATTGACCGGCAGATGGATCTTTTCGTGTCGTTGGGCGGAGGCTGGGCTGCAACGGATTCGGCCCCGGGCGGGGTCCAATGACCCGTTGTCTGGCAACGACTGCAGGCCGCGCCGTCTGTTCAGGAAATTACCGCCTACACCCGCATTCATTCACATGGATTGCCCTATATTCCCGCCACAGCGCCGCATGCTGCGGCCATGACGGAGGCATCCCCATGAAGACCACACGTTTGCTTGCCATCGCATTGAGCGCAGCCACCGCGTTGGCCGCGGCCCCCGCCTTCGCCGATCCGCCGCACCACGCCCGAGGCAACGGCCCGCCGCCGCACGCAGGCGGCCCGCACCACCGCGACGCGCCGCCGCCGGGCTGGCAGAAGAAGGCCTGGCGACGTGGCGAGCGCCTGCCGTGGGCCGAAGTGGACCGCCGCTATTGGGTAGACGATTACGCGCGCTATGACCTGCGCGAACCGGGCCGCGACCGGCGCTGGGTGCGCCAGTCCGATAACGAGTATCTGCTGGTGGAGATCGCCACCGGCTTGATTGTTGACGCGCTGCATCGTTGAATGCGGAGCGCGCCGGGGCCCTGTAGCCGTGGCCCTGGCGCGCTCCCACCACACTGCGGCCGACATGAATGATGCGAACCACCGGATTCCAGAGCGCGTTTCTCATTGTTGGCCTCATCGCAGGCCAGCCGGCCCACGCTAGCCAGCAGCCATCAGCGGCGGATGTAAAAGCGATCGAACAGGTGGTCGAAGCGTTCCGCACCTCGCTGATCAACAAGGACAAGCCGACCTACATGGGCCTGTTCTTCTCGGACAAACCAGAAGACATCGGCTGGCAGTTCGTTTCCGAGGACGTGCGCCTGCAGGACATCCGCAAGGCCAAGCCCGATGCAATCAAGGCACGGCAGATTCCTGCAAACAACTTCATCGCGCTGATCGACGGGGCGGTGGCCTCGCCGAAGCCGAAGGAGGAGAAGTTCTCCAACACGAAGATCGAGACGGATGGTGATGTGGCTTCGGTCTCGTTTGACTACAGCTTCCACGACGATGGGGTGAAGACCAACTGGGGCAAGGAAATGTGGCAGCTGATCCGCACCGAACAGGGCTGGAAGATCTTCTCGGTGATCTACTCGGTCCGCGATTCACGCAGCCCGGCCGATTGAGCAGGGCTTGATGCGGGCGCCCTCACCCGCGATCCATTCAGCAAGGGCATTGGCATTCGGCGAGCGATCGGGCAGAGTTCGGCCACGCTCAAGGACGCATGCCATGACCCGCCTGCTGATCATCGAAGACAACCCCGAGCTGGTTGCCAACCTGTATGCCTTCTTTGAACCGCTGGGCTACGTCCTGGACGACGCCCGCGACGGCGCCAGCGGACTGCGCCGGGCCACGCAAGACGACTACGACGCCATCCTGCTGGACCTGATGCTGCCGCGGCTGGACGGCATGACGCTGTGCCAGAAGCTGCGCCAGGAGTTCCAGAACCCGGTGCCGATCCTGATGCTGACCGCGCGCGATCCGGTCGAAGACCGCGTGCAGGGCCTGGCCCTGGGCGCGGATGACTACCTGGTCAAACCGTTCTCGCTGACGGAACTGGATGCGCGGATCAAGGCCCTGGTACGACGGGCGCAGGGTCGCCAGGTCCAGAGCGTGCTGGCGTGGAAGGACCTGCAGGTAGACACGCGCTCGCCACAAGCCTGGCGGCAAGGCCGCTGCATTGCGCTGACGCCCACGTCGCACAAGCTGCTGATGTGCCTGGTGCGTGCGGCGCCGGCCGTGGTGCGCAAGCAGGAGATGGAATACCTGGTCTGGGGCGACGAGCCACCGGACAGCGGCGCGCTGCGAACCCACATCCATGAGCTGCGCCTGCAGGTGGACCGCAGCTTCGACACCGCGCTGATCACCACGGTGCACAGCGTCGGCTGGCGCATGCAGGCGTGACCCGTGCCTCCCTCTACCGCCGCCTGAGCCTGCGCACCCGCATCACGATCTCGTTCGTGCTGTTGATGGCCGGTGCCATGGGCTTCATCGTACTGGCCGAACAGGTGGACTACGACCAGGTCCGGGCCGCTGTCGTCGCGCGGACCCAGGACAATGAAGTACGCCGCCTGCAGGACGAACTCGCCCGTGGTCGGCGTCCCGACCTGCCCTCCGGCAGCGCACTGTTCGATGCCCAGGACGTGCCTGTCGTGCTGCGCCAATATGGCCCGGGATATCACGGCGAAGCAGCACCCAACGAGTGGCACCTGCGCGTGTTCGACAGTGCCGGCCAACGTTACTACCTGCTGCAGGACGCAGCGCCCTATGGCTATCTGGAATACCTGATCAATGCCTTTGCGGCACTGGTCATTTCGATCTGCGTGCTTGGCGCCTTCCTGATCGGTCGCAAGGTAGCGACCCACGTCATCGCGCCCATCACACGATTGGCCGATGCGGTGCAGGACGGCCACAAGCCCTTTCCCTACCAGGACGCACGCGATGAGATCGGCGTGCTCGCGCGCGCCTTTGCCCGCCATAGTGACGAGCTCGAACGGTTCCTGCATCGCGAACAGTGCTTCAGCGGCGATGCCAGCCACGAGCTGCGCACGCCCTTGGCCATCATCGGTGGTGCTGCCGAGACGCTGGCCTGCCAGCTTCCGGCCGACAGCCACCTGGTTCCCAGTGCCGAGCGCATCCTGCGCACCACCCAGGAGATGCAGCGCCAGCTGACCTGCCTGCTGCTGCTCTCTCGCGCCCCCAGCACCGTGCCACGCAACGAGGTGGCCCTGCGTGCGCTGATTGAATGCTGCATGGATCGCTGCCAGCCCTGGCTTTCCGGCAAGCCGGTGATCGTTGCGTTTGATGCCCTGCATGACACCGTGCTGCACACCAACGCGGATCTTGCGCGCAGCGTGATCTGGAACCTTCTGCGCAACGCCTGCCAGTACACCGAAAGCGGCGAAGTCCGGATCTCCCTCCACGACGCCGCACTCATCGTCGCCGACACGGGGCCCGGCCTGCCCTCCAGTATCGATCCACAGCTGTTCCAGCGCTTCGTACCCGCTAGCGTGCACAGCGGCGAGGGGCTGGGGTTGTCGATCGTGCAGCGCATCGTCGAGCACCTGGGTTGGAGGATGACGGTGCATTCATCGCAGCAGGGATGCCGGTTCAGCCTGGAGTGGCCCCTCTGACGATTTCCTGACGCACGCGTGCACATGCTGGGGATTGCTCACTTCACGGCGGAAACCGCATGCAGCACCCCAAGGACAGCGGCAAGTACCCGCACGGGAAGACCGGCCTGAGCCGCATCTTCCACACCCTCATCCATTCGCGTGATGGCTTCGTCGCCACCTTCCGCGGCGAGGCTGCCTTTCGCCAGCTGCTGCTTCTGCACGCGCTGTTGATCATTGCAGCGTTCGTACTGGACATCAGCGCGGTCGAGCGCGCGATAGTGCTGGCGGTCTGCTTCATCAGCCTGCTGGTGGAACTGCTCAACTCGGCGATCGAAGCGGTGGTTGATCGCATCTCCCTTGAACAGCATCCGCTGTCAAAGAACGCCAAGGATATGGGCAGCGCCGCGCAGACCACCGCACTGTTGATGGTGGGTGCTGTGTGGGGCCTCATCCTGCTGGGCTAGTCCGCCAACCTGACAACTTCCTGATAAAGCGGTTTCGATACTGCGCGCACTCCCGCTCCACGGAACCTGCTCGTGCGTCAATGCCGCCGTTTTCCACGGCCCCATCCGATCGTTCTGGTCTGGGCCGTCGCACTGTTCTTCACCACGATTGGAAACATCGCCCTCTGGAAGACGCTGTGGGGGCTGGTCGACCTCAACAGCGTGCGCAGCGTGCTGTTCCTGGCCAGCCTGCCGGTGGTGCTGTTCTGCCTGTTCAACCTGTTGCTGACGCCACTGCTGGCACTGCCATTCCTGCGCAGGCCGCTGCTGGTGCTGCTCGTTGTCGTCAGCGCCGCCTGCAGCTACTTCATGCTGCACTACAACGTGCTGATCGATCGCAGCATGGTGCAGAACGTGTTCGAGACCAACCAGGCCGAACTGAACGCCTATCTGTCGCTGCCACTACTGTTGACCCTGCTGGCGCTGGGCGTGCTGCCTGCTGCCGGGCTCGCCCTGGTGCGCACCACCAGCGGGGCCGGTTCGATACGTTCGTTGCTGGTGTGGCCGGCCAGCGCTCTGGCGTCATTGCTGGTACTGCTGGCAATCGGCTTCGCGTTCTACAAGGACTACTCCTCGCTGCTGCGCAACAACCGCTATCTCCGTGACCAGGTGCTGCCGTTGAATGTCGTGCGACATACCCACGGTTATCTGAAAGGCCTCTACAGCGCCCGCCAGCAACCCTTGCGCCCGATCGGCATGGACGCACGGCGCGTACCGGGCCCGCGTCCGAAGCTTGTGGTCATGGTCGTCGGCGAGACCGCGCGATCACAGAACTTCCAGCTCAACGGCTACCCACGCGCGACCAATCCCCGGCTATCGCGCAAGGAAGGCGTCATCAGCTTCAGTGATGTTTCCTCATGCGGAACCGCAACGGCGATCTCGGTGCCGTGCATGTTCTCGCAGATGACCCGCCGCCAGTATGACGATGTACGCGCAGCGACCGAGGAGAACGTGCTCGACATCCTGCAGCGCACGGGCATCAGCGTGCTCTGGCGCAACAACAACAACGGTGGCTGCAAAGGCGTGTGCGAACGCGTGCCGACCGAGGACATGCCCGCGCTGAAGGTGGCCGGCCAATGTGTCAATGCCGACGGCACCTGCTATGACGAGGTGCTGCTGCATCAGCTCGGTACACGCATTGACGCCATGAACGGTGACGCCCTGGTCGTGCTGCACCAGCTTGGCAGCCACGGCCCGACCTACTTCGAACGCTACCCGGCACAGTCGCGGGCATTCAGTCCGACCTGCGACAGCAACCAGATCCAGCAGTGCAGCAACGAGGCGCTGGTCAACACCTATGACAACACCCTGGTCCACACCGACCGCATGCTTGGCAGGACCATCGACCTGCTGCAGGGCTATTCGGACCGGCGTGATGTCGCGCTGATCTATGTGTCCGACCATGGCGAGTCGCTCGGCGAACGTGGCATGTACCTTCACGGCACGCCTTACTTCATCGCGCCGCGCGAGCAGACCCAGGTGCCGATGGTGATGTGGTTCCCACCGGAATTCAGCCGCAACGCGGGCGTGGACCTGGCCTGCCTGCGCGGGAATGCCCTGCACCGGGCGCACAGCCACGACAATGTCTTCCACTCACTGCTGGGCCTGTTCGGGGTCAACACCACGGTGTACCAGCCCGATCTGGATGTCTTCGCCGGATGCCGCGCGTCGGCTTCGCCGGCTGTGGCCACCTCGCCAGCCAAAGAACGGCGCCGGTTGATGCCGGTCGCTGCCCGCAACGTGGCGCGTTACTGCGCCGCCAGGGCGAAATCCAGGCCCGCACACACCGCCGCCACCTGGGCGTCGTTGCACTCCTGCGGGTTGGTGCGCGGGCTGTCCGGGTAGACCTCGGTGGTGGTGGCAAAGCGCGCGTCGGTGAAGCCGGCGCAGGCGCCGATCGACCGCGACTCACCCCACACCACGCCCGGTGACTGCAGCGGCAGGCCGACCAGGTTGCCCTCGGCGTCGGCCGGGGCGATATGGGTGACTGGCGCGACCGCAGCGATCAGGGCCTTCTGGAACTCGGCCTGCGGGTCTTCGCTGTTGCCGATCACGTAGAAGCCATCCGGAATGGTGTCGCGCTCGAACGGCTTGCCGTCGCGGGCGCAGCGCGCCGGATCGAACTCGTGCAGGTCGCTGTCGGTGGTCTCGTGCAGGTCCAGGTGCACCAGCAGGTTCGGTTTGCGCTCGGCCACCCAGGCCATCAGCGCGGCCGCTTCCTCGATCTGGCCGCCGTCACGGAAGCTGCGGTTGGGGTCGATGGCATCCGGGTTCCAGCGCTGGATGCGCTCGTAGCCCCACGGGCTGACGCACGGTGCCACGATCAGGTTCAGCCGGCCCAGGTAACGCTCAGCCTGCTGTTCCAGGAACTGCAGGGCGCCATGCACGCCGCTGGTCTCGTAGCCATGCACACCACCAGTGATCAGTGCGGTCGGCAGCGCCGGGTTCCAGTCGTGGTTGACCACGGCGAACAGCGGGTAATGGTCCGGCGCATAGTCCAACTGGCCGTACTGGATCACATCGAAGCTGTCGTCCAGGCGCTCGAGCGCGGCCACCACGTCGTCGTGATAGCTGCGCTGGCGCTGCTGGCGGGCCCGCCACTGTGCGCGTTCCGCGTCGCCCCAGGGCTGTCCGGGGGTGCCGATCGGGTAGAACTGCGCAACGGTCATTGGGGAACTCCAGGGGTCGAACGGATGGGTGCAGCCGGACATTCTAAGCCTTGTCGCGCCTGCGGGCGCCCCCGCCCGGCCCCGCCTTCATCCAGGCCGGGTCATCTGGTTGTAAAATCAACGGTTTTTGGCCCCTCACCCCTTGATGGCGAACGCAGCGCAGCCGGTCCTGGGTGGACCGGAATTCCTCCGCCTGCTCGCCCGTCTCAGCGACGGCGCGATGCCGGCCAGCAGTCCCGCCCTGACCGATCGCCTCGGCCAGTGGGTGGACTGGAGCCGTGCCGTGGCCCTGTCCGGGGCGCTCGGCGGACGCCTGCCCGAGCCCGGTGAAGCCGCCGAAGCCGTCGAGGATGTGCTGGCCGACTGCGTCCAGGCGCACACCAGCCTGCTGGCCTCGATCAGTGAGGACGCCGAGACCGAGCGCCTGCTGGATCTGGCCGAAGCTGCCGCTGCACCCAACTTCGCCTCGCTGCGCCAGCGCTACCGGGTACTGCAGCAGGCCATCCAGACCGCCACCGGGCGCTTGCGCGGCCGCCTGCGCGACCAGCTGGTGCAGGTTTCGCCCGAGCTGGCGCGGCTGGCCGAGGTCGATGCGGTGATGGAACAGACCCTCACCCCGCGCGAGCACAGCCTGCTGGCCACTGCGCCGGCCGTGCTCGGTGCCCGTTTTGAACGCGTGCACGGCCAGCCCGGCTGGCGCGCGGCCTTCCGCCATGACATGCGCACCCTGCTGCTCGCCGAGCTGCAGCTGCGCTTCCACCCGATCGAAGGGCTGCAAGACGCCCTGCGCTCCCACTGACCGGAACACCATGTCCAGAACTGCTTTCCATGTCGTTGTTTTCCTTGTCGGCCTGCTGGCCGTGTGCTGGATCGGCATTGGCTATGTTTCGGTGCATCCGCTGGGTGCAGCGGTGGCGGCGATCATCGCGGCCTGCTACATCGCCGGTGGCGTGGAGCTGTACCGCTACCGCCAGGCCAGCAACGGCCTGCGCAGCGCACTGAACGACCTGTCCAGCGCGAAGGAGAGCCTCGCTCCCTGGCTGGAGCGCGTGCCCGCAGGCCTGCGCAACGCCGTGCGCCTGCGCGTGGAAGGCGAGCGTACCGCCCTGCCCGCTCCGGTGCTGACCCCTTACCTGGTCGGCCTGCTGGTGCTGCTGGGCATGCTCGGCACCCTCCTGGGCATGATGGACACGCTGCGTGGCACCGGACTGGCCCTGCAGAGCGCGACCGACATGGCCGCGATCCGCGGCTCGCTGGCCTCGCCGGTGCAGGGTCTGGCGGTGGCATTCGGCACCTCGATCGCCGGTGTGGCCAGCTCGGCCATGCTCGGTCTGCTGGCCGCGCTGCTGCGTCGTGACCGCCTGCAGGCCGTGCAGCAGCTGGACCGCGCCATCTCCGGCGACCTGCATCCGTACTCGCAGGCCTGGCAGCGCGCCGAGTCGCTGCGCCTGCTGCAGGCACAGTCCGCGGCGCTGCCGGCGCTGGTCGACCGCCTGCAGGAGATGACCAGCACCTTTGAACAGCACAGTGCGGCCGCCAATGAGCGCCTGCTGGCCGGCCAGGCCGAGTTCCTGACCCAGAGCCAGGCGCTGCAGGAACGCCTGGCGGTCTCGCTGCAGCAGTCGCTGCGCGAAGGGGCTGAAGCCAGCGCCGCCGCCATCGGTGGCGCGCTGCAGCCGATGGCCGAGACCACCCTGGCTGGCCTGGCCCATCACGGCGAAGCACTGCATGCCCGCGTCGAGCAGGCCGTGCAGCAGCAGCTGGCCGGCCTGAGCGACGGTTTTGAGCGCAGCCGCGTCGCCACCGAGGCCAGCTGGGCCAAGGTGGTGAGTGAACAGACCCAGGCACAGCAGGCACTGGTGAGCGACCTGCGCCAGCACCTGCAGGCCTTCAGCGATGGCCAGGCCACGCATGCCGAAGCGCTGGTCACACGTATCGGCGAGCGCCTGCAGGCCGATGCACAGGACAATGCGGAGGCCTTGCGTGCTGCCGCCGAACAGCAGCAGGCCCTGAACAGCGCGCTGGTCGAGCGCCAGCAGCAGGCGTTGATCGCCGCCAGCGAGCATCTGGACGCGCGTGCGCAGGCGCTGCTGCAGGCACTGGAGCAGCAGCACAGCGCCAGCCAGTCGCTGCTGCAGGACCACGAACAGCAGCGTTTGCAGGATTGGCAGGCCGCGCAGGCCGCCGCTGCCACCGCGCACGCCGAACTGCAGGCCGGCCTGGACAGCCGCGAGCAGCAACGCCAGGCGCGCTGGGACGCGGTCAGCGCCGAGTTGCAGCAGGCCCACGCCGCCCTGCAGGCGCAGCTGCAGGCCGGCGACGAACAGCGCCTGCAGCGCTGGAGCGATGCTCTGCAGCACGTTTCCACCGAGCTGGCCGAGCGCCTGCAGGCCAATGGCGAACGCCTGGCCGCGCAGCAGCAGCGCGTCTGCGACACGCTGGCGGAGACCGCACAGCAGATCGGCGAGAACGGTCGCGCACAGGCCAGCGCCACGCTGGCCGAAGTGTCCACCCTGCTGCAGACCGCCGCCGCCGCGCCGAAGGCCGCAGCCGACGTCATCAACGAGCTGCGCAGCACGCTGTCCGAGAGCCTGGTGCGTGACAACGCGATGCTGGAAGAACGCGGACGCCTGCTGGCCACCGTGCAGACCCTGCTGGATGCGATCAACCACGCCTCGCACGAACAGCGCACCGCTGTGGACGCACTGGTCGGTGGCTCGGCCGAGTTGCTGGAACGCGTCGGCAACCGCTTCACCGACCATATCGCCGCCGAGACCGGAAAGCTGGACGGTATCGCCGCAGCGCTCCACGGCAGCGCCGGTGAAGTCGGCCAGCTGGCCAGCAGCTTCGGCGAAGCGGTCGCGCAGTTCGGCAGCGCCTCCACCGAGCTGTCCGGCCGCCTGGAACAGATCGGCGGCGCACTGGATGCCTCGCTGGCCCGCAGCGACGAGCAGCTGGCCTACTACGTGGCGCAGGCGCGCGAGGTGGTCGAC
The DNA here is from genome assembly GCF_059370655.1 of Stenotrophomonas sp. YJH_SMC_133. Taxonomy (NCBI): domain Bacteria; kingdom Pseudomonadati; phylum Pseudomonadota; class Gammaproteobacteria; order Lysobacterales; family Lysobacteraceae; genus Stenotrophomonas; species Stenotrophomonas sp. YJH_SMC_133. The sequence continues at coordinate 282,288 of NZ_JCAFTW010000005.1, read as the reverse complement.
CTCAGCCTGCTGTCGCAGAAGCAGGTGATGGAAGAACTGCAGCAGCTGGCCACGCGCCGCGGCAAGGCCGGTAGCGCATGAGCGACGAGCTGGAGGTCGATGGCGGTTCGCACGCCCCGATCTGGGCCGCCTTCGGCGACCTGATGTCGGTGCTGCTGGGCGCGTTCGTGCTGATACTGGTCGGTGTGGTCGCGGTGCAGCTGGAGCTGTCGCAGCGGCTGGACCAGGAAGTGAAGCAGCGCCAGGCCGAAGCCAAGCGCCTGCAGACCCTCGAACAGGCGCTGGCGGGCCCGTTGGCCGCCGGTCGCGTGACGCTGGTGGATGGCCGCATCGGCATCAGCGGCAGCGTGCTGTTCGCGCTGAACTCCGACCAGCTGCAGCCGGAAGGCCAGGAGCTGCTGCGCAGCCTGGCCGCACCGCTGGCCGCCTATCTGGGCAGCCGCGAAGAGATCCTGATGGTCAGCGGCTTCACCGATGACGCACCGGTGCGCGAAGGCAACCGGCGTTTCGCCGACAACTGGGAGCTGTCCGCGCAGCGCTCGCTGACCGTAACCCGCACCCTGATCGCCGATGGCGTACCGGCTGACGCCGTGTTCGCCGCCGCGTTCGGCAGCGAGCAGCCGGTCAGTTCCAATGCCAATGAGGAAGGCCGCGCACGCAACCGCCGCGTGGAGATCGCGCCGATTCCCAAGCCCAAGGCCCCGGATGCCAAGTAAGCTTTCAGCGCTCGAAGGCCTGCGCGCACTGGTGCGCGACCTCGATGCGGGGTCGCGCTCGCTGCCGCATTACCCGCAGGTGCCGATGCTGCAGCAGGTGCAGCGCGAGTGGTCGGAGCTGCGCAGCGAACTGCAGGTGCGCCGCTCACTGCGCACCGAGGCCCCGGCCGACGGCGGCCCGCTGAACTCGGCGGTGCTGGTGCAGCGCATGCTGGACACGATGCAGGCCACCAGTCCCGGCTACCTGCGCCACTTCATCGACTATGTGGATACGTTGTCGTGGCTGCAGGCGCTGCAGGACGGCGCCGCCAGCGGTGCAGATACCGCGAAGCCGAAGCGGACACGCAAGCCGCGCTGAACATTCACTGGTAGTGCCGGCCGCTGGCCGGCATCAAACCGGACCGACCACGGCCGAAGCGCGCGCAAGCGGCGCTGAACAGCGAATGGCCGTGCTGAACATTGACTGGTAGTGCCGGCCGCTGGCCGGCAGCCATGCAACTCCGCGCAGGTCATGAGGTTGCCGGCCAGCGGCCGGCACTACCATCGAGGCTGCTCTGTGCGCCGGAACGCAATCTGCGCTGCGCTTCGCCCTTGCTTTGGTAGTGCCGGCCGCTGGCCGGCATCACAACCAGACCGACCACGACCGAGGCGCGCACAAGCGGTGCTGAACAGTCAATGGCCGCGCTGAACATTGACTGGTAGTGCCGGCCGCTGGCCGGCAGCTATGCATCTCCGCGCGGGTCATGGGGTTGCCGGCCAGCGGCCGGCACTACCACCGAGGGCGCTCTGTGCGCCGGAACGCAATCTGCGCTGCGCTTCGGCTTTGCTGTGGTAGTGCCGGCCGCTGGCCGGCATCACAACCAGACCGACCACGGCCGAGGCGCGCGCAAGCGGCGCTGAACAGCGAATGGCCGTGCTGAACATCGACTGGTAGTGCCGACTGCCGGCCGGCAGCCATGCATCTCCGCGCGGGTCATGGGGTTGCCGGCCAGCGGCCGGCACTACCATCGAGGCTGCTCTGTGTGCCGGAACGCAATCTGCGCTGCGCTTCGCATTTGCTTTGGTAGTGCCGGCCGCTGGCCGGCATCACAACCAGGCCGACCATCGCCGACGCGCGCGAAAGCGGCGCTGAACAGCGAATGGCCGTGCTGAACATTCACTGGTAGTGCCGGCCGCTGGCCGGCATCACAACCAGGCCGACCATGCATACGGATACTCGCCAATCTGCCCAGCAAGACCGGCGCGCACCGGATTCCCCAGGATGTACAGCGCTTGCTGCGCCAGCGACTCCTCCGCCCTCACTGCATGATCAAAGTAGCCAGACTGCCAGACCGTACATCGACGCCCCACCAGGCGATTCAGGGCGAGCGCGCTCGACGATTTCATCCGGCGCGCGATGTCGGGAAGGTGAGCTGCGCGCAGCTCGAACATCCAGTGGACGTGTTCCGGCATGACGACCCATGCGTGTGACTGTACGAGCCCGCGCTGTTCGATGTAGTGGAACTGGTCGATTGCACATGCTGCTGCAGCTTCGCTTTCAAAGAGCCGGCGGCGCTGGTGTGTCGTGGTTGTCAGAACGTAGGACTGGCCGATGATCGAGTGACGGCCCAGGCGGAGGCGATGGCTGCTCATGCGCCATGGTGGGTCGATCATTGCGCGTTGGCTGTCGGGCCATGCCTCGATGGAGGTTGGGAGATGTCTGAAGTTGAATGAGGTTGCCGGCCAGCGGCCGGCACTACCGGGACTATGGATTGCCGGCCAGCGGCCGGCACTACCGGAGCTGTGGGTTGCCGGCCAGCGGCCGGCACTACCGGGGCCATGGATTGCCGGCCAGCAGCCGGCACTACCGGAGCTGTGGGTTGCCGGCCAGCGGCCGGCACTACTGGGACTATGGATTGCCGGCCAGCGGCCGGCACTACCACTGCCGGCAGGCGGCGGTCGGGGCTCAGGCGCGCAGGGTGGCGCCGCCGTCCACGTACAGGTCGCTCATCGCCACGTGCCCGGCCTGTTCCGAGAGCAGGAACATCACTGAGTGCGCAATGTCCTCGGGGGTGGCCAGCTTGCGCAGTGGAATGCCGGCCTTGTAGGACTCCAGGCTGCCGGCGATTACCCGCTCGGCACCGCGCTCGTCCTGCCACATGCCGGTCTGCATCGGGGTCAACGTGGACCCCGGGGCGACGATGTTGCAGCGGATGCCCAGCGGCGCCAGCTCCAGCCCGAGGCAGCGGGTGAACATGGTGGCGGCGGCCTTGGACGCGGCATACGCCGCCATGCCATGCCGCGGCACACCGGCCGCATTCGAGCTGACGGTGACGATCGCGCCCTGGCCACGCGGTGACATCACCCGCGCCAGCGCACGCCCAACGTGGAACACGCCATCGGCGTTGACCGCGAACACCCGGCGCCAATCGGTATCGGTGGTCTCCGCAACAGCTCCCACATGCAGAACACCCGCCACGTTGGAGGCAAGGCCAATGGGCCCGATGCCGGCTTCCACACGATCCACCAGGGCGTCCACCGCTGCGCTGTCGGTCACGTCGAGTGCGAACGACCTGACCCGCGTATCGGCCACGTGTGGCGCCTCACGATCGGTCGCCACCACCGTGCAGCCGGCCTCGGCCAACAGCCGTACCAGTGCCTCGCCGATGCCGCCGGCGGCACCGGTCACCAACGCCACGCGGCCTTCAAAACCGGTCAACTGCATGTTGCGATCTCCTGTTGCTCGTCCCATTGGCGCAACCGCGCCGACAACCACGGCGCCAGCTGCGCCACCGCATCGCGGCCGGTCAGCTCGGCGTGCAGGAACGGCAGTTCCAGCGCCTGCACCTTGCGCGCGTGGGTCCGCCACAACGCCGACTGCAGCTGCGGCCGCGCGTGGTGATCCCGGCCCGCGCGGACGTGCACCAGCGTGCCGTCGAACGGTTGGTGGATGTGTTCGCGGATCAATCGATTGGTGCCGGTCACCGCGCGCACCACGCCATCGAGCACCACATCCGGCAGGCTGCCGAGTGCACTACCGCCACGTCGCAGGAACGCGAGAATGCGTTCACGGCTGTCCAGTTCCGGATGCGCATCCGGGTCATGACCGGCAATCGCCAGCAGTGCCCGCAATGCAGCGATGGCATCGGGTTCCGGCTCGGCCCGCCAGCACTCGCTGGGATAGGCGTCCAGAAGCACCAGCTCGCCAACCTCGCGCCCGATCTCGTGGAGGCGCACCGCCATCGCCTGGGCGAGGATGCCACCCACCGACCAGCCCAGCAGATGCACCGGCCCCTTCGGCTGCAATGCGACCACGCGCTGTACGTAGTCGTTGGCCATCGCCTTGATGCTGCTTGGCAGCGGCAGCCGCGCGTCCAGGGCCGGCGACTGCAGGCCATACACCGGGCGTGCCGGCTGCAGTGCCCGGGCCAGGGTGCGGTAGTTCCAGGCGATCCCCCCGGCCGGGTGCAGCACGAACAGCGGCGTGGGCCCGGCAGCGTCGGTCGCGGCCAGCGCGATCACTGGCCCCAGTGCGTGATCGGCCAGCGCGGGCGGCTCGGCAATGCGAACTGCCAGCGCGGCCACGGTGGGCTGGGCAAACAAGGCACCCAGACCCAGATCGCAGCGCCAGCGCTGCTCGATCGCCAGCAGCAGGTGCACCGCCGACAGCGAATCACCGCCGAGACTGAAGAAATCTGCATCCACTGCCACCGGCGCCTCACGCCCAAGCGCCTGTGCGAACATCAACGCCAGCTCCTGTTCCAGCGGCGTGCGTGGCGCCAAGCCGGCAACTTCAAGTTGCGGTGGCTTCGGCAACGCGTTGCGATCGAGCTTGCCGTTGGCGGTCACCGGCCAGTGGTCCACACCAACGAAGGCCGAGGGCACCATGTAGTCCGGCACACGCGTGGCGAGGTGGCTGCGCAGCGTCACGGCGTCGGCATGCGCCGCTGGAACATAGGCCACCAGACGCGCATCGCCGGGAGCATCCTGGCGCAGCAGCACTTCCACCCGCTCCATGCCAGGCAGCTCGCGCAGTGCCGCCTCGATCTCGCCCAGCTCGATGCGCAGGCCGCGCAGTTTCACCTGGTGGTCGCTGCGGCCCAGGTACTCGACCGCACCATCGCGCCGCCAGCGTGCCACGTCGCCGGTGCGGTAGATACGCTCGCCCGGCAGGAAAGGATCGGCAAGGAAGCGCTCGGTAGTCAGGTCATCGCGACCGAGATAGCCGCGTGCCAGTTGCACACCACCCAGGTACAGGTCACCGGCCACGCCTACCGGCACCGGCTGCATCCGCGCGTCCAGCACGTACAGGCGGGTGTTCCAGACCGGGAATCCGATCGGCACCGGCCGCGAGCGATCCTGCGCCGACGCCGGCCAGTAGCTGACATCCACCGCCGCCTCGGTCGGGCCGTACAGGTTGTGCAGCTCGGCGTGCACGTGCGTGTGGAAACGGTCGCGCAATGAGGCATCCAGCGCCTCGCCACTGGTGAACACCCGTCGCAGCTGCAGCCCTTCGGAGGCCGGTGCAGCGAGGAAGGCATCGAGCATCGACGGCACGAAATGCACCGTGGTGATCCCATGCCCGCGGATCAAGCGCGCCAGTTCGATGGGATCGCGATGCACGTCCGGCCCGGCGACCACCAGCGTGGCCCCGCACAGCAGCGGCAGGAAGAACTCCCAGACCGAGACATCGAAGGTGGCCGGGGTCTTCTGCAGCACGCGGTCATCGGCGCGGATGCCGTAGTGCTCGCGCATCCACAGCAGGCGGTTGACGATGGCACGATGTTCGATGACCACGCCCTTCGGCTCGCCGGTCGAGCCGGAGGTATAGATCACGTAGGCCGCATCGTCAGGTGCCGGATCGGCCCACGGCGCGGCGAAGCTCAGCGCCGTCCACTGCTCCGGCGCGAGCACCGGTACGCCGGCCATGCGCGCCGATACGTCCGCCTCAGCCAGGACGCAGACAGGCTGTGCCGATGCGAGAATGCGCGCCAGCCGCTCATCAGGATGGGCAAGATCCAGCGGAAGATAGGCCGCGCCTGCGCGCAGCACTGCGACCAGCGCGATCACCAGCTCCAGCGAGCGCGGCAAAGCCACCGCCACCACGCGGCCCGGGCCGACATCCATCGCCCGCAGCTGTGCCGCCAGCGCGAAACTGCGCGCTTCCAGCGTTGCGTAGTCCAGCGTAGTGTCGCCGAACACCAGTGCCGGCGCGTGCGGATCCCGATCCATGCCCTGCTGCAACAGCTCGACCAGGGTCGTCTCCGGCAGCGCGTGCGCGGTGGCATTGAAGCCCTGCAGCACCTGCTGCGCCTCCTCGGGCGTCGCCAGAGGTACGGCTGCGATATCGTCAGCCTGCAGTGCCGCGGACACGAAATGCAGCAGCCGCGCCGCGTGCGCCTCGACATCCTCGCGACTGTACAGCGCAGGATTGGCCTCGATCTCCAGATCCAGCAGACGCTGGCCATCGCCACGGAAGCCCAGCGTCAGGTCATCCACCGGCCCGGTGCACAGCACCTCCAGCGTCGCCTGCACGTCGGCCAGCGTCAGCGCCTTGTAGAACGGCTGCACATTCACCAGCGGACCGTGCAGGCGCTGCTGCGCGCCGACCAGGCCCAGGTCCCGGCGCAGCTGCTCACCGCGGTAACGGCCGTGCTTGCGACCCTGGCTGAGCTGCCGGCCCAGGCCGCGGGTGAAGGCCTCCACGCTGCCCTCGCCGGCCGCCACGCGCAGCGGCAACACATTCATCACCATCGCCGGCACCCGCGCCGACGCGTTGCCGAGCCGCCCCATGTAGGGCACGCCCAGCACCACTTCATCGGCCGCGCTCATCCGCCGCAGGTACTCGGCCGACAACGCGGCCAGCACATCCGGCCAGGGCTGCAGCCAACGCACAGAGGCCTGCAGCAGCTGCTCACGGAAGGCCGCATCGAGCGGCTGCACCCAGCGCAGCGCGTCGTCACTGGCCGCGAGCGTGCCGGCCAGGCCCACGCCTGCCGGTGCGCCCTGCATGTGCTCACGCCACCACTGCCCGGCCAGCGCGCGGCGCGGATCGGCACGATAAGCGGCATCATCGGCCAGCACGCCCGCCAGCCCCGGCAGTGGCTCACCCATGCGGCCGGCGTACAACGCGCACACGCGATCGGTGAACAGCGCCATGCCATAGCCATCAGCCGCCAGATGATGCACCCGCAGGTACCAGACCCAGCGCTGCCCGCCCAGCTCAAGCAGCATCTGTTGGCTGATCCGGTCGCGGGCGGGGTCGACCGGGCTCAGCCGGTCGGCGTGCATCAGGCTGCGTGCCGCAGCGGCAGCATCCGCTTCGGCGGAAACATCACGCACCGAGAGCAGCGGCACGTGTGCCGGGTCGTACCACTGCAGCGGCTGGCCATCGGCCCCTTCGGCAAAGCGCAGCGCAAAGGCCTGGGCTTCGAACGCAGCCTGGTCTGCCGCTGCAACGAACGCGGTCACGTCCAGCGGGCCATCGATCCACACCGCGTGCGCGGTATTGAATGACGGATTGTCCGGCGCCAGCCGCTGTGCAAACCACAGTCCGGTCTGGGCCTCGGTCAATGCCACCGGCGTGGCCAGCGCAGCGGCGTTCATGCGTTCTGCGCGGCCTGCAGCGTCTGCACCACGTTCCACCACTGGCGCAGCGTGGTGTGTTCGGCCAGCTGCGAGAACTCAATCGGCAGGCCGGTGTTGCCCCAGGCCAGGACCAGGCCGAGCATGCGCATCGAGTCCAGGTCCAGGTCGATCAGGTTGTCGTCGTCACCGATCTCGGCAGGCGTACATTCCAGAACGCGCGCCACGTCGGCACGCATCCGCTCCAGATCCAGCATCTCAGCGGTGGCAGCCATCACAGCACCTCCAGCAACTGGTCGGTGGTCATCGGCACCCCGCTGGTGCGCGCGATCCAGTGCAGCGCCTGATCGTGATCGGCGCGCGAGAAGTCCGCCACGGCATCGGCGGCAATGAAGGCCTCGATATCACGCTGGAACGCCTCGACCACGGTCGCCGTGCAGCCGATATGGGCGTACACGCCGGTCACCAGCAGCTGGTCGCGCCCGCGCGCCCGCATCAGCGTCTCCAGGTTGCTGCGCTGGAACGCGCTGTAACGGTGCTTCACCAGCACGTTCTCGCCCGGCTGCGGTGCCAGCGCCTCGATGATCGGTTCATGGTCGGCGCTGCGGCGCATGCCCGGTCCCCACAGGTCGGCCTGCAGGCCACGGTCACGGCGGTCCTGGTCGCCATGCTGGGCCGTGTAGAACACCGGAATGCCGTGCGCGCGGCAATGCGCCAGCAGGCGTGCGATGTTGTCCACGGCCGGCCGCAGCGGTGCGTTGCCGGCGTCGAACGCAGCCAGGAAGTAGCGCTGCATGTCGTGTACCAGCAGCGCGACGCGATCGCGCTGCGGGCGCCACGGGCCGCGTGCCTGTGGCAGCTCGGCGGCAGTCGGCAAGGGGTAATCGGTGATACGGGGCAGCGCCATCAGCGCGTTCCTCCTGTCTGTTGCAGATGACGCGCGCGCAGTTGCGCGCGCAGTTCGCGGCGGCTGATCTTGCCGACCGCGGTGGTATCGAAACTGTCGACGAACACGACCTGGTCGGGCACCTTGAACGCCGCCAGGCCGCGCCCGCGCATCCAGGACTTCAGCGCCGGCGCCTTGAACGGCTCGCCCTGCGCAATCACGAACGCACAGCTGCGCTCGCCCAGATACTCATCGGGAATGGAGACCACGGCGGCATCGAACACGCCCGGATGTGCCAGCAAGTGGTCTTCGATCTCCTCGGCGGAGATCTTTTCGCCGGCACGGTTGATGTGGTCACCGGCGCGGCCCTGCACCACCAGGTAGCCTCCGGGCAGCTGCTGCACACGGTCACCGGTACGATAGAAGCCGTCATCGGTGAACGAGCGCGCATTGGCCACCGCGTCGTTGTGGTAGCCGCGGATGGTGTACGGGCCACGGGTGAGCAGATGCCCCACCTCGCCTTCGGCCACCGGCTGGTCATGGTCATCGACCACGCGCACTTCATCATCCGGACTGATCGGCCGGCCCTGGCAGGCCACGATCAGCTCCTCCGGGTCATCCAGCCGTGTGTAGTTGACCAGGCCTTCGGCCATGCCGAACACCTGCTGCAGCGTGCAGCCAAGACCATCAATCACCCGCCGTGCAGCTTCCGGCACCAGTTTGGCGCCGCCTACCTGCAGTACCTGCAGGCTGGACAGGTCATGCTTGCTCGTAGCCGCGGCCTGCGCCCACAGCAGCGCCAGCGGCGGCACCAGGCCGCAGCAGGTCACCTGCTCGCGGGCGATCAGCGGGAAGGCCGCATCCGGCCCGGAGCCGGGACTGAGCACCACGCGGGCACCGGCATACAGCGCGCCGAAGAAGCCCGGCGAACTCATCGGGAAATTGTGCGCGGCCGGCAGCGCGACCAGATAGACGCTGTCGCGGTCGATGCCGCAGAGGTCATTGCTGGCACGGAACGAGTAAATGTAGTCGTCGTGGGTACGCGGAATCAGCTTGGACAGCCCGGTGCTGCCTCCGGAAATCTGCAGGAACGCCACCGACTGCGGGTCCGGATCGGCCGGCAGCTGGCTGCGATCGCCCTGCAGTGCCTCCAGCGCGACGAACTCCGCCGCATCGCCGTCGATCACCACATGGCGAACGGCCGGCACTTCGGCCTGCAGCGCCCGCGCCAATCCGCGATGATCGAAGCCATCGTGCAGTGTGGTGGTGATGTAGGCACTGGCTTCAGCCTTGTTGGCGAAGTGCACCAGCTCGGTGATGCGGTGCGCCGGCAGCGCGTACACCGGCACCAGGCCGGCGCGGAACAGGCCACAGACCGTGGTGATGAAGCCTGCCGTGTTGCCCAGCTGCACCAGCACCCGTTCGCCGGGCTGCAGACCGAGCGCCAGCAGGCCGGCACCGATCCGTCCGGCCTCATGCCACAGCTGCGCGTAGCTCAGGCGTACGTCGCCGGCGACCACCGCGATGTCGTCGGCATAGCGTTCTGCACATTCGCGCAGGAACGCCGGGAAGGTCTCGCCACGCCAATGACCGGCTTCGCGATAGCGCGCCACCAGCGTGTCGGGCCACACCTGCTGCAGCGGCAGGCGGGAAGAGTCAGTGGAGGTACTCATGCGGCAGGCTCGATGGCGGGCGCGGATTCATGGACACCCAGCGCGTTCAACAGGGCAGCGAACTTCGCTGCGGTTTCGGCCACCTCGGCCTCGGGGTGTGACTCGGCGACGATGCCGGCACCGGCATACAGGCGCAGCTGCGTGCCCTGCAGGCGCGCGCAGCGGATCGCCACGTACCAGTCGCCGTCACCCTGCGCGTCCAACCAGCCCACGGCACCGGCGTAGAAGCCGCGCGGCACCGGTTCCAGCTCGCGGATGCGCTGCAGCGCCGCCAACCGTGGCGTACCGCAGACTGCCGGCGTGGGGTGCAGCTGCGCCAGCAGTTCGGCGGCAGACGCCTGCGGATCCTTCAGGGTGGCGTGGATGCGGGTGCCCAGGTGCCACATACTGGCGGTGGCATGCAGCACCGGGCGCGGCTGCGCATCGATGTGGCTGCAGTACGGTGCCAAGCCCTCGACGATGGCTTCGACCACGTGGCGGTGCTCGTCGTGGTCCTTGGTCGAGGCCAGCAGCGCCTGCGCCGCACGCTCGTCCTCGGCGGCATCGGCGCTGCGCCGCGCGGAACCGGCCAGCGGATGCGACAACAGCTCGGCGCCGCGCTTGCGCAGCAGCAGTTCCGGCGTCGCCCCCACCAGCCAGGCCGGTGCCTGGCCCAGCTCCACCGGCAACGGCACCGCGTAGGTCGCCACCGACGGATCTGCGCCCAGGCGTGCCAGCAGCACGTCCGGAGACAGCGCCTGGCGGGTGCGTGCCAGCAGGCTGCGCGCCAGCACCACCTTCTGGAGGTTCAGTTCGGGCGCGCGCAGTACCTGCACCGCCGCGGCAACCGCTGACGCATAGTCCTGCGGCGCAGGCTCGGCCTTCAGGGAACCGTCCAGCGGCGGTGCGGCCTGCGGCTGCAGTGCCAGTGCCGGCAGCAGGCGCTCGGGCTGGAATAGCGCATCGTCCGCACGCGGTTCGAACGGCACTGCGCCAACCAGCAGGCCCGGGCCGCCACGCTGCCGGGCAAAGAACGCCGAGACGCGTTCTGCCAATGTCGCCAGTGCACCGGCCGGCAGCGTGGCGCGGCAGCCGCGTGCATGCACGTGCTGGCCGGCATGCTGCAGCAGGAACAGCGACGCGTCGTCGGTGCTGTCCAGTGACGCTGGCGCAGCCTCCGGCCACGCGCCCTGCATCAGGGAATCGTTCATGGGGTCTCCTTCGTCCGATGCGCTGCAGCCAGCGCGCACAGCAACAGCAGCAGCGCACCGACCAGCAGGTAAGGCAGGCTCGGCCCGCCGCGATACAACAGCGTGCCGAGCATCGGCCCGGCCACCATGCCCAGCCCCTGCGCGGCAGCGACGGTGCCGGCGGCGGCGCCCTGCTCGTGCGCCTCCACCGCATCGGCGGCCAGCGCCTGGAACGAGGGGAATACGAAGCCCATGCCAAACGCGGCCAACGCGTACGCCGCCGGCAACTGCCAGCCCTGCTGCACGCCCGCCACCGAAGCAAAGCCAATGCCGGAAATCAGGGCGCCAAGGACGATCCAACGGCGTGGATGTACCTCCAGCTTCATCACCAGCGCCTGCGCCAGGATCAGGCCGACACCAACGGCGGTAAGTGCGATGCCGGCCATGCGTGCACCGGCCGCCGCATCCAGGCCCAGGCGATCAATCGCGAAGAAGCCGACCGTGACCTGCGCGATGGTCACCGAGACCATCGCGATGAACGCTGCCAGCTGCGGCAGGCGCAGGCGCGCGTCGAGACGGCTCATCGGCGTGCGGCGCTGTGCGGACGCGCCCACCACCGGTGGTGTAGCCGGCAGCCGCCAGGCCAGCAATGCCAGTGCCAGCAACGGCAGCAACGCGGCCACGTACAGCGCCAGCGAAAGATTGGTATAGGCCAGCCAGCCGGCAGCGGCCGGACCCAGTACCATGCCCAGCGCGTTGGCACTGCCCAGCCGGGCGAGGAAACTGGCGCGCTGCCCGGTCGGTGCCTTGTCGGCAATCAGCGCAGCGGCCGTGGGCGGCACGGCCGCGTAGAACAGCCCGATCAAGCCGCGCGCGCCGACCAGCACCAGCACCGACACCAGTACCGGCGGCACCGCCTGCAGGGCGACGTCGATGAACACCGCCAGTGCGATGTAGACCGCCGTATAGGCACTCATCGCCAGGATCAGCACGCGCTTGCGCCCAATGTGGTCGCTGAGCTGGCCCCAGGGGCGCGCGGCCAGCATCCACAACACGCCTGCGGCGGTGACCGACAGGCCGGCATGCCACTCGGACAAGCCGAGCATGCGGACCACCGGGCCGATCACGGCGACGAAGGACATCATCGCCATGGTGCCGATCAGGGCAGCCAACACCAGCGCCGGCAAGCCGGGAACGACGGGACGTGCGTGCATGGAACACCAGCCGTAACAGGAAAGGATGGCCGGGCACGCCTGCGCACCCCGCCCGGCACCGGCCCTGCTCAGGACCGGACGCCACCCTTAAATGATAACGGCTCGTATTTGCATTTGATACCCATTCTCTTGAATGGGCGCGCAACAGTGGGTTCAGCGCATTGCATGCAGGCCGAGCAGGCCACGGCGCTTGAACCACCACTCCAGCGGCAGCGTCACCAGCGGCGGGATGGCTGCCAGCAGCGCCAGCGCACTGGCCCACCACGGCCAGCGCAGGCGCACCGCCGCGAACAGGGTGACTGCCACATAGACCAGGAAGGCCACGCCGTGCAGCGGCCCGAACAGCTTCACCAGCGCCACGTTGGCCATCGGGCCGTACTTCATCCACATGCCGATGAGCAGGCCGGCCCAGGTCACGGCCTCGATGAAAGCGACCGCGGCGAACAGACGTCCGGTCGGGTGCATGGGGGAATGTTGGGTCACGTGGGGCTCCGGCATGGGGGTATCAAATGCGAATGATACGCAGATGCGAACCCCATGTAGAGTCGAGCCGTGCGCGACCGCTGGAGCCCACCGAGGTGGACAGCTACCGGAGCGTGTGTGGCAGAACGTGCTCCCCGATCTCACGCAGCATCGCGTCCATCGGCCGCCCGTTGTCGACCAGGTTGAACATCACGTGCGCCACGCCCTGCGCACGCACGCGCAGCAGGTAGTCACGCAGGCCATCGCGGCCGACCTTCAGGCCCAGCGGCAGCGGCTCGGCTGGCGCCTGCGGATCGGCCTGCAGGTCCAGCAGCATCGACTGCACGAACGGCTTGGCTGGCCCACCACGCTGCACCAGCGCCTGCTGCCACAGGCCGATGCGCCCTTCCTGCGCGGCCTCCTCGCGGTGATAGGTGGCCCAGCCTTCGGCCTCGCGCGCGATCCACTGCAGGCTCTGCCGCGCGGTACCCACCACCAGCATCGGGATGCGGGTTGCCGGCGCCGGCAGCACGTCGAAGCCACCCGTCGCCTGCAGTACGGCGGTCCGCTCATCGGCCTCCGGTGACAGCGCCGCGCGCAGCAACGTCCAGCGCGCACGGAAGGTCGCCGCCCTGCCCTCCAGATCCTCGCCGAATGCGGCGAACTCTTCGGGGCGGTCCCCCGAACCCAGGCCCAGCACGAACCGTCCGCCGCTGATCCGGTCCAGGCTCAAGGCCGACTTCGCCACCTGCAGCGGCTGCCGCAATGGCAGCACGATGGCCGCGCTGCCGACCACGATGCGTCCGGTCGCGGCAGCCAGCATGCCCAGCCACAGGAACGGGTCATCCAGCGCGCTTGCTGTCGCGTCCGGACCCTGCGGCACCATCAGTGGTACATCACGCGTCCACAATGCGGCAAAGCCCAGATCATCGGCCAGTCGCGCAATGCGCCGCGCCTCATTCGGATCGGCCAGTCCATGCGCGGCGACAGGCGTCATCAGGCCCAGGCTCAGGCCCTGTTGCGGAAACAAGGCAGCGTAAGCAGGATTGAACTCACTCATGCCGCCAGCTTAGCGTGCAGGCCTGCGGCAACGATGACGCGCCGCCCACTACCGGAAGAACACTGCATGCCGACGATCCGCCCTGCCCACGTCGATGACCTGCCTGCGATCAGCGCGGTGTGCCTGGCCGCGTTCACTGCGGCGGTCGCGCCTTCGCTCAGCGCGGCCGGCATCGCCACCTTCGGCAGTGTCGCCGCTGCCGAAGCATTCGGCGCGCGCCTGCACGGTGACAGCCACATCCTGGTGGCCGAGCAGGACGGCCGTGTCGTCGGCGTGATCGAACTGAAGGAGGGCCGGCACCTTGCGATGCTGTTCGTCGATCCCGCCTGCCAGGGCCAGGGCATCGGCTATGCTTTGTTCGAGGCGGTGGTTCCACAGGTGCGCGAGCCGGTCATGACCGTGCGCGCCTCGCTCAATGCAGTACCGACCTACCTGCGCTATGGCTTTGCGCTGGACGGTGACGTCGGCGAGTTCAATGGGTTGGTGTATCAGCAGATGGTGCGGGCAGCGGCCTGAAGGCATCCGCCCGGCGTTGCCCGGCAATGCCCGGTGGGCGTCATGCCCTGCAGCACGCCCGTCATAAGCAAACTGAATCAGCGGGCTCCCCGGCGGTTCCTACAATGGCCTGTCACCCTGCCCTTCGAGATGCTGCCGATGCGCGTCGCGCTTTCCGTGTTGCTGCTGGCTTCGGCGCTGAGCGCCTGCACCCCGGCCCCGGTTTCCACCGCCAACTCCGCCGAGGCACCCGCGCCGGCGTCCGCCATTGCCTGGCGCCAGGGCGATGTGGACGATGCCTTCGCCGAAGCCGCCGACAGCGGCAAGCCGGTGCTGCTGTACTGGGGCGCGGTCTGGTGCCCGCCGTGCAACCAGCTCAAGGCGGGCCTGTTCAAGGACCCGGCCTTCATCGCGCTGACCAGCAAATTCGTTCCCGTCTATCTGGATGGCGACGAGGAAGGTGCGCAGGCCTGGGGCGAGCGCTTCGGCGTACGCGGCTATCCGACCCTGATCGTGCTGGACCCACAGCGCAACGAAATCACCCGCGTGGCCGGCGGCAATGACGCCGCCGAACTGACCCGGGCACTGACCGTTGCCGCAGGCCGCCGCAGTGCTGTTGCCGCCACCCTGGCCACCGCGTTGGCAACGCCGGACCGACTGGCCACCGAAGACTGGCAGGTACTGGGCGACTACGGCTGGGAAGTGGACGCAAACCGCCTGGCCGGCGAGCGCAGGAGCCAGGACGTACTGCGCCAGTTGTCCAAGGCCGCACCGGATGCCGCCCTGCAGCGCCGCTTCGCTCTGCTTGCCTTGGCAACGGCCGAAAAACCCGCTGCCTCGCCCACCGAAGTACGCGAGCTGCTGCAGGCAGTGCTGGCGCAACCGGCAGAAGTACGCCGCAACCGTGAGTTGCTGGGCTATGCAGGCGTGCAGCTGGTCAAGCAGGCCAGCGCTGGGCCAGCCACCAGCAACACGCTGGGACAGCAGCTGCTGGTCGCACTGGAGCGCGCGGACGCCGAGCGCGGTGATCGCGCGGACGACGCGTTGTCGCGTGCGCTGACCGAAGTATCGCTGGCCCGCCAGCAGCAGCCGAAGGGCGCACTGCCCGCGGCCCTGGTTGAGCGGGTCAAGCAGCGCGTGGCCGCTGCCGATGCCGCCGCCACCGATGCGCATGCGCGCCAGGCCACAATCAGCAGCGCGGTCTATGCCCTGCGTGAGGTCGGCGACGACGCGGGTGCCGAGGCGCTGTTGCTGGCCGAGCTGAAGCGCAGCGAACAGCCCTACTACTACATGCCCGAGCTGGCCGAACTGGCCGAGCAGCGCGGCGACACCGCCGGTGCGCTGGAGTGGCTGAAGCGTGCCTACGACGGTGCCCAGGGCCCGGCCACCCGCGTGCAATGGGGCGTGCTGTACGTGGAGGGCCTGCTGAAGCTGGCGCCGGACGATGCACCACGCATCGAGCAGGCCACCACCTCGCTGATCGCCGAACTGGAAGCGCAGCCGTCGGGCTACCACCAGCGCACCCGCCAGCGCTTCGAGCGGCTGGCCGGGCAGTTGAAGACGTGGAGTGGCAAGCACCAGGGTGCGGAGACACTGGCGCGGCTGCAGCAGCGGATGCAGCAGGTATGCGGTGACCAGGTGGATGGTGCGTGCAAGGACTGGTTGAGTTGAGTTGATGAAAACGCTGGCAGCGGGCACGTCAGCGCGCCGGTGAGGTTCGAAAAGCGGGTTCTGGTAGTGCCGGCCGCTGGCCGGCAACCCGACCTTCGCTGATTGCCGGCCAGCGGCCGGCACTACCATGCCGCTCCTGCTCCCTTTCACGCATTTCAATCCTTCCCCTTGACCTCAACCAATGTTGAGGTGCGATAACAGTCTCCCCACGGCCAGCCCCCTGGCCTTCCCCACGGAGACTGATTCGATGTCGTACTCGCTTCCCCCGCTCCCCTACGCCTACGACGCCCTTGAGCCGCATTTCGATGCGCGCACGATGGAGATCCACCACAGCAAGCACCACCAGACCTACGTCAACAACCTCAACGCCGCCATCGAGCAGGCCGGCATCGCCGAGCAGCCGGTCGAGGCGCTGATCGCCAACCTCGATGCCGTGCCCGAGGCGCAGCGTGGCGCGGTCCGCAACAACGGTGGCGGCCACGCCAACCACAGCCTGTTCTGGACCGTACTCAGCACCAACGGTGGTGCACCCGATGATGAGCTGGCCGCCGCCATCGACCGCGATCTTGGCGGCTTCGATGCCTTCAAGGATGCCTTCACCAAGGCGGCGCAGACCCGCTTCGGCAGCGGCTGGGCCTGGCTGACCAGCGATCGCGATGGCCGCCTGCAGGTGGAAAGCAGCGCCAACCAGGACAGCCCGCTGATGGGTGCAGCCGTGGGCCTGTCCGGCAACACCCCGATCCTCGCACTGGATGTCTGGGAACACGCCTACTACCTGCACTACCAGAACCGTCGCCCGGACTACATCGGTGCGTTCTTCAACATCATCAACTGGGCCGAGGTCGGCCGGCGCTACCGCCAGGCCAGGGCCTCATGAGCGGCGAGACAATGCCGTACGCCGGGCCGTGGGCGGGGGTATTCCCCGCCCCGGCCCCGGTGCCGTCGGTCGAGATGCCGCCGCGCGCACTGCGGCGGCTGCTCGGCCACTTTCCTACCGGCGTGGCCATCGTCTGCGCACGCGATGCGCAGGGCAAGCCCATCGGCCTGACCATCAATTCGTTCGTGCCGGTGTCATTGCAGCCGCCCCTGGTGCTGTGGAACCTGGCATTGCACGCGCAGAGCCTGTCCACCTTCCAGCGCGCCACCCGCTTTGCGATCAGCGTGCTGGCGGCCGACCAGGAAGCGCTGGCCCGGCGCTTCGCCGATCCGCAGGTGCGCAACCGCTTCGATGGCCTGGCATTGCTGGATGACGACGAGGACGCCCCACCGCGCATCGCCGGTGCGGTCGCCCATCTCACCTGTACCCGCCAC
Organism: Stenotrophomonas sp. YJH_SMC_133; assembly: GCF_059370655.1. Classification (NCBI taxonomy): domain Bacteria; kingdom Pseudomonadati; phylum Pseudomonadota; class Gammaproteobacteria; order Lysobacterales; family Lysobacteraceae; genus Stenotrophomonas; species Stenotrophomonas sp. YJH_SMC_133. The sequence goes on along the minus strand of NZ_JCAFTW010000005.1, from coordinate 265,067 downwards.
GCACAGTGGCCGGTGGGCGATCACCTGCTGCTGGCCGGCCGCATCATCGACGTGCACGAGAACGGCGGCGCGCCGCTGCTGTTCCATCGGGGCCGCTTCCAGCCCGGCCCAGCCGAGCTGCTGGTGGAGGTGCGCTGATGAACATTGAAGCTCTGGAATGCATGCTTGCCGCCGGCAAGGACGGCGCGCTGCTGCGCTTCGGCCTGGGCAAGGGCTGGCTGGATGCCGGCAACCCGGTGCGCGCGGCGACCCATCTGGGCCGTTGCGTGGTGCTTGATCCGCAGTACTCGGCGGCGTGGAAGCTGCTGGGCAAGGCCTGGCTGGCCAGTGGCCAGCCGCAGGCGGCGCGCGAAGCATGGCAACGCGGCCTGAGCGTGGCCGGCAGCAAGGGCGACCAGCAGGCACGCAAGGAAATGCAGGTGTTCCTGCGACGCCTGGACCGCGAGCAGGCGGACCTGGCGAAAGCGGGCTGAGTCGATCAGCCCGCGTTGGCCGATGCCGGTGCGGACATGATGTCCGACATCGGCAGGCGGCGCGGCTTGCTCGGGAACGCGTGACGCAGGATGCGCCAGACCACCTGGCCGAACTGGCGCGGCAGCGAGCCGTTGTTGTAGTGCTGGCCGTAACGGCGGCAGATGTCCTTCACTTCCTTGGCGATGGCCGCATAGCGGTTGGCCGGCAGGTCCGGGTAGAAGTGGTGCTCGATCTGGTGGCTGAGGTTGCCCGACAGCACGTTGATCAGGAAGCCGCCACTGATGTTGGACGACCCGCGCAGCTGGCGCAGGTACCAGTGGCCGCGCGATTCATTGCGCAGGCATTCCTTCGGGAAGGTTTCCGATTCGGCGGTGAAGTGGCCGCAGAAGATGATCACGTAGGTCCAGATGTTGCGCAGGCCGTTGGCCACCATGTTGCCCAGCATCACGGTGAGGAAGAACGGGCCGGCCAGCAGCGGGAAGAACACGTAGTCCTTCAGCACCTGGCGGGCCATTTTCCGCGCCACCGGGCGGGTCTGCATCCACATCGCACGGCCGCTGATGCGGCCCTTCAGCCAACGGCCCAGGCGCAGGTCCTGCGCGGCCACGCCCCACTGGAACAGCAGCGCGAAGATCGGTGCGATGATCGGCTGCAGCAGGTAGAACGGCTTCCAGCGCTGTTCCGGGAAGATGCGCAGCAGGCCGTAGCCGATGTCATCGTCCATGCCACGCACGTTGGTGTAGGTGTGGTGGCGGAAATTGTGGGTCTTGCGCCAGTTGTCGGCGGTGGCAACGATATCCCACTCGTAGGTGTTGCCATTGAGCTTGGGGTCGCCGGTCCAGTCGAACTGGCCGTGCATGACGTTGTGGCCCAGCTCCATGTTCTCCAGGATCTTCGACAGCGCCAGCAGCAGCGTGCCGGTGATCGCGGCCGGCCACAGCAGCGGCATCCAGAACAGTGGCGAGAACGCCGCAAGGAACAGCAGGCCACGGCCGCCCACGCCGAACCAGCGCACGGCGGCAGCCACGCGACGGATGTAGCGGGTATCGGAGGCGCCGAGGCTGCCGATCACACGGTCGCGGATCGCGTCGAGTTCCTCACCGAAGGCATGCATCTCGGCAGTACTCAGGGCACGGTCGGTAGCGCGGGTCATGGCAGGCGTCCTCAGAGATCCAAAGTCAGGTCGGTGGTCGGTGCGCTCACGCAGATCCGCACCGGTTGTGCCGATTCGGACTGCAGGTCGCCGGTGCGCAGATGGCGGGTGGCGCCACTGACGCGATCACAGGTGCAGGTATTGCAGATGCCCATGCGGCAACCATGCTTGGGCTTGATGCCATGGGCTTCCAGGCTTTCCAGCAGCGAGCGGCCACGCGGCACGCTCAGCTGGCGGCCACTGCGCGCGAGCGTCAGCGACACCTCGCCTTCGCTGCTGGCATCGCGCAGCGGCGCCGGCGGGGTGAAGGCTTCGGCCTGGAAGCCAGCCACCTGGTGCGCCAGGCGCTCACGCGCGGCAGCAACGAAGCCGTCCGGGCCGCAGGCCAGCACATGGCGCTGCGCCAGCGGCGTGTCATCGCCGGCCACCTGCAGATCATGGGTATCGATTCGCGCGGCCGGCACCTCACCCTCGCGGGTGGTCAGCAGGTGCACGCGCAGGTTCGGATGGGCCGCGGCCAGCGCCTGCAGTTCATCACGGAACTGCAGATGGGCGGCGGTGCGCTCCCAGTAGAACAGGTCCACCGGCGCTGCCAGCGGGCGCTGGCAGGCCTCGCGCAACAGGCTGCGCATCGGCGTGATGCCGCTGCCGGCCGCCAGCAGCAGCACCGGCGCCGCGGCCGGCATATGGAACTCGCCGAAGGCGGCATCGAGGCGGAACAGTTCGCCCGGCTGCGCGTGGTTGACCAGATGCTGGCTGACCCGGCCGCCGTCGATCGCCTTGACGGTGATCGCCAGCTCGCGCCGACCCAGTGCGGTGGGGCTGTAGCTGCGCTGCCACAGGCGTCCTTCAATCTCGACGCCGAGGGTGACGTGCTGGCCGGCACGCATGCCGGCCCAGTGCCGGTTGGTGCGCAGGACCAGGGTCGCCGCGCCCTCGCCGGCCGGCTCACGCCGGACCAGGCGGGCCACCGGCTCGCGCAGGGTCCACAGGGGATTGAGCTGGCCCGCCCAGAAATCGAACAGCGACGGCGAGACCCAGCGGTAGGGAGAGAACAGGGACGGACGGACGACAGCGCTCATGAGCGAACTATACGGGCGCACATACACCTGTGTATACATGTGTATATTGAACCGGATTGGGTATGATTCAGCCTCGCCCCACCGGAACCCCCATGGCCGCCGCCACCGCCTTGTCGCCGCCCGAAGATGCCAACAGCCCGGCCCGCCGTACGGTGAGCCGCGAGGATCTGCTGGCCGCCGCCCTGAAACTGATCGGGCCGCACCGCAGCCTGTCCACGCTCAGCCTGCGCGAAGTGGCACGTGAGGCCGGCATCGCGCCGAACAGCTTCTACCGTCAGTTCCGCGACATGGATGAACTGGCCGTGGCGCTGATCGACGCCGCCGGCCGCTCGCTGCGCACCATCATCGGCGAGGCCCGCCAGCGCGCCACCTCCACCGCCACCAGCGTGGTGCGCGTTTCCGTGGAGACCTTCATGGAGCAGCTGCGCGCCGACGACAAGCTGCTGCACGTGCTGCTGCGCGAAGGCGCGGTCGGCTCGGACGACTTCAAGCACGCGGTCGAACGCGAACTGCACTACTTCGAGGAAGAGCTGCAGCACGACCTGGTGCGTCTGGCCGCACTGGATGGCGCCGTACTGCATGCCCCGGAACTGGTGGCCAAGGCCATCACCCGGCTGGTGTTCGCGATGGGCGCCACCGCCATGGACCTGCCGCCGGAGAAGGATCCGGAGCTGGTTGAACAGATCTCCACGATGATCCGCATGATCATCGTCGGCGCCCGCACCCCCGCCGCGTTCCGCCGCGGCTGATTCCTGCCCGATTGCCGGATCGATGGCGTCCGGCCCTGGCGGCAGACGCTGCGCTCCCCAGTGGGTCTTCACCTCGATTGTCGCAGCGCAGCGACGGACGCCCGCGCGCCTGCATGAACTGGATCACCCGTCACATATCTACATATGTGAATAGGGTTTCGCGTGGTTCCAACACGATCTTCATGACGCCCTCACCTGCCGTGCACTATTCCAGCACGGCGACCCATTCAGCTGAATACGTCAGTGAACGGCGTTTGAACCCAATCGGTGTCGCTGCAGGCGTTTCAGATTAATTGCATGGCCCAGGCAAGACCCGATCCGCACAGTGCCGCCTCCGGCCCTGCGGATGCAGGTCCCACCCAACGTTCCAAGGAGACACATCCATGCGCATGATGCAGTTCACACCGAAGATTGCTTCCACTTTTGTCCGATCACGGCTGAGCCAGATTATTGCCACCGCATTGATTCTGGCCGGTGGAGCGTCGTGGGCGCAGGCCCAGTCGATCGGCCCAGGGCAGACGCTCGTGATCACGCCGGGCAGCCCTCGCGAAGGCACCCAAGTATCGTTGGCTGGTGGAACGCTCATTGTTCGCGACGCGAACGTAGGCAGGATCAGTTCGGCTTCAACTGCAGGTGGTCAGCCGTCAAGCATCCAACTGTACGGCGCAACGCTCAACAACGCCTCAACAAGCCCGAGCCAGGTTGCAAACAGCAATGCCATCCTTGATAACTCAACAGTTCTCGGCGGCATGACGCTCTCTTCGCAACGACATTCCCCCGAGCGCCCCCGCGCTTCAATCACAGCAAACGAAAGCCAGATCAGCGGGCGTTCTTTCGCACTCAATGCAAACGCCGGCGGCACCTTGAATGCCAGCAGGACACAATTGACCAGCGACATGATTGCCATTCGAATTGGTGCTGCTGCGGTCAACCTTCGGAGTGGATCCAGCGCCATTGGCGAAGAAAATGGCATCAGGATGAGCTATTCCACCGTGCTCGCTGCCGAGTCTCCCGACAGCTCCTACTGGGGATTGCTCGTAGATGATTCGCGGCTGGAAGGGCGAGCCGGAGCCGCATTGTCGCTTGCTGCTGGGACGCACCCTGAAGTCATGCGAGTCGCCCTGCAGAACAATGCCGTTCTGGTCGGAGGCAATGGGAATATCATTGAGATCGGTAGCGATGCTGCCTATGACATCACCGCCCGCACCTCCACGCTCAAGGGCGATATCACCATCGCCGATACCGCCACCGGCGCGCTGCGCTTCCTCGACGGCCTCGACCTCACCGGCCGCATCCTCGGCCCGGCCGATGTCACCGTCGACCAGGGCGGCCGCTGGATGCTGTCCGGCGACAGCAACACCGGCAACCTCACCCTGGGTGCGGGCAGCGACATCCTGCTCGGGCCGGGTGAGTTCCGCCAGCTGACCGTCAACGGCAACTATGTCGGCCAGGGCGGCACGCTGCACTTCAATACGGTGATGGCCGCCGACGATGCGCCGACTTCGAAGGTGCACGTCACCGGCGATGCAAGCGGCAACACCCGGATCGTGGTCAACAACATCAATGGCGCCGGTGCGCAGACCGTCAACGGCATTCCGCTGGTGCAGGTCGATGGCACCTCCACCGCAACCTTCGCCATGCAGGGCCGCGCCATCGGTGGCATGTACGAATACTTCCTGCGCAAGGGCATGCCCGGCACTGCCAACGGCAACTGGTACCTGACCTCGGCCTACACTGGTAATCCGTGCGATATCAATCCGTCGCTGCCGGAGTGCGCGCCGGTGGATCCGGTCGATCCTGTTGACCCGGTCGATCCGGTGGACCCGGTCAATCCCGTCGACCCGGCCCCCGTGCTGCGTCCGGAGCCCGGAGCGTACCTGGCCAACCAGGCCGCGGCCGTGCAGATGTTCCAGCTGCGCCGCCATGACCGCGGCGAGCCCGGCTTCGACCGCGCCCGCATCGGCACCTGGGTGCGCGCCGGGCGTGACCAGCTGCAGGCGAACGTGGCCGGCCAGGTCGATGCCCGTACCCACATCAACACCCTGCAGCTGGGCAGCGATGTCTGGCGCTGGGGCGATGGCCGTGGCCAGGTCGGCGTGATGCTGGGCACCGGCGAGGCGACCACGCAGGCGGTGTCGACGCTGAGCGGTTATGGCACCCGCGGCAAGGTCAAGGGCAAGTCGGCCGGTGTCTACCTGGGTTGGGTGCAGGATGCACAGAGCAGTGCCGGCCTGTATGTGGACGGCTGGCTGCAGGCGGCACGCTTCGACAACGAGGTGCAGGGCGAAGGCATCGCCCGCGAGACCTACGATTCCAGGACTCGGAGCGCATCGCTGGAAGCCGGTTATGCCTGGGCCATCCGCAGCAGTGAGGCCAGCACGCTGTACCTGCAGCCGCAGGCGCAGCTGACCTGGACCGACTACGACGGCGACAGCCTGGTCGAAAACAATGGCACCACGGTCGAGGATGGTCGCGGCGGCGGCCTCAACAGCCGCCTCGGCCTGCGCCTGTTTGGCCAGAGCGCGCTGCAGGGCAACCGCGTGCAGCCGTTCCTGGCGGCGAACTGGCTGCGTGGCCAGCGCGACGCGTCGATGCGCTTCAACAGCGAGTCGCTGAGCGCGAAGACGCCGGAGAACCGTTACGAAGTGCAGGCCGGTGCCCAGCTGCAGCTGGGCCAGCGTTGGAGCGCATGGGGTGACCTGCGTGTGCAGCGCGGCGACAGCGGCTACCGCAACCATGGTGCCCAGGTGGGTCTGCGCGCCGCCTGGTAAGCGTCTCTACGGAATGCCCTGCAAGGAGCAGATTCAGAGACTGGATTCTGCTCCGTTTACCTCCCGGGCGCACTCCGCATTTCAGATTAATTGCATGGCTCAGGCAGGACCCGATCCGCACAGTGCCGCCTCCGGCCCTGCGGATGCAGGTTCCGCCCCACTGAGCTTCAAGGAGAAACACCCATGCGCATTATGCAGTTCACGCCGAAGTTTCCTTCCAACTTTGCCCGTTCGCGGTTGGGTCTGGCCGTAGCCAGCTCATTGATGCTCGCCGCCATGGGCACCGCAAATGCTGTCGACGTCGGCCCAGGCCAGACCGTCACCATTACCCCAGGAAGTGCCTTCGAGGGACAGAATCTCTCCGTCCATGGAGGAACCGCCAATGTTCTGGGCGCCCGCATGGGCGCACTGGACTCGTTCTCTGCAGGCGGCACACACCAGACAATCATCAACGCAGATGGTGCTGGCTTCACGTCAACCACAGGCAATTTCGTACGGAGCTCAACAGCGGTCTTCCGCAATTCGGTGCTGAGCGCCACAACCGGCCCGGCCCTTGGTTTGGCACGATCAGGCGCTGTCGATGGCAATGGACGCCCCTACCCCAGAGTGTCGTTGATCGACAGCTCGCTCACTTCCACACGCATCGGACTGCAGGTGCTCGCCGGCGGCTACGCTGATGTAGACGGTTCGACCATTTCCGGCGGTACGTATGGGGTCTCTGTCGGTGCGGGCTCCGTTTCGCTGCGCAATGGCTCGACGGTCAACGGAGCCACAGCTGGAATCCTGATCATCTCGAGCCCAACCATCGAAGAGAATCTCGCCGACTGGGGCGTGATGGTTGATGGTTCACACGTCGAAGCAAGCAACGGCAGCGCCATTCTGTTCGGCGCTCATCTGCCTTCTGTATCCCGCCCGGATACGCTGTTGATACAGAATGATGCGACTCTGGTGGGGAGCAACGGCGTCATCATCTCTACCCGCGACAACGCCCACTTCGACCTCACCGCCCGCACCTCCACGCTCAAGGGCGACATCACCATTGCCGATACCGCCAGCGGCACGCTGCGCTTCCTTGACGGCCTCGACCTCACCGGCCGTATCCTCGGCCCAGCCGACGTCATCGTCGACCAGGGCGGTCGCTGGACGCTGTCCGGCGACAGCAACACCGGCAACCTCACCCTGGGTGCAGGCAGCAGCATCTTCCTCGGTGCAGCGGGCACTGCGGCCTATCCGCAGCTGACGGTCAACGGCAACTACACCGGCAATGGCGGCACCCTGCACTTCAACACCGTGCTGGCCGGCGACGACGCAGCAAGCTCGCGCATGCACGTGACCGGTGATACCAGTGGCACCACCCAGGTCACCGTCAACAACATTGCCGGTGCTGGCGCGCAGACCGTCAACGGTATTCCGCTGGTGCAGGTGGACGGTACCAGCAATGGCAAGTTCACTATGCAGGGTCGTGCCATCGGCGGCATGCACGAGTACTTCCTGCACAAGGGCTCGCCGGGCGCCGCCAACGGCAACTGGTACCTGACCTCGGTCTACACCGGCGATCCGTGCGATATCAATCCGTCGCTGCCGGAGTGCACGCCGGTGGATCCCGTGGACCCGGTCGACCCTGTGGACCCGGTCGATCCCACCGATCCGGTCGATCCGGTCCCCGTGCTGCGTCCGGAGCCGGGCGCGTACCTGGCCAACCAGGCCGCGGCCGTGCAGATGTTCCAGCTGCGCCGCCATGACCGCGGCGAGCCCGGTTTCGACCGCGCCCGCACCGGCACCTGGGTGCGCGCCGGGCGTGACCAGCTGCAAGCCAACGTGGCCGGCCAGGTCGATGCCCGTACCCACATCAACACCCTGCAGCTGGGCAGCGATGTCTGGCGCTGGGGCGATGGCCGTGGCCAGGTCGGCGTCATGCTCGGCACCGGCGAGGCGACCACACAGGCGGTGTCGACGCTGAGCGGTTATGGCACCCGCGGCAAGGTCAAGGGCAAGTCGGCCGGTGTCTACCTGGGCTGGGTGCAGGATGCACAGAGCAGTGCCGGCCTGTATGTGGACGGCTGGCTGCAGGCGGCGCGCTTCGACAACGAGGTGCAGGGCGAAGGCATCGCCCGTGAGACCTACGACTCCAGGACCCGCAGTGCATCGCTGGAAGCCGGTTATGCCTGGGCCATCCGCAGCACTGAGGCCAGCACGCTGTACCTGCAGCCGCAGGCGCAGCTGACCTGGACCGACTACGACGGCGACAGTCTGGTTGAAAACAATGGCACCACGGTCGAAGACGGTCGCGGCGGCGGCCTCAACAGCCGCCTCGGCCTGCGCCTGTTTGGCCAGAGCACGCTGCAGGGCAACCGCGTGCAGCCGTTCCTGGCGGTGAACTGGCTGCGTGGCCAGCGCGATGAGGCCATGCGCTTCAACAGCGAGTCGTTGAGCGCGAAGACGCCGGAGAACCGCTACGAAGTGCAGGCCGGTGCCCAGCTGCAGCTGGGCCAGCGCTGGAGCGCATGGGGTGACCTGCGTGTGCAGCGCGGCGACAGCGGCTACCGCAACCATGGTGCCCAAGTGGGCCTGCGCGCCGCCTGGTAAGGCCAACGCCGCCCCGGGCCCAGGCCTGGGGCGGCGTTCCTCAACTCCCCTCGCACCCTGCCGGCCATGACATCCGGCAGGGTTCTGGCGCTTATTTGTAATGTTATAACAATGTCGTCCGCGATGGTCTGATCCTGCTTTCGGCTTCGTGATTGCACCGACTTATTTATATAGCATTTGCTATATCTATAACCCTCTGCTTTCATATACGTCAGCCAGGTCGCCCTCGCCGCCTTTCCTCTCCCAAGGACGACGCCCTCATGCCCGTTGCCACCCCCCTCTTCCATCGGCTGCCCCTGGCCGCCGCCATCGCCCTGACCCTGCCACTGCCCGCACTGGCCGCCGCACCGAAGCCGACCGAGCTGGACCGCGTGCAGGTCAAGGTCAACACTGCCACCCGCAGCGAACGCCTGCTGTCGGACGTGCCGATCCGCACCGAAGTGCTGCGCAAGGAAGACATCGCGCTGCGCGCGGCCACCGACTTCTCGCGCGCCGCAGAGCTGATCAACGGCCTGCGCGTGGAAAGCAACTGCCAGAACTGCAATACCAGCGAAGTACAGCTGCTGGGCCTGCCCGGCGCCTACAACCAGCTGTTGTTCGATGGCATCCCGCTGCTGTCCACGCTGGGCAGCGTGTACGGCCTGGAACAGATCCCGGCCGGGTTCGTCGACCGCATCGAAGTGGTCAAGGGCGGTGGTTCGGCGCTGTATGGGCCGGGTGCGGTTGCCGGTGTGATCAACCTCATTCCGCCGCTGCCGGCGCGCAGCGGTGGCCATGTGCAGGCCGGCGTGGATGTCCTGAAGGGTACGCCGCAGAAGAACGCCGATGTGCGGCTGGACCTGGTGGCCAAGGAAGCAGACGCCGGCCTGTCGGTGATTGCCCAGCGCAACTGGAACAGCGGCATCGACTACAACGGTGACGGCTACACCGAAATCACCCGCAAGAACCTCAAGGTCGGCGGGCTGCAGGCCTGGTACGCACCGACGCCGGGAACGCGGCTGCGCCTGGACCTGCAGGTGACCGATGAAACCCGGCGTGGCGGCAACCGCTTGGACCAGCCGGAATACCTGGCCAACATCGCCGAATCGCTGGATACGAAATACCGCCGCGGCAGCGTATCGTGGGACCAGGAAATCAATGCCGACGTCGATTTCCGCCTGGCCTACGCCTTCGCCGACATTGACCGCGACAGCTTCTATGGCGGTCTGGGCGACGTAGTCACCGATCCGTCCGCGCCGGGCTATGACCCGTCGCAGCTGGACCCGAACGTGGCCGGCAGCGCGGCCTCGCGTTCGTGGCGCCAGTACGGCCGCACCCACAACCCGCTGCACTACATCGACAGCCAGTTGAACTGGCGGTTGGGTGCGCACGCGCTGGCCTTCGGCGTGCAGTACAAGCACGAGGCGCTGCGCGACGACAACCGCACCGGTGACGGCCAGCGTCTTGCGGTACTGGAGGATGCGACCTTCCACAACCTGGGCGCCTTCATCCAGGACGAGTGGAGCCTGCGCGACAACGTCGACCTGGTGTTGGGTGCACGCGTGGACAAGAGCTCGGAACTGGACAGCGCGGTGTTCTCGCCGCGCATCGCGCTGGCCTGGCAGGCCACGCCCAACCTGAAGTGGCGTGCCGGCATCGCTACCGGCTTCCGTGCTCCGGAGATCTTCGTCGAGGACGTGCATGTCGACACGCTGGGGGGCGAGCAGGTGCGCGTGCGCAATACCGATGGCCTGAAGGAAGAGCGCGCGTTGACCACCCTGTTCGGCTTCGACTGGCGCTCGGACCCGGCCAATCCGGTGTGGAGCTGGGATGCCACGGCCTCCTATGCACGCATCCGCGACACCTTCGCATTGGGTGAGATCCAGCGTGGCGATGACGGGCAATTGAGCCAGCTGCGCTACAACGCCTCCGGTTCAAACGTGCTGGGCGCGGAAACCAACCTCGGCTGGCAGCCGTCTCCGCAGTGGCGCCTGACCGCCGGTGCCTCGTGGTACCGCTCGCGCTTCCGCGAACCACAGCGCATCTTCGACGACACCGGCGATGGTGGCGACACCGTGATCGAAAGCCGCGACTACCTGAAGACCCCACGCTGGACCGGCCTGGCCCAGCTGAGCTGGATGCCGGCCGAACCGTGGGAGACCTTCGTCGCGCTGCGCCATACCGGGCCGATGTCGGTGCTGAACAACCGGCTGGGCGAGCTGCACCGTACGCGCTCGTTCCTGGTCACCGATCTCGGGGCGCGCTGGCACCGGCATCTGGGCGCGCAGGCGCAGCAGGAAGTGTCGGTAGCCGCTGGCGTCAAGAACGTGTTCGATCAGCGCCAGAAGGATCTGGAAGTGGGCGCGCTGCGTGACAGCGACTATGTCTACGGGCCGCGCTTCGCGCGCTCGTGGTACGTCAACCTGCGCTATGCGTTCTGAGTTGCTGCGAACGTTGTCGCTGGTCAGCGCCCTGCTGCTGGGCGCACCCGCAATGGCCACGGACCTGCATGCGCAGGTTTCGGCCTCGCTGATGCGGCCGGAACAGCGCACGCTGCGGCCGATGCAATGGACGCCGCCGCCGAAGCTGGTGGCGCTGTACTTTGGTGCCGACTGGTGTGCACCGTGCCATGCCTTTGTACCCACCTTGCGCAGCGTGCGCGACGCGTTGCGCGAGGCCGGCGCCGATACCGAAGTGGTGTACGTCAGCCTGGATGAGAGCGAGGCCGCGCTGCGCCGCTACATGCACGCGCAGGACATGCCGTGGCCGGTGCTGGACCCGCGCCGCACCGCGCGCATGCCGGCACTGCAGGCGTTGGCTGGGCTGGCACCGCCGAATCTGGTACTGATCGATGCCGACGGCACGGTGCTGGCCAATGGCTGGCAAGGGCGACGCTACGACGGCCTGCAGCCAGTGCTGAAGGAATGGACGAAACGGGCGTGCGCGCAGGAACAGGCACGCTGCCCGCCTGGATTGTAGGGTCGCGCGAAATGCCGCCGGGCATGGCCCGGCGCTACCGTTACAGCGCCCCGCCCTCGGCCTTGCGCACGAACGCTTCAAACAACGCCAGCGTCTGCTCGCTCACATGGTGCTCGATGCCCTCGGCATCGCGCCGCGCGGTATCCGCGTCCACGCCCAGCGCCAGCAGGAAACGCTCCACGGTCTGATGACGCTGGCGGCTGGCATGGGCCAGCGCCTCGCCTTCCGGGGTCAGGAACACGCCGCGGTACGGCCGCTGCACCACCCAGCCATCGCGGGCCAGGCGCCGCAGCATCTTCGCCACGGTGGGCTGGGCCACGCCCAGGCGGGTGGCGATGTCGACCTGGCGGGCCTCGCCGCCGTCGGCCAGCAGGTCCGAGATCAGCTCGACATAGTCCTCCACCAGCTCCATCCGGTGCGCCTCGCGCACTTGCCGGAAGCTCTCGACCTGGCGCTCGGCCTCGATCAAGGGGGTGCTTTTCAGCGATGTCGAATCGTCGGTCTTGCCCACGCCTGCGCCTGTCCTTCCGGGGGGATCCGGTGTTGAACCTGAATTCTGGACCAGTAACGCGATAAAGACGATTGTTTCACATTGCTAATGACTATAGCAGGAGCTATATTCGAATCCATGAACACCCTGGCGCCCCGTGACCCTTCGGCCTCCACTCCGGCCAGCCTGGGTGCGCTCAACGCCTCGGTCGCGGTGCCCGACAAGGGCCATTGGTGGTTCCGCCTGCTGGCCTTCCTCGGCCCCGGCTACATGATCTCGGTCGGCTACATGGACCCGGGCAACTGGGCCACCGACCTCGCCGGCGGTTCACGCTTCGGCTACCTGCTGCTGTCGGTCATCCTCGTCTCCAACCTGATGGCGGTGATCCTGCAGGCGCTTTCGGCGCGGCTGGGCATCGCCACCGGCATGGACCTGGCCCAGGCCTGCCGCGCGCGTTACCCCAAGCCGGTTAACCTGGCGCTGTGGGCGCTGTGCGAGGCGGCGATCATCGCCTGCGACCTGGCCGAGGTGATCGGCACCGCGATCGCACTGAAACTGCTGTTCGATCTGCCACTGCTGTGGGGCGCGGTGATCACCGCCCTGGACACGCTGCTGGTGCTGCTGCTGATGAACCGCGGTTTCCGTGCGCTGGAAGCCTTCGTGATCGCGCTGCTGATGGTGATCTTCGGCTGCTTCATGGTGCAGATCGCGCTGGCCGCACCGCCGGTGATGGACGTGCTGGGCGGCTTCATTCCGCGCGCGCAGGTAGTGACCGATCCGCACGCGCTGTACATCGCGATCGGCATCATTGGTGCCACGGTGATGCCGCACAACCTGTACCTGCATTCGTCCATCGTGCAGACCCGTGCCTACCCGCGCACCGATGAGGGCCGTCGCAGCGCGCTGCGCTGGGCGGTGACCGACAGTACCCTTGCGCTGACCCTGGCACTGTTCATCAACGCCAGCATCCTGATCCTGGCGGCGGCGGTGTTCCATGCCAATGGCCGTTTCGACGTGGAAGACATCGAACAGGCCCACCAGCTGCTGGCGCCGATGCTGGGGGTGGGCGCGGCGGCGACGTTGTTCGCGGTGGCCCTGCTGGCGTCGGGCCTGAATTCGACAGTGACCGCCACGCTGGCCGGCCAGATCGTGATGGAAGGCTTCCTGCACCTGCGCCTGCCGCCGTGGCTGCGGCGGCTGATCACGCGCGCACTGGCAATCATTCCGGTGGTGGTGGTGATCATGCTGTTCGGCGACCAGGGCGCCGTAAAGCTGCTGGTGCTGAGCCAGGTGGTGCTGTCGATGCAGCTGCCGTTCGCGATCATCCCACTGGTGCGGATCGTGACCGACAAGATGACGATGGGCGCGTTGGTAGCCCCGCGCTGGCTGGGCGCGATCGCCTGGGTGATCGCGCTGGTGATCGTGGTATTGAACGTGAAGCTGCTGGTGGATACCTTCAGCGGCGGGTGATGCCAAATGCGCGCCCCCTGCCCCGGTAGATCCACGCCATGCGTGGATGCCTTTACATGGTGCGGGGCCAGAGCCCCTGCCTCTGGCAAGGGATCCGACCCCACCATCTCCATGCTACAGATGTAACGCGATCGCGGCCTCGATCTGTTGCGGCGACTGGAACCCGGCCAGGCGCGTACGTTCGTCACCGTCACGGAACAGCGACAGCGTCGGCGTCTGCCGCAGCCCCAGCTCCCTGAAGAACGCCTCACCCAGCACTTCCAGCTGCACGCGCAGCAGGGTCGTGCCCTGCCCCGCCACGCTGTTGGCCACCCGGTGCAACGACATCTCCAGCATCCGGCACCCCGGGCACTGGTCCTTGTGGAAATCCACCAGCACCCGCGGGTGCTCGGCCAGCAGCTGCTGGAACTGCTCAGGCGTGGTGGCGTCGATGATCTGCATCGGTGTTGCTCCAATAGTGGGCCAGGACCGCGTCGGTCCAGGCCTCGATGGCCCCCGCATGGCGTTGACCATGCGGCATCTGTTCGATTTCCAGCGGCGGATAGTCGCTGCGGAAGTAGCGGATCAGGCGGTGCACGGCGCCGCAGTAGTACTCCTGCCCCCACTGCGTTTCGCCGGTGCCAAACACCGCCAGCTGCCGCGGCCGCTCGCCGCGTTCGGCAATACCGGCCACCCATGCCTTCATCTCCGACGGCGTGCGGCCGGCGTTGTCGGTCCAACAGCCCAGCAGCACCAGGTCAGCCTCGTCGGCCGCCAGCGGCGGCGCCTGGCGCAGGTCGTCGGCCTCCTGCCAGTGCACCACATGGCCGGCAGCGCGGCAGCGCTCGGCGATCTGCCGGCCGAGTTCGCGGGTATTGCCGCTCAACGAGGCGACCACCACCAGGATGCTCAGCGCGGCGCCGGACTCACAGGTCGTCGAAGCCGTTGTCGACGTTGGTCTTCTTGTAACTTGCATTGCGCATCTCGAAGAAGTCGGTCTTGGTTTCGGTGAAGTTGTCGGCGTAGGCCTTGATCCACGGCATCACGTTGTCGGTGGTGTCGCTGTACAGGCGTTCGATGCCGAGCATGCCGGCCATCTTGTTGGCGCGGTACTTCACGTAGCGCACCATCTCGTCCACGTCGATGCCGTCGATGCCATCCAGCACCTCCGACGACCACTGCGTCTCCAGCTCGATGGCATGCTCGAACGATTGGTGTACGTAGGCGGTCAGCTCGTTGGTCTGCAGCTCCGGGTTCTCGCCGATGATGGCGCGGATCAGCTCGCTGATGAATTTGGTATGCGCCAGCTCGTCGCGGTTGATGAAGCTGATGATCTTGCCGGTGCCGTTCATGCGGTTCTGCCGCACCATGTTGTAGAAGTACGCGAACCCGGAATAGAAATTGATGCCCTCCAGGATCGAGGACTGGATCAACGACTTGAGCAGGGTCTCGGCGGTCTTCTCGCGCATGAAATCGTCATACGCCCCCATGATCGGCGCATTGCGCTTGATGATGGTCGGATGGGTGCGGGCGATCTCGAAGATGCGGTTCTGGTTGGGCAGGTCCGTGATCGAGGCCAGCACGTAGCTGTAGCTCTCGTTGTGGATCACTTCCTGCTGCCCGATGATCGCCGCATTGGCGTGCGCGGCCGGGTCGGTGATGTACTCGGCCACGTTGTAGATGAAGCGGGTCTGCGGTGAGTCGAGCGTGGCGAGCAGGCCGATGATCGAGTCGTAGGCGTTCTTCTCGCGCGCGTTGAGCTCGCCGTACTGGCGCGCGTCCAGCTTCATGTCGACCTCGTCGGGAATCCAGAAGTTGGTCGACAGCTCCTTGTAGGCCCGATAGAACGACGGGTACGGGATGTCGTTCCAGTTGAGGATGCCGCTGGTGCGGCCGTTGATGATGCCGGTGCTGCGGTTGGGATGGCGCGGTTCGAGGATCTTGATGCGGTCGAGGGGAGTTGCCATGGTTTTCTGCCTTCGTTCTCTTTCTATCGTGTTGCCGGCCAGCGGCCGGCACTACCGAAGATCACGGGGTTGCCGGGCAGCGGCCGGCATTGCCGTGGGTCGCCGGCGATCAGCTGGAGCACCATTCGCATTCGCTGATGTCGATGTCGTTGGAGCGCACGTAGTAGGTGGTCTTCAGGCCCTCGCGCCAGGCGCTCAGGTGCAGCTCCAGCAACGTGCTGGCGCGGATGGTGCTGGGCACGTACAGGTTGAAGCTGATCGACTGGTCGACATGGCGCTGGCGGCGCGCGTTCTGGCGCACGCTGGCGAACTGGTCGACCTTGTAGGCACCCTTCTCGTAGTACGGCCAGGTTTCCAGCGACAGGCCCGGCGCCGCCACCGGCCGCCGGAAGTCCTTCTTTTCCTCGTAGTAGAACGCGCTGTAGATCGGGTCGATCGAGGCCGTGGAGCCTGCAATCTGCGCGGTGCTCATGTTCGGCGCCACCGCCAGCAGCCAGCCGTTGCGCAGGCCGTGCGTGGCCACTTCGCGGGCCAGGCTGTCCCACGCGGCGCCACTGTAGTCGCGGTCACGGAAGTAACGCCCGTTGTGCCAGTCGCTGCCCGCGAACATCGGGTAGCTGCCCTTCTCCTTCGCCAGTTGCGCGCTGGCCTGGATGGTCAGGAAGTTGATGCGTTCGTAGAGGCGGTCGGCCAATTCTTCGGCATCCGGTGATTCCCACTGGATTGCCTGCTGCGTCAGCAGGTGGTGCCAACCGAACGTGCCCAGGCCGATGGCGCGGTACTTGCGGTTGGTGATCGTGGCCTGCGGCACCGGCAGCGCATTGAGATCGATCACGTTGTCGAGCATGCGCACCTGGATCGGGATCAGGCGCTCCAGCACGTCGGTGGCCAGCAGGTCATCCGGCGCACTGATCGCCCGGCCGAGGTTGATCGAGGACAGGTTGCAGACCACGAAGTCACCGGCGCGGCGTGTGGTGACGATCTGGTCGCCGCTGACGATCTCCTGGATCATCCGCGTCGGGCTCATGTTCTGCAGGATCTCGGTGCACAGGTTGCTGGAATAGATCATGCCCGCGTGCTTGTTCGGGTTCCGGCGGTTGACCTCGTCGCGGTAGAACAGGAACGGGTTGCCGGTCTCCAGCTGGCTGAGCATGATCCGCTTGAACAGATCGATGGCCTTCACCGTGCGGCGGCTGATGCGCTCGTCGGCCACCAGTTCGGCGTAGCGGTCGCGGAAGCTGCCCGCGCCGCGCGTCTCGTCGTAGAAGTCCTGCAGGTACCAGCCCTTGGCCTGCTTCACCTCGTGCGGGTCGAACAGGTACCAGTCGGCGCGGCGCTCCACCGCCTCCATGAACAGGTCGGGCACGCACACCGAGGTGAACACATCGTGCGCGCGCAGGCGCTGGTCGCCGTTGTTGAGGCGCAGGTCCATGAACGCTTCGATGTCGCGGTGCCAGATGTCCAGGTACACCGCCACCGCGCCCTTGCGCTGGCCAAGCTGGTCGACCGACACCGCGGTGTTGTTGAGCTGCTTGATCCACGGCACCACGCCGCCAGAGGAATTGGCCACGCCACGGATCGGCGCGCCGCTGCTGCGCACATAGCCCAGGTAGGCGCCAACGCCGCCGCCATGCTTGGACACACGGGCGATATCGGTGTTGGAGTCATAGATGCCCTGCAGGCTGTCATCCACCGTGTCGATGAAGCAACTGGACAGTTGCCCACCCACCTTGCCGGCATTGGCCAACGTTGGTGTGGCGACCGTCATGTACAGGTTGGACAGCGCCCAATACGCCTCGCCGACCAGCTGCATGCGCCGCTCACGCGGTTTTTCTTCCTGCATGAGGTACAGCGCGATGGTCAGCCAACGCTCCTGCGGCAGCTCGTAGACCTCGCGGCTGCGATCGCTGGCCAGATAGCGCGTGGCCAGCAGGTACAGGCCGTTGTAGGCGAACAGTCGGTCGCGCTCCGGATCGATCATCTCGCCGGCCTGCTGCAATTCTTCCTTCGAGTAGCAGCGCAGGATGTCGTTGCTGTAGATGCCGCGGTCGGCCAGGCTTTCCTGCAGGCCCACGTAGGAGCCGTACTTCAGGCCGACATCGTAGAAGCGGTTGCGGCTGGCGCGCTTGTACAGGCGGCGCAGGTAGATGCGCGCGGCAAACTGTTCCCACTCGGGTGCGACCAGGTCCACCCGCGACTCGGCCTCGCGGATCAGCAGATCGACCAGGTCATCGGCGCTGATGCTGGGCTTGCGCTCGACCATCGCCTGCACCACGCGGCGGTAGTCGCTCGCGTCCAGCTGCGGGAACTCGGCATGCACGGCGTCGATGCTGCGCTGCAGGCGCTCGGCCTCGAACGGCAGGCGGCGGTTGCCGGCCTCCTTGGTGATCCAGGTCGGCACACGCTCGCCACCGGCGCGCAAGGCGTCGCCAGCGCCGGCCAGATCGGCCACGCGGAAGGTACTGTCGGTCATGGTGGTGAAACTCCAGGCTCGCACGCGCGTTGGCGGTCGATGCCATGGCGGCCCTGAACGCGATACCGGCGCACGGGGCGAACGGGTGGATTGCCAGGGCACGGGAACGTAGGTCGTCGGCATCTGCCTGCGCCTGCGGCCGGTATCCGGGCCGTGGGGGCGACCTGCGTCCGCACGATGGCGGCCGCGTCGACACGGCAAGCCTCAGGGGCGGGCCGCGGGACGTTTGCTGCATGTCCGGCGGCGGCGGCTGACCGGGAGTGACGGCCACAACATAGTGGGGATATCCGAACTCGTCAACACAAGATGCGGTAATCAACACATGTCGCGACGATCAGTCGCAGGATGCCGTGTTGCACCTGCGGCGCCTTGTCGACAGCGCCTGCGTCCCCAGTTTGGTACAACATCAACTTTCCCCGGAACACCGCCCATGCGCGCTGCCCAGTACCCCTCCTTCGGCGACCCGGCCGACGTCCTTGCCATTGCCGATGCGCCGCTGCCCGAGCCCGGCCCCGGCGAGGTGCGCATCCGCACCGTGCTGGCCTCGATCCATAACCACGACCTGCTGACCGTGCGTGGCCTCTACGGCTACAAGCCGACGCTGCCGGCAATCGGTGGCAGTGAAGCACTGGGTGTGGTCGACGCACTCGGCGACGGCGTCGACGGCCTGCAGATCGGCCAGCGGGTGGCCGCCGCCTCGGTACACGGAACCTGGGCCGAGGCGTTCATCGCACCGGCACGCATGGTGATTCCGATGCCGGAGGCGATCCCCGACGAAATGGCCGCGCAGCTGATTGCCATGCCGCTGAGCGCGCTGATGCTGCTGGAGTTCCTGCACGTCGAGCCGGGCCAGTGGATCGTGCAGAACACCGCCAACGGCGCGGTGGGCAAGTCGCTGGCGATGCTGGCGCGGGCGCGTGGCGTGCATGTGGCCAACTTGGTGCGCAATGCTGATGCGGTCGCGCAGCTGCAGGCGCTGGGCATCGATCATGTATTCGACACCTCGCTGGACGGCTGGAAGGATCGCGTGCGTGAGGCGACCGGCGAAGCACAGGCCGCGGCCGCGGTGGATTCCATCGGCGGCGACGCCAGCGGTGACCTGGTCGACCTGCTCGGCCACCACGGCACGCTGGTGTCGTTCGGTGTGATGAGCGGCGAACCGATGCGCATCCCGTCCGGCGGCCTGATCTACAAGGAGGCCACGGTGAAGGGCTTCTGGGGCAGCAAGGTCAGCCAGGCGATGGCGGTGGAGGACAAGCGCCGGCTGGTTGGCGAACTGCTGAAGCGTGCGGCGAGCGGCGAACTGACCCTGCCGGTGGAGCAGATCTTCGCACTGGACGACATCGCCCAGGCAGCGAAGGCCGGCGCCGGTTCGGGCCGTAACGGCAAGGTGTTGCTGCGGCCTTGATGCCTCAGCGGATGGCGCTGTCCCGGTAATGGCGCTGTCCCGGTAATGGCGCTGCCCCGGTAATGGCGCTGTCCCGGTAATGGCGCTGCCCCGGTAATGGCGCTGTCCCGGTAATGGCGCTGTCCCGGTAATGGCGCTGCCCCGGTAATGGCGCTGCCCCGGTAATGGCGCTGTCCCGGTAATGGCGCTGCCCCGGTAATGGCGCTGTCCCGGTAATGGCGCTGCCCCGGTAGAGTCGACTGTCAGTCGACTCTCGCGCGTAGCGCGGGGGGATGAGGCTTCTTTCCACAGGGAAAGGGCTGTGACGCTGCAGGGGTGTGCGGACCAACGGTCCGCACCCACCAAAGATCGGTGCCGCACCCACCGAGTGGGTCTGCTCCAACGGAGGCACCGACTTTCGTTAAGAACCTGTGATGTATAACTGAATGCGCTTTCGTCATTGGAAGGCGCACGTGCCTGCGTGCGGTACTGACGGCTCCTCCCCCGTTCGGCGTTGTCGCTTCCATGTACCGCACCACCCTGAACCTGCTTGCCGGCGCGATCGCGCTGGGCCTCACCGCCGGCGCTGCCGGCGCCGCTGAAACCGCCGACACCGGCAAGGACAGCACCACCCTCGGCGCCGTGCTGGTGACCGGCTCCAACATCAAGCGCAGCGATACCGCCGGGCCGAACCCGGTGCAGATCGTCAGCCGCGAACAGATCGAGCAGACCGGCCGCTCCACCCTCACCGACGTGCTGCGCAACCTGTCGGCCAATGCCGGCAACAGCTTCGACGAACAGTACACCGGCAGCTTCGCCGCCGGCTCGGCCTCGATCGGCCTGCGTGGCCTGTCTCCGAAGAACACGCTGGTGCTGGTCAACGGCTACCGCGTCTCCAACTTCGGTTTCGCGCTCAACACCCAGGACACCTTCGTCGACCTCAACGCGCTGCCGATCAGCGCAGTTGAACGCATCGAAGTGCTGAAGGATGGCGCCTCGGCGGTGTACGGTTCCGATGCCATCGCCGGCGTCATCAACATCATCCTGCGAAAGAACTTCCAGGGCGTGGAAGTCGGCGGCGGCTTCGGTACCGCCACCCAGGGCGGCCTGAACGAGCGCAAGGCCAGCCTGCTGGCTGGCTTCGGTGACCTTGAACAGCAGGGCTGGAACGTGCTGTTCGGGCTGGACCTGCTCAAGCGTGATCGCCTCGACGCCGACCAGCGTGCCTACACCCGCAGCGGCGATTTCCGCGACAAGCCCGGCGGTCGCCTGGCCGGTTGGTCCACCGCCGGTGGCAACTGGCTGTCCAACCCGCGCGCACCGCAACCGTTCGCCAACTGCCCGGATGGCAGCCAGCTGCGCCCGTACAGCGATTTCGGCAGCACCCTGCCCGGCCAGGCCTGCGCCTTCAACGCCCAGCCGTTCAAAACCCTGCAGCCCGGCGCCGAGCGCCTGCAGGCGTCGTTGAGCGCGACCTACCGCTTCAACGACAGCGTCGAAGCCTTCGCCGACGTACTGTACAGCCACAACAAGGCCGACCAGATCTTCAGCGCGCCGCTGACCGTCGGCCCCGGCCTGCGCGCGTACAACCCGGCCACCGGCACCCTGATCGACGTGCCGGCGGTGCTGCCGGTCGGCCACCCGAACAACCCGGGCAGCGCGCCGCTGCCGTTCGAGTACACCTTCTTCGATCTCGGCCCGCGCCTGAAGGACAACACCCAGGTGTTCTACCGTGCGCTGGCCGGCGTGCGCGGCAGCGGCGAGCGATGGGACTGGGAAGTGGCGGCGCTGACCTCGCAGAGCGCGCAGCGCGAATACGTCGACAACTTCGTCAACCGCTACGCGTTCGAGCAGATCCTGCGCGATGGCAGTTACAACTTCCTCAACCCGTCCGCCACGCCGGGGGCACTGGATGCACTGCGCCTGCAGACCAAGCGTCCGGGCTGGTACAAGCTGCATTCGTTGAACGTGAAGGCCTCGACCTCGCTGTGGGAGCTGCCGGCCGGTGCGGTCGGCTTCGCCTGGGGTGCCGAGTTCCGCAAGGAATCACTGGACGCGCGCACCAGTGCGCAGGTGCTGTCGGGCACCGAACTGCGCCCGGCCATCAACGTGGTCAACGGCGAGCGCCAGGTCAGCGCCGCCTACGCCGAACTGAGCGTGCCGCTGCACCGCACGCTGGAGCTGCAGGTGGCCGGTCGTGGCGACCACTATGACGACTTCGGCAACGCGTTCTCGCCGAAGGTGGCGCTGCGCTGGCAGCCGCTGGACAGCCTGCTGCTGCGTGGTTCGTTCTCGCGTGGCTTCCGTGCACCGTCGCTGCCGGAGATCGCGCCGGGCCAGACCGTCAGCTACGGCTCGGTGATCGATCCGCTGGACCCGCTGCAGCCCGGTGGCAGCCGTGGCGTGACCAACATCCGCACCGGCAATCCGGACCTGAAGGCCGAACGCTCGCGCAACTTCAACGTGGGCGCGGTGTGGTCGCCGGATGGCGATACCAGCATCGGCCTGGACTGGTACCGTATCGAGCAGGACAACCTGGTCAAGCCGGACAGCGCGCAGTTCATCGTCGACAACCCGACGCTGTTCCCCGGCCGCGTGCAGCGTGATGCACAGGGACGCATCCAGTTCATCACCAACCAGTATGCCAACCAGGGCGAACTGACCACCTCGGGCCTGGACCTGGAAGCCAACCGCACCTTCCGCACCGAGGGCTGGGGCAACTTCACCGTAGCCGGCAGCTGGACCCACCTGCTCAGCTTCAAGCAGCCGCTGGTGGCCGGCCAGGCACCGTATGAAGGGGCCGGCAACAACCGCCACGGCGCACTGCCGCGCACCCGCGGCACCACCTCGTTGAACTGGGCAGTGGGCGACTGGAGCAGCACGCTGAGCCTGCAGTACGTGAGCGGCTACGACCAGCGCGTGGCGACAGCGACCAGCAACCCGGGCCTGCGTGATCGCATCAAGCCGTATCACCAGCTGGACCTGTACGTGGCCTACGAGGGGATTCCCAACACCACGCTGTCGCTGTCGGTGCTGAACCTGACCGACAAGGACCCGCCGTTCGACCCGGCCGGTGGCTCCAATGGTTTCGACATCAGCCAGTACAACCTGCGCGGGCAGTTCATTTCGCTGGGGGCGCGCTGCCGGTTCTGATGCGCCAACGGGGCGGCGGTGATGGGCCGCCCCGTTCGCGTTGCCGGCCAGCGGCCGGCACTACCATCACCGGCTCAGGTGCAGGAACTGCAGGTGCCGTTCGTACTGGCTGATGATGTCGTTGATGATCTGCTTGCGGCTGTAGCCCACCAGGTCGTAGTCCTGGCTGCCTTCGAACAGATGCACTTCAGCGCGGTAGTAGCGCTGGTTGCGCAGCTGCTGAGCGGCGAACGACGGGGTCAGGTAGCCGCTCAGGATCACCCGGTACAGGAAGTCCTGCTGCTCGCCGTGGTTCACCGTCAGCTCCATGTCGCCGGCCTCGAAGCGGGTGGATACATCCCAACCCTGCCCGCGCAGCTGTTCGGCCACCGCTTCCATCGCCGGCTTCACCGTATCGTCCATGAAGCGGTAGACCTGGTCGCGCACCGGGAAGTGCATGGCCTGGCTCAGGCGCTGGCGCCAGCCCTGATGATGGCGATCGTCGCCGATCAGCGGCGAGGGCCGGTACTGCAGCGCGCGCTTGCGGTGCGACTCGTCACTGAAGGCGCGGGTCAGCCCCCACATCATCAGCAGCAGGACCGCCGAGAACGGCAGCGAGGCCAGCACCACCGCCGATTTCAGCGCATCGATGCTCCCAGCCAGCAGCAGCCCGGCGGTCAGCACCGCGATCACCGTGCCCCAGAACACGCGAAGCCAGCGCGGACCATCATCCTCCGGCGCACCACCGTGCGAGGACAGCGTGGACAACACCACCGCTCCCGAGTCGGCCGAGGTCACGAAGAAGATGAAGCTGACCAGCACCGTCACCGCGATCACCGTGCGGCTCCACGGGTAGCCATCCAACAACGCGTAGAGCACCGTCGGAGGATCATCCACCGCCAGCTGTGCCAGCTGCTGCTGGCCGTGGTGCAGCACCTGGTCCAGCGCGCTGTTGCCGAAGATCGACAGCCAGGCCAAGGTGAAGCCCAGCGGGATCAGCAGCACGCCGAACACGAATTCGCGGATGGTGCGGCCACGTGAGATGCGCGCGATGAACAGGCCGACGAACGGCGCCCAGCCGATCCACCACGCCCAGTAGAACACCGTCCAGCCGCCCAGCCATTCGGGGCGGCCGCCGTAGGCATACACATCAAAACTCTTGCCGACCACGCTGCCCAGGTAGTCGCCCAGGTTCTGCATCAGCGTGCTGAACAGGTACTGCGTCGGCCCGGCAAACAGCATGAACAGCACCAGCGCGATCGCCAGCAGCATGTTGATGTTGGCCATCCAGCGCACGCCCTTCTCCACGCCGGAGACGGCCACGGCCACCGCCGCGCCCATCATGCTGACCACCAGGATGATCTGCACCAGGTTGGAATGCGGGATGTTGAACAGGTGCGCAAGGCCGGCATTCAGGTGCAGCACCCCGAAGCCCATGTCGGCACCAATGCCGAACACGGTGGCGACGATGCCCAGCGCGTCTACGGTGTAGCCGATCGGCCCGTTGATACGCTTGCCGATCAGCGGGTACAGCGCCGAGCGCAGGGCCAGTGGCAGGTTGTGGCGGTAGGCGAAGTAGGCCATGGCCATCGCCGCCAGCGCGAACACACCCCAGCCGTGCAGGCCCCAGTGCAGGAACAGCAGCTGCATGGCCTGGCGCGCGCCGGCCTCGCCCGCGGCCGGATCGCCCTGCGGCGGCTGCAGGTAGTGGGTCAGCGGTTCGGAAACGCAGAAGAAGAACAGGGTGATGCTGATGCCGGCAGCGAACAGCATGCCGGCCCAGGAAAGGTAGCTGAACTCCGGCTCGTCATGGTCGGCGCCGAGCTTGATGCCACCGTACTTGGACAGCGCCACGCCGACCACGAACACCAGGTAGAGGGTCATCGCCAGCAGGTAATACCAGCCGACATTGAGTGCGGCCCAGTCCTGTGCCTTCAGCAGAAGGCGGCCCGCACCAAGCGGGAACAGGCTGACAAACAGCGCGAACGCCACGACAACGATCGCCGCGAAGGCGAACACAGGCCGAAGGGTGCGCACCGGGGATTGTTGCGGCTCCAGTACATCCATGGGGCGGCGTTCTCCGGTAGATCAAGGGGTTAGCCGACCAATTCTGGCTGAACCGCAGTGGACAGAGCATGAAGTTGCGGCCTGTGGTCACAGGCCCGGCCCGCCGTTCCGTGTTATCACGCGCGCGCCGAAGCGTACCTGCGAGCGCAGCCGCGCGCGGACCGCGTGCATCGCGGCCACGCGCGTACTGTCCAATCACGACATCACATGCACCACATGCACCGCGCACAGCTTGTTGCCGTCCGGGTCGCGCAGGTAGGCCAGGAACAGCTGGCGCCCGGCCATGCTGCGGATGCCAGCCGGGTCTTCGATGGCCGTACCGCCATGGGCCACGCCAGCATCCTGCCAACCGCGCACAGCCTCGGCACTGTCGAGGGTGAAACCAATGGTGCCGCCGTTGGCATGGCATGCAGGCTGCCCATCGATGGGCGCGGTGACGCCGAACATCCGCCCATCCTTGAAGTACAGCAGCCGACCCTTTTCGTCGAACACACCCGGACGTGCCCCCATCGCGGCGAACAGGGCATCGTAGAAGCGGCGCGCGGCATCCATGTCGTTCGTTCCTACGGTGATGTGGCTGAACATGCGGGCACTCCTTGTGGAAAGCCGCAGTGTCGGCGAGCACGCCGGGCATCGCAAATCCGGCGATCTCTCCTGCTGCGGCATGCGCAGGATTTGTCGTGCGCCGCCCGATCGCCCTATAATGGGAATCATTCTCATTAATGACCCGTGCCGATGGCCGTGCCCGCCGCCTCCAGCACCGCGCTGGCGGGGTTCTACCGCGAACACCATGGCTGGCTGCTGGGCTGGCTGCGCCGCCGCACCCACAACGCCGACTGCGCCGCCGACCTGACCCAGGACACCTTCCTGCGCCTGCTCAGCCGGCGCGTCGATCCGTCCAAACTGCGCCTGCCGCGCGCCTATCTCAGCACCATCGCGCACGCGCTGCTGGTCAATCACTGGCAGCGCGCGGACCTGGAGCGCGCCTATCTGACCGCGCTGGCCGCACAACCGGAGCCGGTGCATCCCTCTGCGGAGGAGCGCACGCAGGCGCTGCAGCTCCTGCATGCCATCGCTGACATGCTGTCCGGCCTGGCCGAGCGGCCACGGCGTGCCTTCCTGCTGGCCCGGCTGTCCGGACTGGGCTATGCGGAGATCGGCCAACAGCTGGGCGTATCCGAGCGCATGGTCAAGAAGTACATGGCGCAGGCGATGCTGCATTGCCTGCGCCTCTCCGGCGACGCGGCGGCATGAGCGCGGCAGTGGCCGGCCCGGCGCTGGAGCAGGCGGCAGAGTGGTTCGCGCTGCGCCAACAGGGCTGGAGCGACGACGACCAGCAACACTGGCGTGCGTGGCTGCAGGCCGACGCCGGTCACGCCGACGCCTGGCGCCGGGTCGAGGCGGTCTGGCAGTCGTTCGCCCCGCTGTCGGCACCGGCGGCAGCAACGGCGCTCGATGCCGCCGGCCATCGCCGCCGCCGCGCGCTTCGCAGTCTCGGCGGCGCACTCGGCATCGGTGCGGTCTCGCTTCTCGGCCTGCACGGGCTGCAGGCGCAGCGCCACCTGCAGACGCAACGCACCGCTGCCGGGCGCACCGGTCATTGGACGCTGGCCGATGGCAGCCAGTTGTGGCTCAACGCCGGCAGCGAAGTGACCGTCGACATCGGCAACGGCAACCGCGCCCTGCATCTGCTGCGCGGCGAACTGCTGCTGCAGACCGGCCACCACCCCGCATTCGTCGGCCTGCCCCTGGCCGTGCATGTACCCGGCGCGCGCCTGCAGCCGATCGGCACCCGCTTCGCGGTCGGCCGCGAAGCGCAGCACAGCCGGTTGGACGTGTTCGAGGGCGTGGTGCGATGCCTGCCGATGTTCGGCGCGGCGCTGGATGTGCCTGCGGGAAGTGCGCTGCAGATCGGACCGATGGGGGGGCTCACAACGGTCGCTGCCGATCCTCTGCGCGGCGACTGGCAGGACGGACGCCTGCAGGTGCAGGACACGCAACTGATCCGGGTGATCGACGAACTGGCCCGTCACCATCGGGGCTATCTGGGCTGTGATCCGGCACTGTCCGCATTGAATGTCACCGCGGTATTGCCGCGCCTGGACAGCCTGCAGGCCCTGAAACTGCTGGCGCGCGCCCTGCCGATCCGCATCGAGCAGCGCTGGCCATGGTGGACCGTTGTGCGTCCGCGTTGAAATCGCGGTTCCCTTTCTGCGCGCTCGGCGGGCACTACAAGGGAACCCATTGCGGATGTCGCCGCCCCCATGAAACTACCCTGCCCTTCCCCTCGCCCGCTTGCCATCGCGCTGTGCCTGGCCCTGGCCACGCCGTGCCTGTTGCCGGCCGCGGCCCACGCACAGAATGCTGCCTCCGCCGTTCGCTGGCAGATCCCGGCCGGTCCGCTTGACCAGGCCGTGACCGCGTTCGGTCAGCAGTCCGGCCTGTCCATCGCTGCCGATGCGCGCCTGACCCGCGGCCGGCACAGCGGTGGCGTGCAGGCCTCGCTCAACACCGAGGCCGCGCTGGCACAGCTGCTCACCGGCACCGGCCTTTCGTTCCAGCGTGATGCCAGCGGCGTGGTGCTGCAGGCCGCCCCGGCCACCGACGCCGGCGTACGCCAGATCGGCACCCTGCGCGTGGCCGGCCAGGCCAGCGAAGGTGCTTCGCCGTGGGGGCTTGCCGATGCCGATGCTGTCTACCGTGACAGCGGCTCGCGCGTGCACCTGGACCACCAGCAGCTGGAACGCTTCCGCGGCCAGTCGATCGGCGATGTGCTGGCCGGCGCAGTCGGCGTGCACACCGGAGACGTACGCAATGGCGGCGCGCTGGACGTCAACATCCGCGGCCTGCAGGGCCAGAACCGGGTGCCGGTGATCATCGACGGCGGCCAGCAGGCCATCGACGTGTACCGCGGCTATGCCGGCGTGCAGCAGCGCAGCTACCTGGACCCGGACCTGATCAGCGCGATCAGCATCGAAAAGGGACCGAGCCTGGCCGCCAATGCCGCCAGCGCGATCGGTGGCGTGGTCTACATGGAAACGCTGAAGGCCGAGGACATACTCGATGACGGCCAGGCCTGGGGCCTGCGCCTGCGCGGCGGCGTGGCCGACAACAGTATCGACCGCACCCGTACCTTCAAGCAGATCGCACGTGGCAGCGACAACCGCAACAGCCTGCGCGACCCGCGCGACTGGAACGGCAGCGTGGCCTTCGCCCAGCGCGGCGAAGACTGGCAGCTGGTCGCGGCCTACGCACGGCGCCGCCAGGGCAACTACTTCGCCGGCAGCAACGGCGCCCACCGCTACGACGACCAGCACCTGTCCAGCGGCGGTACCGGCATGTCCAGCCAGGCCGTTTCCAAGCTGTACCACCCGGGCGATGAAGTCCTGAACACGCACACCGACAACGAATCGGCGCTGCTGAAATTCACCTGGGCACCCAACCCCGACCAGCGCCTGGAGCTGAGCCACCGCTTCTTCAACTCCAGCTTCGGCGAAATCATGCCGTCGGCGATCGGCCGCGTGGGTGAGTCCAACGAATGGGTGACCTACGTGGACAAGGCCAACACCATGTTCCAGTTCGAGCCCGGGAAGATGCGGGTCAACGCCACTTCGCTGCGCCATCGTTACCGCCCCGAGGCGCACCCGTGGCTGGACCTGAGCAGCACGCTGTGGTTCACCACGGCCACCAGCCGCATGTTCAACAGCAATATCGCCAATACGCCGCTGTTCAAGGAAATGGCCTCCGACCAGATGCCCGACACGCTGGGCGAGACCTATGGCCCTGGGCTGCAGTCGGACGTGAAGACCCGGCGCTGGGGCCTGGACAGCAGCAACACCACGCGTTTCAGCAATGATCTGGGCGACTGGACGCTGCGCTATGGCGCGTCCTTCCAGCATGAAGACACCGCACCCAACTCGCCGGTACTGCCGGTGGACTACAACAACAACCGTTACCTGCGATCGGGCACGCGCCGCGAGGCCAGCGTGGTGGCGTCGTTGCAATGGCAGCCGTGGGACTGGCTGTCGCTGACGGCCGGCGGCCGCTTCATCGACTACCGCACCCGCGACCGCAACCGCGTGGCCTTCGTCAGTGAATCGCGCGACCTGCGCTACACCTTCGCGCGCCTGAGCAAGGGTGGCCAGCTGCTGCCGGGCTGGTACAAGGAGTGGTACCCGGATGCACAGGGCAACTATACGTATGACTCGCTGCGCGCCACGCCCTATGGCGACAGCACGCTGGGCCAGAGCTACGATTTCGACGGATTCATCCGCGATCCGCGGGGTGCCAACGGCTTCCATACCAAGCAGATTCCCACCGCCTGGGGCTACAAGCCGGCGATCCGGCGCTCGGGCCACGGCTTCGCGCCGTATGCCGAAGCCCGCTTCAACCTCGACGCGGACATGTTCTTCTACGTGAAGTACGCGCAGGGCTGGAAGATGCCCAGCCTGTTCGAGTCGACGCTGGGCAACAGCACCTCGGCCCCGGTGGCCGACCTGAAGCCGGAGAAGAACCGTTCCTGGGACATCGGCTTCAGCCTGCTCAAGCAGGACCTGTGGCGTGACGGTGACCGGCTGGCGTTCAAGGTGGCCTGGTTCAAGAACGATATCGACAACGCCATCACCCGCCGCTTCGATTCCAGCAACTGGGCCTTCTACGTCGACAATGTCGACAACTACACGGTGTCGGGCTACGAGCTGCAGTCCGGTTATGACGCCGGCATTGCCTACCTGGACCTGTCGGCCAGCTATTACCAGCGCGCGCGCACCTGCGATGCGGCTACCGCCAAACGCCTGCGCGAAGACCCGTATGCGAAATGGAGCAAGCTGGACACCACGCCGGACTGCGTGGACGGCGGCTTCGGCACCTCGTTCGTCAACGCGCAGAACCCGCCGAAGTACTCGATCCACAGCACGCTGGGCGTCCGCCTGTTCGACAAGCGACTGGATACCGGCATCCGCCGCACCTACAACAGCGGCCCCACCCATGAACTGGACAAGCCCTGGAACACCACCGGCTCCACCGGCCTGCAGAACATCTACCTGCCGACCGCGATCTATGACTTCTATGCGCGCTGGCAGTTCACCCCGAAGGCCGAAGTGGAACTGGTGGTGAGCAACCTGCGCAACACCTACTACATGGACACGCTGGCGATGAGCCTGATGCCGGGCCCGGGCCGCACCACGCGGCTGAACTTCACCGCACGGTTCTAACTGCTGCAGAAACAGCAACGCCCCGGAGAGATCCTTCGGGGCGCTTGCCTGCGGCGGCTCACGCTCTGGCAGGTGCCAACCTGGGTTGGCACAGCGCTTCCGCACCGGTAGATGCCAACCTTGGTTGGCACAGCGCTTCCGCACCGGTAGATGCCAACCTTGGTTGGCACGGCGACTCAGCACCGGTAGGTGCCAACCTTCGTTGGCACGGCGACGCGTTACTTTGCAGTACTCAACAGCAGCACCGCGACGGTCACCAATGCGATGCCGACCCAACCGATCGGACGCAGGCGGTTGCCGAACAGCAGGCGGCCGCAGGTGGCGGTACCGATCACGCCGATCGCCCCCCACATCGCATAGGCGGTGGCCAGGTCCATGTAGCGCACGGCCTGGCCCAGCAGGGCAAAGGCAATCCAGACCATGACGATCGCACCAACGCCCCAGCGCCAGCGGCGGAAGCCCTCCGACTTGGCCACCATCATGTTGGCGGCGACGTCGATCAGCGCCGAACAGATCACGAAAAACAAGGCCAGGGTGTTCATCAGTGTGCCTCCCCGAGAGTGACGCAGACGATGCCGACCACCGCCAGCACCAGGCCGGCCAGCTGCTGCAGCGACAGGCTTTCACCGAAGACGGTGAGGCCGACCACGGTCAGCAGGGTCAGGCCCAGTCCTTCCCATACCGCGTAGGCCACGCCCACCGCGATGCGGCGCACCGACTGCGCCAGGAAGAAGTAGGACAGCGCCAGCGCGCCGGCCATGACCAGATAGCCGGTCCAGCCGCCATCGCGGGCGGCGTGGGCCATGAACGAGGTGCCGACCACTTCGGCGACGATCGCCACGGTCAGGCAGGCCCAGGCGACCAGCGCGCCACGGGCGGGAACAGTACGGGACATGTGAAGCTCCTTGCAGGGCGGGGACCACGCCGCCTCATCAATGGATCCACGCCGAGCGTGGAGGGTCCGGAACGCCCCGCAGACAGGGGCGACGGCGGCCAGTATCATCGCCTTTTACGGTGGAATCAAAATGGATTCCATCGACAGGAGCGATGGATATATGCCCTACTCCCCTGAATCCCTGCAGGCCTTCGTGGAAGCCGCGGCGCTGGGCTCGTTCTCGGCCGCCGCGCGACGGCTGCGCAAGACCCAGTCGACGGTCAGTACCGCCATTGCCCACCTGGAAACCGACCTGGGCGTGAGCCTGTTCGATCGCAGCGGGCGCTACCCGCAGCTGACCGAGGCCGGGCGACAGGTACTGGGCCACGCGCAGGAGATCCTGGCTGCCGATGCGCGCCTGCAACAGTTGAGCGTGCGCCTCGCCGCACCGGTCGAAGCGCGACTGACCGTGGTGTTCTCCGATGTCTATCAGCTTGATCCCGAACAGCGGATCCTGCAGCGCTTCTCCGAGGCGTTCCCAGAGATCGAACTGGAATGGCTGGATGCCGAGGGTGAGGACGTGCTGGAGCTGGTCGGAAGCGGCCGCGCCGCACTGGGCCTGCTGCCGCGACAGGAACACTATCCAGATGGCCTGATGGCCCGGCCGCTGGCCCATCACAGCGAACTGTCGGTATACGTGGCGCGCGACCATCCGCTGGCCAGCGCCGGGTGTCGCGCCGCCGCACAGCTGGCGCGGCACCGGCAGGTTCGCTTGAGCGCGGAAGTCGATCAATCGCGCGTGGTCACCGGCCTGGCCTGGACCGCCACCGACTACCTGATGGTGATGGAGATGGCCGAGGACGGCATCGGCTGGGCCGAGCTGCCCCGCGCGCTGGTGCAACGCTACGACCGCGGGCAACTGGTGGAACTGACCCTGCCCGGGTGGCCGCGGCGCATCCACAGCGACCTGCTGTGGCGCCGCGACACGCCTCCCGGACCGGCCGCACTGTGGTGGGCCGACGCGCTTGGATGAGGTAGTGCCGGCCGCTGGCCGGCAATCCCAGTGTCCCGTGGTTGCCGGCCAGCGGCCGGCACTACCGATCAACGATGGGCGAGCGCGTAATCCAGCGCCGAGCACACTGCCGCCACCTGCGCGTCGTTGCACTGCTGTGGCGTCGCGACACCCCGCCGGGACCGGCCGCACTGTGGTGGGCCGACGCGCTTGGATGAGGTAGTGCCGGCCGCTGGCCGGCAATCCCAGTGTCCCGTGGTTGCCGACCAGCGGCCGGCACTGCCGATCAACGATGGGCGAGCGCGTAGTCCAGCGCCGAGCACACCGCCGCCACCTGCGCGTCGTTGCACTGCTGCGGGGTTGCCCGCGGGCTGTCCGGGTAGACCTCGGTGGTGGTGGTGTACTTCGCGCCGGTAATGCCGGCGCACAGGCCCAGCTTCACCAGCGGGTACTCGATCACGCCATGGGCCACCACCGGCGAACCGATGATCTCGCCCTTGTCGTCGGCCGGCGCGATGTGGGTGACCTTCTCCACCGCGGCGATGACCGCCTGCTGGAAGGCCGGTTGTGGGTTCTCGCTGTCGTCCACCAGGTAGAACCCATCGGGAATCAGGCCCGGCTCGAACGGCTTGCCGTCACGCGCGGCCAGCGCCGGGCGGAACTCGCTCTCGTCGCTGTCGGTGGTTTCGTGCAGGTCGATGTGCAGCACGAACTGGCCCTTGTACGGCGCGATCAGTTCGATGACGGCCGTCGATTCGCGGGCCGGGCCGTCGGCGCGGAAGTTGCGGTTCGGGTCGATCGCATCGAAGTTCCAGCGGTTGATGCGCTCGAAGCCCCACGGATTCACGCACGGCGTCACCAGCAGGTTGGCCTTGCCGGCATAGTCGGCGGCGTGCTTTTCGAGGAACTCCAGCGCGCCCATCACGCCGCTGGTCTCATAGCCGTGCACGCCACCGGTGACCAGGGCAGCCGGCAGCGCCGGGTTCCAGTCGCGGCTGCGCAGGGCGAACAAGGTGTAGGTCTCGCCCGCGTAGTCGAGCTGGCCGTAGGCCACCTTGTCAAAGCGCGAAGCCAACGCCTCGATGCGCGGCAGCACCTCTTCGTCATAGCGACGCAGGCGCTGCTGGCGGCCACGCCACGCCTCCCGCTCCGCCGCTCCCCACGGCTGGCCAGGGGTTCCGACGGGGTAGAAAGCAGCTTGGGACATGGCGGATCTCAGCGGGTCAGGAAGCAATCGCCCACTCTACCACCGGGGCATCGGCATGAACCGGAGGCGCATTCCAATAGCGAATGGAATCAGCAATAATTCTCATTTACGACCTTCCACAACCCGCACCGATGCCCATCCACGCCCTGCAACCGGCCCGCCTGCCCCTGGCTGCCGCCCTCGCCCTGTGCTTGCTCCCGGCCACCCGTGCCTTCGCCCAGGACGGCGCCACCACGCTGGACAGCATCCAGATTTCCGGCAGCTGGCTGGGCACCGGCCTGCATGACAGCGTCAAGAGCTTCGCCGGCGCGCGCACGGTGGTCGACCGCCAGCGCATCGAGGCCAGTGGCGCAGCCAGCATCGGCGATGCCATGCGCCGCATCCCCGGCGTGCAGGTCACCGACAACTCCGGCACGGCCGGCAGCTCGGTCTCGCTGAACATCGGCGTGCGCGGCCTGACCGGGCGCTACTCGCCGCGCTCGACCGTACTGCTGGACGGCGTGCCGCTGGCGGTGGCGCCGTATGGCCAGCCACAGCTGTCGTTCGCACCGACCAGCCTGTCCAACATCGAATCGATCGACGTGGTGCGCGGCGGCGGCGCGGTGCGCTACGGCCCACAGAACGTGGGCGGCATCATCAACTTCAGCACCCGCGCCATTCCGACCGGCGCGGGCCTGCACGGCGAAGCGGGTGTGCGCTACAGCGCCTACGACCATGGCGGCGGTGACAGCACCCAGTACAACGCCTTCCTCGGCGGCACCGGCGGCAACGGTCTGGGCGCGGCGCTGCTCTACTCGGGCCAGGACGGGCGCGGCTGGCGCCAGGGCAGCGATGACCGCTTCAACGACCTCGCGCTGAAGTTCGCCTATGCCATCGACGAACAGCAGGAACTGCGCGCCAAACTGTCCTACTACGATGTGCGTTCGCTGACCCCGGGCGGCCTGACCCGCGCCCAGTACCAGGCCGATCCGTTCCAGAACACCCGCCCCACCGATTTCTGGAAGGGCCACCGCACCGGCATCGACCTGGGCTACACCAATACGCTGTCGGCCAACAGCGAGTTCGAGGTGCTGGCCTATTACAACGAAAGCAGCCGCGCCAGCTCGCTGATCAACGCCGCCAACACCCAGCTGACCGTGCAGCCGCGTGACTACCGCGTGCTCGGCATCGAGCCGCGCTACACCCAGCGCCTGCACTGGGGCGCCAGCGTGCACGACATCACCGCCGGCTACCGCTTCCTGCGCGAACGTGGCAACGACCGCAGCTACGTCGTCACCCGCCGCACCGGCGTAGCCAGCGCCACCAACCGCTTCGACAATGCCACCGACGCCCACGCGTTCTACATCGACGACCGCATTGCGATCGGCCAGTGGCGGATCACCCCGGGCGTGCGCATGGAATGGATCGACATGGACCGCCGCCAGGCCGGTGGCACGGCGACCTTCAGCAGCCGCAACGACAAGGCCCTGCCCTCGCTCAACATCGCCTACCTGCTGACCCCGCAGCTGACCGTGTTCGGCAACTACACCACCTCGTTCGGGCCGGTGCAGAACATCCAGCTGAATTCGCAGACCGCCAGCAATCCGCTGAACCCGGAAGTTGCAAAGACCACCGAACTCGGTGCGCGCTGGCAGGACGGTGCACTGCGCGCGGAAGTAACCGTGTTCAAGATGCGCTTCGACAACCAGATCCTGCAGGTGCCGGGGATCACTCCGCCGACTTTCCAGAACATCGGCGCCACCGATCACAAGGGCGTGGAGAGCGCACTGGAATACCGCTTCGCCGAGGACAGCGCGCTGGCCGGGCTGGAGCTGTACGCCAACTACACCTGGACCAAGGCGATCCAGCAGTCCGGCGACAACCGTGGCCTGGACGTGCCCTTCTACGCGCGCGACACCGACAGCGTCGGCGCCCGCTACGCACTGGCCGGCTGGACCTTCAATGTCTCCAGCACCCACCAGAGCGGCCAGTACGCCGACGCCGCCAACACCTGGGCCGAGAGCGCCGATGCGCGCGTGGGCCGCGTGCCGGGTGTTCGCCTGTGGAACGCGCAGGTGGCCTGGCAGGTGCCGGGACTGGGTGACAGCGAGATCGCACTGGGCGTGAACAACCTGGCCGACAAGCGCTGGTACACCCGCAATGTCGATGGCAACGCCGGCCGCATGGTGGCCGCGCCGCGTACCTTCTACGTGCAGGGCCACTACCGCTTCTGAAGCGGTAATCGCCCGATGCAGTGACGGTGGCGATCACGGTGGCGGCGTATCATGCCGCCACCATGTCACCGTCTGCTTTGCCATCGCGCCTGCATCTGGCCTTCCAGGGCCTGCGCCTGCGACTGCGTGGCAGTGATCTGTGGTTCATCGCACTCGCGCTGCTGGTCGGCCTGATCGCCGGCTACCTGACCCTGCTGCAGTCGGGCATCGCGCGCTGGTTGCAGGGCACGCTGTATGGGCTGGACGAAGGCATGCGCCTGAGCTCCCTGCCCTCGCTGACCTGGACCGCGCTGCTGGTGCTGCCACTGGGCGGCCTGCTGGTCGGCCTGGTCAGCCTGGCCGCGACGCGGCTTAAGCGCCCCCTGCTCGATGCGGTGGAAGCCAATGCCCTGCATGGCGGCCGCATGTCGATGCGCGACAATTTGATCGTGCTGACCCAGACACTGCTGTCCAATGGCTGCGGCGCCTCGGTCGGGTTGGAGGCTTCGTATACGCAGATGGGTGCCGGCAGCGGTTCGCAGCTGGGCCGGGTGATGCGCCTGCGTCGCAACGACGTGCGCATCCTGGTCGGTGCCGGTGCCGCCGGTGCCATCGCCGCCGCCTTCGGTGCGCCATTGGCTGGTGCGTTCTATGCCTTCGAAATCGTCATTGGCGCCTACACCCCGGCCGCACTGGCACCGGTGGCCGTCGCCGCGCTGGCCGGTGCGTTCGTGGCCGACCAGGCTGGCATCGAGGCCTACCTGCTGCCCGCTGCCTCGACCATCGACGTGCGCGCCGCCGACTACGCCATCTACGGCCTGCTCGGCTGCTGCTGCGCGATGGTCGGCATTGTCATCATGCGCCTGATCGCTTCGATCGAAGGCACGGTCAAGCGCAGTCCATTGCCGCTGTGGGGTCGCCCGGTGGTGGGCGGCCTGCTGCTGATCCCGCTGGCCCTGGCCAGCCCGCAGGTGCTCTCGTCCGGCCATGGCGCGCTGCACCTGGACCTGACTACCCACCTGCCGTTGATCTGGATCGGCGGCCTGCTGACCCTGAAGTGCCTGGCCTCCGGCATCTCTCTCGGGTTTGGTTTCCGTGGCGGCCTGTTCTTCGCCTCGCTGTTCATGGGCACCCTGGTCGGCGCCCTGTTCGCCGGCCTGCTGGCGATGGCCACCGGCGTGCCGGTGGTCGACGCCACGTCCGCCGCGCTGGCCGGCATGGCAGCGCTGGCCGCGGCGGTGGTCGGCGCGCCGATGACCATGGCCATGCTGGTGCTGGAAGGCACCCACGACTTCCTGCTGACCAGCGTGGTGATGAGTGCGGTGCTGGTGTCCAGCACGCTGGTGCGGCAGTGGTTCGGCTATTCGTTCTCGACCTGGCGCATGCACCTGCGCGGCGAGACCATCAAGAGCGCCCGCGACGTCGGCTGGGTGCAGAACCTCAACGCCGGCCGGCTGATGCGCAAGGGCGTGGCCACCGCGCCGGCCGATCTCGATGCCGCCGCGTTCCGCCAGCGCTTCCCGCTGGGTTCGGGCAGCCGGGTGATCCTGATCGACAGCGAAGGCCACTACGCCGGCATCGTGCAGATTCCGCGCGTCTACGGCGACGGCGTGAAGCCGGAGACCACGATTGGCGAGCTGGCCGAGAACCGAGATGTGTCGCTGCCGCCAGCGGCGGACGTGGTCAGCGTGATGCAGCGCTTCGACCAGACCCAGGCCGACGAACTGGCCGTGGTCGCCGCCGACGGCCAGGTGCTGGGCGTGGTCTCTGAAGCCTTCGTACGCAAGCGCTACGCCGAGGAACTGGACAAGCGCCAGCGCGAACTGATGGGCGAGCGCGTCGAGGACACCGACTGATCCCGCAAAAAGGGGGACGGAGGGGATTAAGTCGTTTCTGGCACGCTGACTAGCCACGCGTGGCGTGGATCGCTGGAAATCCACGCATGGCGTGGCTCTACTGTCACTTCGACCGGGTAGACTCCGGCCATGCGCTTCATTGAGACCTTCCAGGCCGGTCCCTTCGCCGACACCGTGGTGAGCCTGCTGGCCGCCTTCGTGCTGGGCACGCTGATCGGCGCCGAGCGCCAGTACCGGCAACGCACCGCCGGCCTGCGCACCAACGTGCTGGTCGCCGTCGGCGCCGCCGCCTTCGTCGACCTGGGCATGCGCATCGCCGGCAGCGCCGAGGCGGTGCGGGTGATCTCCTACGTGGTCTCCGGCGTCGGCTTCCTCGGTGCCGGCGTGATCATGAAGGAAGGCATGAACGTGCGCGGTCTGAACACCGCAGCCACCCTGTGGTGCTCGGCGGCGGTGGGCAGCTGCACCGGCGCGGACATGCTGGCCGAAGGCGTGCTGCTGACCGTGCTGATCATCGCCGGCAACACCCTGCTGCGGCCGCTGGTGAATGCGATCAACCGCATCCCGATCAACGAGGCCGCCACCGAAGCGACCTACGAAGTGCGCCTGAGCGTGGATGCCGAAGCCGTGCCGCGCGTGCGCGAGCGCCTCGTCGATGCGCTGGAGGCTGCGCAGTATCCGGTCGGCGACGTGCAGGTGGTCGAGCATGCCGATGCACCCACCGATGTGATCGCGATACTGGTCAGTACCGCCGTGAGTGCCGATGAGCTGGATGTGGTGCTGGCGCGGATGGAACACGTGCCGGGCGTGCTGCACGCCACTTGGGTAGTCAGCACCCGCGATTGATTCATCCACGCATGGCGTGGATCTACCGAGGTCGTGGTGAAGTAGATCCACGCCATGCGTGGATGCTTCTCTCACCCACCCGCCATGCGCTGCTGTGCGCGCAGCAGCTTGCGGAATGAACCGCACTGCCGCGCGTCCTGCGCTTCCGGGCAGGCCGCCGCGCGCTGCAGGTGCCGGCGCACCCGCTGCAGCTGGGTGATCTGCCGCTGCAGCACATCGGCCTGTGCCAGCAGCGCCTCACGGTCCAGCGAGATACATCCATGCTGCGGCGGCAGCGACAACCCGATCTGCTGCAGCGACAACCCGGCCGCCTGGCCAAGACCGATCAGCGCCAGCCGTTCCAGCACGCGCTCGTCGTACTGCCGGCGCAGGCCGCGACGGCCCAGTGCCTGCAGCAGCCCAAGCTGTTCGTAGTAGCGCAGGGTCGAGGCCGGCACGCCACTGCGCTTGACCACCTCGCCGATATCCAGTTCACGCACGGGCTTGACCTCAAGTGACCTTCAAGCGCCAACCTATGGGCGACTTCCCCGCAAGGCAAGACCATGACCAGTACATCCCCCGTTGATCAGAGCGCGCTGTGGAACGGCCCCGGCGGTCAGATCTGGGTTGCGCAGCAGGCCATCCTCGACGGCCTGTTCCAACCCCTGGCCGACCTGCTGGTCGACGAACTGCCCGACACCGTCACGCAACTGCTGGATGTAGGCTGCGGGACCGGTGCCAGCCTGCTGGCATCAGCCGCCGCACGCCCGTCAGCGCACTGCACCGGCCTGGACATCTCCGCGCCGATGCTGGCGCTGGCCCGTCAACGCGCCGAGGCGGCAGGACTGGACGCAGACTTCATCGTCGCCGACGCACAGCAGCATCCGTTGCCCACCGCGCACTTCGACTGGATCCAATCTCGGTTGGGCGTGATGTTCTTCGAAGATACCGAGGCCGCCTTCGCCAACCTGCACCGCGCCGCGCGGCCAGGTGCCGGCCTGCGTTTCATCGCCTGGCGCAGCGCAGCGGAGAACCCGTTCATGACCACCGCCGAACGCGCCATCGGCGATGCACTGGATCTTCCGCCCCGCGCGCCCGGCGCACCGGGCCAGTTCGCCTTTGCCGATGGCGAGCGCGTGCAGCACCTGCTGCAGGCCGCCGGCTGGAATGACGTGGAGGTTGTTGCGGTCGACCTGCCCTGCTCGCTCGCCCGCGAAGACCTGCCGACCTATGTCGGCCAACTGGGCCCATTGGGCCTGGCGCTGCGCAATCTGCCCGAAGACCGGGCCACCTCGCTCCGGAACAAGGCGGTAGCGGCATTCACCCCGTTCATCGAGGGCGACCGCGTACGCGTGGATGCCGCCTGCTGGCTGGTCCGCGCCCGCGCCTAGGAAAAGGGGACGGAGGGGATTAAGTCGCTCTTGCCCCGAGTGTGCCGGAAACGACTTAATCCCCTCCGTCCCCTTTTTCCCTACAGCGCCTCGCCGGCGTCGGCCAGGCGCGATTCGATCAGCGCATACCACTGCTGCAGCACGTCGATCAGCATGTCCAGCTCGGCGTCGGTACGCTGTGCGCGGCCACTGCGCAGGCAGGCCTGGGCTTCCTGCAGCTGGGCCAGGAACCCGGCCACGGTGTCTGCCTGCAGGATCAACCCCGGCAGGCGCCGCCCGGGAATGCGCACCACGGCATGGTTGCCGAGCTGGCCGTACACGCTGAGTGTGGTTTCCGTCTTCATGGAAAGAGGCAGGAATTGAGCGTTCATCGCGGGCACCATGGAAAACCTGAGCCGCCGGCAGGCGTGGTCAACGGGGGAGACGTAACCACGTCCTGCCGACGGTCAGGGGGGACTCGGGATACCGGGGCATGGCCCCGGTGCGGGACTCTCAGCGCGGTTGGGCGATCCCAGCGATCTGCACGCGACGGTTCGGCGCCAGGCAGGCGATCAGCTCGCGCCGATTGCGCTGCTCGCACTGCACGATCGGCTCGGCTGCGCCCCGCCCTTCGGCGCTGATGCTGGCCGCAGGCACCCCGCCCTGCACCAGCGCGCTGCGTACGGCCTCGGCACGTCGCTGCGACAGGGTCTGGTTGTAGCTGGCACTGCCGATACGGTCGGTGTACCCGGTCACCCGGATCGACTGCACCTGCGCAGCCTCGCGCACCTGCGCCAGGATGCCCTGCACCGCCTGCAGGCCTTCGGCGCTGAGTACCGCGCTGTCGAATCCGAACAGCGCGTCGGCCGACAGCCGCAGGGGTTGCTCCGGCAGCGGTGCCGGTGCAGGCGGCGCCGGTGGCCGTGGCGGTTCGATCACCGCCGCGCACGATTCCGGCTTCCAGTAGCCCCCCTGGGCGATGCCCTTGCTGTCGAAGCGCACCTGGAACTGGCAGGTGAAATACTCCGCGCCCTGCGCGGTGCGGAAGTTGAACAGGTAGTTCCACTCGCGCACGCCCCACATGCCTTCGTTGAAGTGCGGCGTGCCCAGCAAGGTATACAGCTGCCGCTTGCTCATGCCCGGCGCGAATCTGCGCAGGTCGGCGACGTCGGGATAGATGCCCTCCTTCAACGAAGCCTTCGACGCCTCCGGGAACTGCACGGCGGTGGTGTCGGCAGGACGGTCGGCGGCCGGCGCATGGCTGCGGCAGGCGGCCAGCAGGCCCATCCCCAGGACCAGGCCAAGCACTGCGGCCATCTGGCCGGTGCGGGCGATGCGATGCTGTTTCATGTCATTCCCCCCTTTGGACGTTTCCGCGATGCCGGGCCGCGCGTGCGGCCCGGCCGCGGGGATCACCACTGGATGCCGGCACCGACGGCCACACCGGCCTCGCCACGGCTGTTGGTGGAGCCGCTGAACTTGTAGATCCAGCGACCACCTTCAGAGACACCGGAGATACCGATCGCCACGCCGGACTCGCCGTTGTAGCTGCCAGCGGCGACCGAGGCCATGCTGCGGCCCGCTTCGCTGGGCTGCGGCAGCGCTGCGGTGGCCATCGCCGACGCGATACCGGCCGAGGCGCGGTTGTCGGTCTTGCGCAGGTCGCGCTCGAAGCCGCCCATGCGCTCGTCGGTGTACGCCTTCGACCAATCCAGGGTCTGCGCCATGCCCGACTTCAGCTGGTCCACGTTGACCGCGTCGGTACCGGCGGTGCCGGCGGCGACGTTGCGCACCGTGGTCGGGCCGCTGCTGGTGCTGCCCAGGGTGACGCTGTTGTAGTTGGTCGCACCGTTCACCGTGGTGTCGTAGCGGATCGTGCCCTGCTGCGAGGCCTGCAGCTGGCGTACGTTGACCGCATCGGTGGCCTGCGAGCCGTCGGCCACGTTGACCACCTGGCGTTCGGCACCAGCGGCACCCACGGAGACGGTGTTGGCCCGGTTCGCCACCGAACCCGCACCCAGCGCCACCGAGTTGTCGGCCTGCGCCTGCGAACCATTGCCCAGCGCGGTCGAGTTGGCGCCGGCTGCGGTTGAGCCTGCACCACCGGCGGCCGAGTTGGCACCGCTGGCGGACGGGTCGGCCAGGTTGTTGGTGTTGTTGGCGCGGAAGCTGCCGGCCACGTTGGTGATGTTCTGGATCTTCTGGTCGGTGTACTTCTTCGATTCGTCGATGGCGTAGTTCACGCCGTTCTTCAGCTGGCCGACATTGGTTGCGTCGTACGTATCGGAACCGTCGGCGACATGGGTGATCTTGCGCTCACTGCCAGTACTGCCGACCGAGACCTCACCGGCCGAGTTGCTGGCACCGGTCTGGCCGTAGGCACCGGTGTAGCCGCTCTGCGCACCGACG
Organism: Stenotrophomonas sp. YJH_SMC_133; assembly: GCF_059370655.1. NCBI lineage: Bacteria > Pseudomonadati > Pseudomonadota > Gammaproteobacteria > Lysobacterales > Lysobacteraceae > Stenotrophomonas > Stenotrophomonas sp. YJH_SMC_133. Next base: position 223,371 of record NZ_JCAFTW010000005.1, on the reverse strand, counting down.
CTGGCCACCGAACCTGCACCCAGTGCCACGCTGTTGCCGGCACTGGCGCTGGCGCCGTTGCCGACCGCCACGCTGTTGGCACCGGCCGCACTGGCCTGCGGGCCGACCGCCACCGCCTCCGCCCCGGCCGCCGTTGCGGCCGCTGCCGTCGAGTTCACCGCCAGGTAGGCACTGCCACCGCCGCCGTTGGTGATGCGCTGGTTGAGGACCTTCAGCGAGCCGTCCACCGCAGTGAAGGCGGCGGTGACATTGTTGTAGTCGCCGCTGGTGAAAGTGCCATCGGTGGCGATGCTGGAGATGCTGAACTTCGGCGCGGTCCACACGTTGGTGGTGCCGTTGTAGGCGGTGGTGCCACCGAAGTAGTTGGCGATGGTGCTGTGGGTGCTGAACAGCTGGTCGCCGGTGATGGCATCGCTGCTGCCGGCCAGGATGCTGCCGGCGGCGACGTTGGTGATCTTCACCGCGCCGGTGCCGGTGCCCGTCAGCGTCACGCTGTTGAGCACGTTGCCGCTGGCGTCGACGTCGTACTTCACGGCCAGCTTGTCGATCTCGCCGGTCTGGTCGGCAACGTTGGCCAGCGAATTGCTGACCGCGTCGAAGGCGGTACCGACGTCGTTGTAGTTGCCCTTGGTAATCGTGCCGTTGGCGGCCACGTTGTTGATCGAATAGGTCGGTGCGGTCAGCACGCCGCTGGCGTTGACCGCCGCGCCACCTCCGAGGTGGGTGGCAACGGCCTGGTTGGCCGCAAACAGCTGGGCACCGTTGATGGCCTCGCTGCTGGTGGCGCTGACCTGGCCCGGGCCCAGGTTGCGCAGCGTGGTGGCGGTGCCGCTCTGGCCCAGCGTGGCACTGGCGTAGTTGACGCTGCCGTCGCCGTTGAGGTCATAGCGCAGGGCGCCCTGCTCCGACGCCTGCAGCTGGCCCAGGTTGACCGCATCGGTCGCGGCGGTACCGGCGGCGATGTTGGTGACCTGGCGTTCGGCACCGGCCGCACCGATGGACACGCTGTTGGCACGGTCGGCCAGGCTGCCGGCACCCACCGCGATACTGTTGGCGGCGGTGGCGCGGGCGTTGGTACCGACCGCGATCGAGTCGGCGCCAGTGGCCAGCGCCTCGGTACCGGTCGAGTTCACCCGCAGGTACTTGGTGCCACCGTTGCGGATATCGGTGATCTGCGTGTTGAGATTGACCAGCGAGCCGTCGACCGCGGCGAAAGCATCGGTGGCGTTCTCATACAGGCCCTTGGCGATGGCGCCGCCGGTGGAGATGGTGCTGATCTCGAACAGCGGTGCAGTGAACGCGCCGCTGGCCGGATCGAAGGCCGCGCGGCCGCCGAAGAAGCTGGCGATGGCAGCATTGGTCGCCGCCAGCTGGCCGCCATTGACCGCTTCCAGACTGCCGGCAGTGACTGCGCCGCCGGCCAGGTTGCCGATGGTGGTGGTGCCGGTGCCCGCGCCAAGCGTGACACGACGGTAGTTCGGATTGCCGCCAGCATCCAGGTCGTAGGTGACGGCGGCATCGGCCACGCCGTTGATCAGGCTGATCGCGCCCTTCAGCTGGGCTACGTTGACCGCATCGGTGTTGACGCTACCGGCAGCCACGTTGGTGATCTGGCGCTCGCCACCACCGGCGGTGCCCACCGACACTTCGCCCGCCGAAACCTGCGGAGCAGTCAGGCCGTAAGCACTGTAGCTGGCCTGCGCGCCGCGCAGTGCGGCCGAGCGGTAGCCCAGTGCGACCGAGTTGGCCTGGTTGGAGGTGGCTTCAGCACCGAGCAGGGTCTGCCCGTTTGCGGTACCGACGGCACTGTCGCCGACGATCACCGAATGGCCCATGCGCGCAGCGTAGTCCGCGGTCGGTACACCGGTCGGGTTGCTCGGGTCGTTGACCCCATCACCCGGGAAGGCGACGTTGGCATCGACCTTCGGCAATTCGTGCCGTGCATTGGCACCGATCACCACTTCCTTCGAACCGTTGGCGAAGGCGCCATCGCCCATCAGCACCTGGTAGTCCTGCGCGGCGTTCACGGCCCAGCACGAGATGTCAGCCAGGGCGACGTCCAGGCACTTGGCGGCCCACGCCGGCGAGTCCTTCGGCAGCAGCAGGCCCAGCAGGCCACCCGGATTGCCATTGTTGATGTTGTAGATGTAGCTGTCGGAGGTGACGCCACCGATCAGGGTCAGGTGCGAGCTGCCACCGGTAGCGGCACCGCCCAGCCCGTTGAGGGTGCTGCCGACGGGTGACAGGTTGACCACCGGCAGGCCAAGCACATTGACCGTCGAGTAGGTCTGCATCACGTTGGCATTGCTGAGCTTGAGGTTGCCGTTACTCAGGTAGCCGTCGCCACCGAACAGGCTGGTGGTGGTCGGGCCGATCAGCTGCCCGACATTGCCGACCAGGCCGCCGGTGCCGATGATCAGGCCCGCGTTCGGATCGGCCGGAGCCGGCGCCTTCGGGCTGGTGGGCGGGATCGCCGAGGGCTTGGTCAGGCCGAGGCCGCCGAGCGTGCCGCCGACCAGGCCGCCGACCGCGCTGCCCAGATTGCCGAGGGTGCCATTGAGGTTGCCGTTGAGCAGGTTGCCCACGGCACTGCCGACGTTGCCGAGCGTGTTGCCCAGCAGGCCACCCAGGCCAGTGCCGGAGCCGGTGGCGCCATTGAGCAGACCGCCGACGGAACCGACGGTGTTGTTGAGCGTGCCGCCGACCGCAGTGCCGACGCTGCCAACCGTGCCGCCGACTGCGCCACCCACGCTGCCGACGGTGCCATTGAGGGCGCCGCCGACCGCACCACCGACGCTGCCTACGGCGCCGTTCAGTGCGCCGCCTACGGCGCCCACGGTGTTGTTGAGCGTGCCGCCCACGGCACCGCCGACGCTGCCGACCGTACCATTCAGGGCGCCGCCGACCGCACCACCGACGGTGCCCACGGCTCCGTTCAGTGCGCCGCCTACGGCGCCCACGGTGTTGTTGAGCGTGCCGCCTACGGCGCCGCCCACGCTGCCAACCGTGCCATTCAGGGCACCACCGACCGCACCACCGACGCTGCCTACGGCGCCGTTCAGTGCGCCGCCCACGGCGCCTACAGTGTTGTTGAGCGTGCCGCCCACGGCACCGCCGACGCTGCCTACGGTGCCATTCAGCGCGCCACCCACGGCGCCTACAGTGTTGTTGAGCGTGCCGCCTACGGCGCCGCCCACGCTGCCGACCGTGCCATTGAGGGCGCCGCCGACCGCACCACCGACGGTGCCTACGGTGCCGTTCAGTGCGCCGCCAACGGCGCCCACGGTGTTGTTGAGCGCGCCGCCCACGGCACTGCCGACGCTGCCGACCGTGCCATTGAGGGCTCCGCCGACCGCACCACCGACGCTGCCTACGGTGCCATTCAGTGCGCCACCCACGGCGCCTACAGTGTTGTTGAGCGTGCCGCCTACGGCGCCGCCCACGCTGCCGACCGTGCCATTGAGGGCACCACCGACCGCGCTGCCGACCGTACCGACGGTGCCGTTGAGCGCACCACCGACTGCATTGCCTGCGGCGCCGACCGCACTACCCACCAGCCCACCGACACCCAGTGCGCTGTTCTGCGCCGCAACCGTTGCCTGGCCGGCCAGTTTCAGATTGCGATCGGCAACCACTTCCTGGCCATTCGGCGCCTGCACGCGCACCTTGCCGGCAGCACCAGCATCAAATGCTGCGGTGATCGCGCGATCGTGGGTTTCTCCCGGCAGTTCCTCCTTGGCGGGCAGCGTGATCGCCGCCGTCGCCTTTACCTGGCCCTGGGCGTCGATCTGGTGGCCTGCCACCTTCAGCTTCGAATCCAGCGCCCCATCCACAGAAGCCTTCAGACCCCGCAGTGCGCCCGCCGGCGCGCCGCTGATGCCGGCGGCCGCCTTTGCACCGGTATCGATTGATGCCACCTGCCCGCCGCCAAGACCGATGTTGGCATTCGCTCGGACATCAGCGGCAAGCCTTGGCACGGCGACCTGCTTCGGCGCTGTGTTCGCGGCCAGCTTGACCTGCACGGAGGCCGGCAGCACGTCACGCACCACCGGCAGCGACGCGGTGCTCAACTGCAGGCCGACGCGCGCATCCGCGCTGATCGCCGGGCTGCTCTGGGCCTGGCTTGCGGCAGCCGCGAGGGCTACCTCGGCATCGACCTTGACTGGCATCGGCTGGGTGTACTTGGCTGCAAGAGCCTGCAGATCACGCAGCGACTGATTGGATTCGGATGCTCCCGCGTGGCCACTGGCCAGCACGCACAGCAGTGCCAGGGCGAGCGTGGTGGGCATCAGCAGGAAGGCGCGCGGATCCCGCGCGGCGCTGCCGCCGCTGTCGCCGGTGGCCAGTTCCGAGGCCACAACCAGAGCATTGAGCTGGCGGTTCCATACACGCCGGTAGATGCGATTCATGAGCACTTCCCCCGTAGGCGAACAACTTGAATGTCAGTGGACTTGCCGTTAGGCAGGTGACTGACATTTCAGCGTTTGCAACGGTGGCTGCGCACTTCATTCCGGCACGGCAATCGTGCATTCCGGCAAATCCACGGCCGGAATCGGCAGCGGGCTATGCAGAAGCGGCAACGATATCGGCAAGCACATGGGCAATTCCGGCAGAAACCACCCCGAAACCCTTGCGGCGCTTGATTCAGGCCGGCTGGCCGATCTGCGCGGGAGCGCGCATCAGCGTATCGCGCGGCAGCTCGCCGAAAACCTTGCGGTAGTTGTCGGCAAAGCGGGAGAGGTCCCATAGGCCACAGCTGAGGGCGATCGCCTTCACCGAACGGCGGCTGGAATCGGCCATGGACAGGCTGCGGCAGGCAGCGCACAGGCGCAGCATCGACAGATAACGGTTGGGCGAAGTTCCGAACAGGTCCTCAAAGGCATAGCGCAGGCCGCGTTCGCTGACACCCGCCGCGTCGCATATCTCGTTCATGTAGATATTGCGGCGCAGGTTGAGCCGCATGAAGTTCTCCGCCCGCTGCGCGATCAGATAATGCGTGCGCCGGGCGCGGCTGCAACCGGGCCGATCGGCGGCGCCTGCGCCGAGCAGGGCCTGCACGTGCTCGTGCAGCAATCGTTCGGTTTCCTGCGGCTGCAGGCCAGCGCCCTGGCCGAGCTGAAGATGCAGCTGCTGATAATGATGGGCGAGTGGTGCCGAATCGTTCGCCAGATTGAACAGAGAAAGTGCCTGGCCCGCGGGCGGTGTGCTGCGCAGGCTCAGTTCGGTCAACTTGCGTTGCACCCGTGCGACCGGCACCAGCATCAGGGTCATGTGCGTACCGGGGCTGAGCGTAAACTCGCTGATGCCTTCGGGCATCACCGTCAGCGCCATCCCCGGTGCAAGCGGCACCCCGTGGCACCAGCTCAGTGTTTCATCGGTGGCGTGCAGATACCCCAGCATCGCCCAGTCGGGTGGCAGCATGAAGCGGCCACGACAGTGGAAACCGCAACTGATGCTGCAGAACAGGGCTTCCTCATGCACGCGCGAAGCGAAGGCCGCCCGCGGCCCGTTGCCATCGAGCAGCAGCAGTTCGACATCGCACACGCGAAGTACGCCGCCCAGCGTCGCCAGATCGATCGATCGCAGGCCGCTGTCGTCGCTGTCTTCTACCCCACCATCGACCATGACAGTGTCGTCCCCCCGTTGATCCGCAACTCGCTGCGGCCCCCACTGCCTGACAGGGCCACACCATTCCTCCAGGAACCTTCGCCATTGCCGGGATTGCCTCGGCCGGTGCCGCGCGACCAACCCGGTTGAAAGCAGCAACGTGAGAGCGAGTATGCCCGATAATCATCGAAGGTAAACCCGAACTCCGCATTGACGAAAATAGATACAGAGATGAAGAAAATGTCGTCGCCAGTGGCACGATATTCGCATGCATCATTTGCGCCATCACAATATCTGCACGTCGATGAATCGTTTTGCCAGCGAACGGATACGCGTCACAGAAACAACCTGAAAGTTTAAGGGCTGCCGCGTTTCTGCCGAATTTGCATATAGGTTCCAGTTGCAGCCAACCGCCATTCAGGCAAAGTCGACGACACGGTGATCCGGTCGCTTCAAAAACGACCACACCTGGGGGAGCGTATGACCACGACCGTATCGCAGAACAGTTCGACCGCCGGCGCATCGCCGCGTGGTTGCGACGTTGCGGCCGGCATTTCCCCCGGGGCAGATCACCAGGAATGAGCACGGCGGGTCATTCCCGTCATGCCACCCCGCCAGGATGTGCGGGGCCCACGGACGATCCCGGCGGAGCCGGGCCACCGCCCAACAGGTGTCCTGCATCTGCAGACAACAAGTAGAGGGAGACAAGGCCATGAACGCATCCATCCGCAAGTTCCTGAAGGAAGAAGATGGCGTCACCGCGCTCGAGTACGGGCTGCTGGCCGCCGTCATCGCCGGCATCCTGATCGCGGTCGGCAACAAGGAGATCAAGGGGTTCTTCGAGACGCTGTTCAAGAACCTCTCCGACCTTGCCACCAAGGCCTCCGGGTCGGCACCTGCGACCAGCGGTGGCGGCTGAGCCTGCGCGCATCGCACATCCCTGCAGCGGTGCTGGGATGTGCCGGTGGCAACTGCAGGCTGTCCAATGACGGACGACGGAGTGTGTGATGACGTTGCTGGGACTATTGGCCATCGGCGTGTGCCTGCGGATCGCGATCAGCGATCTGTATGCCCGCCGGGTGCCCAATGCCTGGCTGTTGTCTGCGTCCATCATTGCCATCGCATTGATCATCGCGGGGCAGTTCAGCACGCCGCGCCAGCCGTGGCCTGCCCACGCGGCGGGCGCGGCGCTCGGCCTGGTCGCCCTGCTGCCGTTCTATGCCATCCGCTGGATGGGCGCCGGTGACGTCAAGTTCTTCGCGGTACTGGGGCTGATGCTGGGCTGGAAAGCCCTGCTGCCGATCTGGATGGTGGCCAGTCTCGCGGCCGGCCTGCACGCGGCAGTGATCATTGTTGGCCGCCGCCTGGGCGTGATGCTGCCCACGGGCCTTCAGATGCAGGTCAACCGCGCCAGCAGCCAATGGCAATCGCACCCCGCCCTGCGCGACATGCAGGCCGCGCGCCAGGGACGACATGGCATTCCCTACGCAGCCTACCTGGCCATCACCGGCATCGGCTGGGTCCTGGCAAGCGTCTATGGAGGTGTGGCATGAACATCCGCGATCCACGGCGTCAACGCGGTGCAGCCAGCATCGAATTTGCCCTGATGCTCATGCTGGGCCTGCTGCCACTGCTGATGTTCACGTTCTCCGGCGTGATGATCATGGCCGCGCAACAGACATTGGCGACGGCCTCGGCCGAGGGCGCTCGCGCTTCGTTGCGCTATGGCAGCGCCAATGAACGGCGTACCGCAGCCTGCGTAGCAGCCCGCAGTTCGATGCAGTGGCTGTTGAAATTCTCTGGACAGGGTGTCGACTGCAGCAATGGCGGCAGCAACGCAATCGTTGTCTCCGCGCAGGCACCCTGCGCCGGCCTGGCCACTGCCCAGTGCATGACGGTGACCGTCAGCTACGACTACGCCAGCCATCCCTTCCTGCCGGGCACCGCCACGCTTTACAAGTGGGTGATGCAGGCCCCCATCCGTAGTGTCGCGGTCGCCCAGCTCGACCTCGGCAGCGGCAACTGACCATCGGCACAGGAGACGGTTCCATGCTCAAGTTGACCCGCATCGCTGCCGTCGCCCTGATCGGGCTGGCCGTGCTGCTGGCGGTGATCGCCTTGATGATCGGGCGCAAGCAGGCCGCGCCGGCCACGGTTGCCCCGGTTGCGCAGAGCGAAGCCCAGGCGATCACCGTGGTAGAGGCGGTGGCACGACTGCCGGCCGGTGAACCGATCTCTGCCAATGGAGTGCGCCTTGCGCAGCGGACCACGGCGGTAGCCGGTGCTGCCACCAGCATCTCGGCCGTGGTCGGCAAGGTGCCGGTGCAGGACATCGCCGAGGGCACCGCCATCAGCAGCGGCGCCCTGGCACAGGGATTCTCGCTGCAGCTGCGCCCCGGCGAACGCGCGCTGGCCGTCCCGGTGGACGAACTGGTCGGCGCCGGAAACCGCATCCTGCCGGGTGATTTCGTCGATGTCTTCCTCAACCTGCGCAATGCCCAGCCCAACGCCAGCGGTCCGGCAGAGGCCGCGCAGACCCGCCTGCTGCTGTCGCGGCTGCGCGTGCTCAGCTACGGTCAACAGGACATCGCTCCGGTCACCGGCGATGCCGTCGCCGGCAACGAAGGCGATACCCGCAACGATCCCCGCGCCGCCGACATCACCGGCAATGGCAGCAATCATGGCTCGGGCAACGAGGCCACCCAGCCGGCACGCAGTGCGGTGCTGGCAGTGCCGGTGGCCGATGCCAACCGGCTGCTGCTGGGTGCGCAGCAGGGAAAGCTGTTCCTTGCCCTGCGCAACCCGGCCGATACGGGGCAACCCGACCTTGCACTGTTCCCACAGGCGCGTGGCGTGATCGATCCCGTGCGTGGCCTCGATGCCGAACAGCAGCTCGCACTGCAGCGGCCGGAGAACCACGCCTTCGCCGGCATCGATGGTGATGCCCTGGCCGGCCGCGGCAACAGCGCAGCCCGCAGCAACCCGCAGCCCCCGGTGCATGCGCCGGCGGCTCGACGCAGCGCACCGCGTGCGTCGGGCATCGAGATCATCCGTGGCGACAGCTCCGCCCCCCGCGGTTCCCTTTGACCTGCATCGAGCGCATCCATGACCGAACGCCGCCGCCCACGCCCCTCCCCCCGCCAGTGCTGGCTGGCCCTGCTGCTGGTGCTGCTGGCTCCGGCAACAAGCGTGGCCGCAGACGATCTCGTGTTGCAGGCGCGTGAGCAGCGCCCGTGGACGCTTCCGGCCGACCTGGAACGGGTCGCCATCGCCGACCCAGGCGTCGCCGATATCGTGATGCTGCGTGGGCAGCGGCAGGCCCTGCTGGTCGGGAAAGCGCCGGGTACGACGACCCTCCTGCTGTGGCACCGCAAGCAGGCCGAGCCGCAACGCCTGCAGGTGCGGGTGCAGAGTGCCGTGCAGGGCGCGGCAGACGCAGGCTCCAACGGGCTGGTGTTCACCCAGCAGGACAACCAGGGCCTGCTGCAGGGAAGCACCGATAGCCTGCTCTCGCACATGCAGGAACAGAAGACCGCGGCCATGGCGCTGGGCAAGGACGGGCTGCTTGCCGACGCGTCGACGGTCAGCAGCGGCGGCGTGGTGCAGGTCGAGGTCAAGGTGGTCGAATTCAACAAGACCGCGTTGAAGCAGATCGGCATCAGCTTCCAGAACCGCAATGGCAGCTTCGCCTACGGCTTCGCCCGCCCGGGCGGCCAGTTGCCGGGCAACACCGGCATCCTGCCGGGCATGAAGGAAGGCAACTCCGGCAATGAGGCCGAGTCGCCCATCTCTTCGGCGTTCCGGCTGGTGTTCGGCTCGACCAAGGGCCTGTGGAACGCCGATGTCGACCTGTTGCAGAGCAACGGCATGGCGCGCGTGCTGGCCGAACCTACCCTGGTCGCACTATCCGGCCAGAGCGCCAGCTTCCTGGCTGGCGGCGAACTGCCGATCCTGGAACCGCAGGGCCTGGGCACCACCACCATCACCTATAAACCGTTCGGTATCGGCCTGACGGTGACACCAACGGTGCTGGCCCCCAACCGCATCGCGCTGAAGGTCGCACCGGAAGCCAGTGATCTGGACTACAGCAACGCCATTGCCCTCAATGGCGTGCAGATTCCCTCGATCACCACGCGCCGTGCCGACACCACGGTCGAACTGGGCGATGGCGAGAGCTTCGTGATCGGCGGCCTGGTCAGCTCCAATGTCGTCTCCAACGTCGGCAAGATCCCGCTGCTGGGCGACCTGCCGATCATTGGCTCGTTCTTCCGCAACTTCGACTACAAGCGCCAGGACAAGGAGCTGGTGATCATCGTCACGCCGCGGCTGGTGCAGCCGCTGGCGCGCAACACCGAGCTGCCGTTGCCTGGCGAACGCGAGGCCAAGCCGCACATGCCCGAATGGGGCGCCTGGCTGCTGGGTCCCATCAGCCAGGACCCGGTGCCCGGCTTCTCACGCTGATTCCATGATGCCTGCGATACCACGCCCATGCCCTACGCCACTGCCCAGCCGCTGCATCCGCAAGGACCGCCGATGAATCTGGTCCTGTACGGAATGGATCGCGAACTGCTGCCCCGGCTGGCGGCCAAACTGCCGCCGACCACTACCCTGCACTGGCAGGACAGCAGCGCGCCGACCTCCGCTCTGGACCTGCAACGCGGGCCGCAGAGCCTTGTGCTGCTGGATTTCCGCCCTGAACATGCCGCCGCCTCCAGCGTGCTGGCGCAGCAACTGCAACAGACCGAACCGGATCTTGCATTGGTTGCCGTCGGTGCCACCAGTACCGGCCAGGTGGAAGGCATCGTCATTGCATTGCGGGCGGGCCTGCGCGACGTGCTGGACCTGGACAGCGACAACGTCGGCATCGAGGCCGCGCTGCGCCGCGCCCTGTCGCCACGACCGGCTGCCGCCGCGCAGCACGCGCACAAGGCGCGCCTGATCGTACTGCTGGGCGTGCGCGCCGGAGTGGGCACCAGTACGCTGGCCGCGCATCTTTCGGTGCTGGCACAGCAGACCCGTGCGCTGGCGCAAGGCGAGGCGCTGCAGCAGGACGGCCTGCTGATGGAGCTGGCCCAGCCTTCGGGTGACCTCGCGCTGTACCTCAACCTGGACAGCCGCTTCCATTACGAAGACGCGCTGCGCAACGCCAGCCGCATCGACGCCACCCTCGCCCGCACTGCGATGGCTCGCCATGACACCGGCCTGGTGCTGCTGGACCGCGCCAGCGGCAGCGATGCGGTGCCGCCATCCGATCCGGCTGCGCTGCTGCAGCGCCTGCGCCACGTATTCGCCAGCGTGCTGTGCGATGCCGGTGGCTGCCCGCTGCGGCAGCTACCGCCGCTGTTGCTGGACCAGGCCGACGAGATCTGGCTGGTCACGGACGCTTCGATCGCCACGCTGGTATCGCTCGACCAGGCCTTGAAGCACCTGGCCGGCCAGCGCGAACGGGAGAAGCGCCTGCAGCTGGTGATCAACCGCCACGACGACAGCAGCGGCATGAGTCCCGACCAGATCGCACGCCGATTCGAAGTGCCACTGCTGGCCACGCTGCCCGAACGCCCGCGCGTGCGCCTGGCGGCCAGCCAGGGACATCTGCTGCTGCAGGACGCACCGCGCGACCCCTACCTGCGTGCCCTCGCCCCGCTTGTGTCGCGCCTGGATCCGGCTGCCTGCCCGGTCCAGGCCCATGGCCTGCGGGAAAGACTCTCCCTTGCCCTGGGTGGATCGCAATGGAAGACAAGGTAACCCCGTTCCCGCATGCCGCCACCCGCCCGGTGCTGCCCGACAGCGCCCCGGCCCACCTGCCGTTCGCGCAGACCGAGCAGTACCAGAAGGTGCTGTCGGCCGCCCATGAGCACCTGCTCAACAGCATCGAGGACGAGCGCATCGACATCGATTCCTGGGCCCCTGACACCATCGCCCGCTGGGTGCAGGTGCAGACGGTGGGCTTCATCCAGGAATGGCGCATCCCGATCAACGAGGAGGAGATGCAGGTGGTGGCCGAAGGCCTGGTCAAGGAGCTGACCGGCTTCGGCCCGCTCGACGACCTGCTGCACGACCCGACGATCGAGGACATCCTGATCAACGGGTTCAAGGATGTGCATGTCTCGCAGGGAGGACAGCTCAAGCGCGCCACCCAGCGTTTCACCGACGACACCCACCTGCTGCGCATCCTTCGCCGCATCCTCGCGCCGCTGGGCCGCCGACTGGACGACTCCAACCCGATGGTCGATGCGCGCCTGCCCAACGGCGGCCGCCTCAACGCGATCATCTCGCCGCTGGCAGTGGATGGGCCGATGGTCTCCATCCGCAAGTTCCGCAAGGATCCGTTCACCCCCGACGAGCTGCTGGCCAAGGGCACCTTCGATGCGCCGATGCAGGCGCTGCTGAAGGCCATGGTGCTGGGCCGCTGCAACATCCTGGTGTCCGGCGGCACCAGTTCCGGCAAGACTTCACTGCTGAACGCACTGGCCAGCTACGTGCCGCCGAACGAACGCGTGATCACCGTCGAGGACACCGCCGAACTGTCACTCAACCACCCGCACGTGGTCCGCCTGGAAAGCCGCATCGGTGGCGCCGAAGGCCATGGCGCGGTGAGCATCCGCGACCTGGTCCGCAACAGCCTGCGCATGCGCCCGGACCGTATCGTGGTCGGCGAGGTGCGCGGCGCCGAAGTACTGGAAATGCTGCAGGCGATGAACACCGGCCATGACGGCTCGATGGCGACCATCCATGCCAACTCTCCGCGCGACTGCCTGTACCGCATCGAGATGCTGGCCGGCTTCGCCGGGTTCCAGGGCAGCGAGGACAGCCTGCGCCGGCAGATCGCCAGCGCCATCGACTTCATCGTGCAGATCTCGCGGCTGGGCAGCGGCCGGCGCGTGCTGGTCTCGATCACGGAAATCACCGGTGTCAGTGACAACCTGATCACGACCCAGGAAATGTTCCGTCACGAACTGCAGATCGATGGCAACGGCAAGGAAATCGATCGCTGGATCGGACTGGGCTTCCACCCGCATTCGCACAAGCTGGAGCCGTTCCGGCAGCAGTTGCGCGAATCGTTGTACGGAGACTTCTGAGCATGGGCACGGGCCTGATGCTGGGTGTACTGAGCATCATCTCGGTGCTGCTGGCGCTTGCGGTATGGCTGTGGGGCACCGCCAGCAACCGGGAGCAACGCCAGGCTTCGCTGCAGCACGCCGAGCAGCAGCTGGCTCGCGGAGGCGCCAGTGGCGGAGCCCCGGCCGGGGCATCCGTAGCCGCCGCCAACGACCCGGCGCGACCGGCAAGTGCCGGGCGCCGGGTGTTGCCGCTGGACGGCCTGCTGCAACGTGCGGGCCTGCAGACGGGTTGGAAGCTGCCCATCATGGTGCTGGTGCCGGGACTGGTGCTTTCGGTCGTGGCCATGCTCAGGCTCGGTACGGCGTGGATGTTCCCCCTGACCCTGCTGCTGTACCTGCTGGCCTGCTGGCTGTGGGTCATGCGCCGCACCACGAAACTGCGTGCACAGCTGCTGCACCAGCTGCCCGACTTCCTCGACAACCTGGTGCGGCTGACCGCGCTCGGCAACAGCCTGCAGGCTGCCTTCCAGGTGGCATCGATGCAGACCAGCGCGCCGCTGCGCGGACTGCTGGACACCACCGTGCGCTACGCGCGCAGCGGCATGGACCTGGACCGTGCCCTGAGCCTGGCGGCACAGCCCTACCGGATGGATGTGCTCAAGGTGCTGTCCGTCGTGATCGGTGTCAGCGTACGCATCGGCGGACGCTCCGATCAGATCCTGCAGCGCATGGGCGATTTCATGCGCGACCTGGAGCAGGCCCAGCAGGAGCTGGCCGCGACCACGTCGGAAACGCGCATGTCAGCCTGGGTGCTCGGCCTGCTGCCACCGGCCAGCGCGGTGCTGATGGCCATATCGAGCCCCGAATTCTTCCAGCCGGTGCTGCACGATCCGCTGGGTCACAAGATCCTGTTGATCGCGCTGGGGCTGGAGCTGTTTGGCGCGTTCCTGCTCTACCGCCTGGCCAAGTCGCTATGACCACCCGGATCCGCCACGGAGGTGCCCGATGAGTGCCAGCACCTGGTTTGCCCTGTCGCTGCTGGTTCTGGCCGCCGGTGTTGCCCTGCTGGGCATCGCCGGATGGGTACGCAGCCATCGCGAACAGCGCACTTCGGCAACCTTGAAGACCGCACTGCAACCGCGGGAGGAGGCGCGCGACACGGAGGCCGCGCGCCGTGATTCGCTGGGTTGGCTGGAACGCTTCGGGCGCGCGCTCAGTGGCGGCCGCCTGGAATCTGCATTGCTGGCCAATGAAGACCGGCTGCTGCTGGACCTGGCGGGCTGGAACACACGTCGTGGCACCGCCATCTATCTTGGCCTGCGCCTGCTGCTGGGCGTGCTGGTGCTGGTGCTGGCCCTGGCGTTCAGCAGCGCCCAGGGGCTGGCCAGGATGATGGTTGTGATCGGTGCGCTCGCGGCAGGCCTGCTGCTGCCGAAGTTCATCCTCTCTTCGTGGGTGAAGCGGCGCCGGCGCGCCGTCGACAACGAGCTGCCCCTGCTGATCGACCTGCTGCGCCTGCTGCAGGGCGTGGGCTTCAGCATGGACCAGAGCCTGCAGACGCTGGGCGACAAGCTGCGCGACGCGTTGCCGGTGCTTGGCGGCGAGTTGCAGGAGGCCAACGTCGCGTACACCCATGGCCGCACGCGCGCGCAGTCCCTGCGCCGGCTGAGCGAGGTCTACGCGGATGATGACCTGACCAGCCTGATGCAGTTGATCCTGCAGGTGCACGCGCATGGCGGCGCAGTGCAGGAACCACTGCGGCAGTTCAGCATCCGGTTGCGCGAACAGCGCCGCAACGCCCTGAAGGAAAAGGTTGGCAAGCTCTCGGTGAAGATGACCGTGGTGATGATGCTGACCCTGCTGCCAGCGCTGATGCTGGTTCTTGCCGGACCGGCGCTGGTCGCGCTGGCCACCACCATGTCCAAGATGGGATCGCCCTGATGCCTGCCCTGCGCACCTCCTGCCTGTTGCTCGCCCTTGCCGCCGTCGCCAGTGGTTGTGCGTCGACCACGCCGAAGTACCTGCGCGCGCCCAGCCTGGCCGCGCCCGAACCGGCGCCGCAGGACAGCCGCAATGCCTACCTGGAACTGATCGGGCGCATGCAGCAGCAGGGTGCCTGGTATGCCTCGCTGGCCCACGTCGATGCCTTCCGCCAGCGCTATGGCGACCCGCCGGCGTTGCGCCTGCTGCAGGCCGACGCCCTGCGCGAGACCGGCCAGGCCGACGCTGCCATCGCCCTGTACCGCGAGCTCTCCAGTGGCCCGCAGGCCGCTGCAGCCGCACACGGCCTGGGCCTGATCGCCGCGCGCCGTGACGACGATGGCGGCAGCGAGGAGGCACTGGCCCGGGCCACGCAGCTGCAGCCATTGAACACCGATTACCTGGGCGACCTCGGCTATACACGTCTGCGTGCAGGTCAGTTCGAACAGGCGCGTGAACCGTTGGCCAAGGCGCTGGAGCTGTCTCCAGGCAATCCCAAGGCCACCGCCAACCTCGCCCTGTGGGCGGTGCTGCGTGGCGACACCACCACGGCAGAGCGCCTCGCCGGACAGGCCAATCTCAACGAGGACACCCGCCGCAGCATCCAGCAACAGGCCGCGCAGATCCGTGCCCGCCTGCAGCAGCGCCAGGCCGCCGCGGCAGCTGCCGCAGTCGTGCCGGCCCCTGCGCGTGCTACCGCCAGCGATGCCGGCAGCAACCGGCCCGGCGCCACGCGACTGGCGGCGGAACCACGCCGCGACAGCCGCGATGAGCGCGATCCGCAGCGCCTGCCGCCCTCGATGCTGGAACGCTTCAGCACCTCCGATCAGCCGAACGGAAACACTCCATGAGCGCCATGCCCCTGACCCGACACCTGTTGCCTGCACTGGCCTGCCTGCTGTTGACCGGCGGCGCGCAGGCGCAGCAGCAACCCCTGACCGGGCAGATGCTTGGCGGCAGCACGCCCGCTGCGCCGGCTTCGCAGCCGCTGCAGTCCGAGTCACTGGCCACCGTGGACCTGGCGACCCCGCCGGCACCGGTGCCGCAGGCGGCGCCTGCAGCAGTCGCCACCACCGACGGCAACGCTGCAGCCGCGCGACCCGGCCGCAGCCAGATCGGCGACACCACGCGCGACCTGTTCCGCCTGCAGGCATCAGGGCAGCAGGCCGGGCAACGCCTGCCGATCCTCGGCGACCAGGCTACGTTGAGCTACGCCCGCTACATGAAGAGCTTCGAACACGAGATCCCGGACTTCTTTGAAACCGATGTCGCCAAGTCCAAGGGATCATCCTCATCGGGACGCTGAGGTAGGCCATGAAACGCCCACGCCAGTTCAGTTTCGGCCGCCCACGCGGCGGCATGTCGGTCACCATGATGCTGGTCATGCTGGCGCTGCTCGCCATGCTGGGCCTGGTAGAGATCGGCTATCTGTTCTGGGCCAAGCGTGACGCACAGAAAGTCGCGGACCTCGCTGCACTGGCCGGTGCACAACGGCTGGAGCTGTGCACGTCTGACAACAGCGACAACAGTGCAGCGCGGCAGAGCGCGGTCACCCAGAACAGGTTTGCAGGCACCGTGCAGATCCGCTGCGGCAACTGGAGCGCCACACGCAGCACGTCGAACCGCTTCGTCACCACCGTCGATGCCAGCAACCCGCGCAATGCCGTGCAGGTAGTCGCGCAGCGCAGCGTGCTGCCGTTCTTCGGCCAGAACACCGGCCTGCCCACCGTCAGCGTGGAGGCCGTAGCCCGCCGTTCGGAGCCCACTGCAGTATTCGCGGTCGGTTCGCAGCTGCTGCGCACCAATGGCGACTCGGTACTGTTGTCGACCCTGCGCCTGGTCGGCCTGGATGTGACCAATGCCACCGTGCTGTCCTATGACGGCCTCGCCCAGGCCAACATCACGCCGTCGGGTCTGCTCAAGGCGTTGAACATCCCGGTCAGCGCCAACCTCAGCGTGGCTGACTTCAACCGGCTGCTGTCGGTCAACAAGGTCTCGCTGGCACAGCTGGTCGATGCCACCGCCACCGTGGTCGGCCGCGACAGCACCGTGGGCGTACAGCTGCGTGCACTGTCCGATC
Organism: Stenotrophomonas sp. YJH_SMC_133; assembly: GCF_059370655.1. Classification (NCBI taxonomy): domain Bacteria; kingdom Pseudomonadati; phylum Pseudomonadota; class Gammaproteobacteria; order Lysobacterales; family Lysobacteraceae; genus Stenotrophomonas; species Stenotrophomonas sp. YJH_SMC_133. The sequence goes on along the minus strand of NZ_JCAFTW010000005.1, from coordinate 206,643 downwards.
TGGTCGCCACCCAGCTGGACATCAACAAGCTCAACATCGTGCTGGGCAGCCAGTCCGGTGGCGGCGGTCTGTTCGCCGAAGTGGTCTCGCCCGATGGCACGGTCGGCAGCGCGCTGGAAACGAAGGTCAACGTGCTCAACCTGATCAGTACCGCCATCTCCATCGCCAACGACGGCAATGGCGTTGCGGTGAAGGGACTGGACCTGCTGGGCATCAACATCCAGGCCGGCGTGGTGGAACCGCCCTCGATCGCCATCGGTGGCGTCGGCACACGCGCGTACAACGCGCAGGTGCGGCTGATGGTGGACGTGGACAGCAACAACCTGTTCGCGGTGGGCCCGTTGCTGAACCTGCTCGGCACGCGCCTGCACCTGCCACTGCATGTCGATGTCGCCAATGCGATGGGCACGCTGACTGGCATCCAATGCGGCGCCAGCCCACAGAAGGCCACCATCCGGGTCGACTCGTCGGTGCTGCGCGCCTGCGTCGGTAATGTCGACCCGGCGCAACGCTTTTCCAGGAGCAATGTCTGCGACGCCACCCTGAAGAACGAGCAGCTGCTGAAACTGCTCGGGCAACCCTTGATCAATGACAGGATCACCCTGCCTGCCCTGACCAGCTCGCAGAACCTGACCCTTGCCGCCGGCGAGACCGCTTCGACCCGGATCAATCCACTTGCAGTGGGCAACGCGGTGTCGGACCTGGTCAATGAACTGCTGCGCGTGTTGTCGGGCATGCTCAGCTCACCCAAGCAGGGCATGAGCGCCAACGACACTGCCAAGGCACTGGCCGACCGCTACCTGCAGGCGGCCTTTCCCACTGGCGGGCGCTACAACGTCGATCAGGTCATTCCGTTGCTGCGCGATGGCGACCCGGCGCGCAACCTTGCCCCGCTGGGCAACTGGACGGTGAAGAATGGCGTCCCCAAGCCCTGCCTGCTGGGCTTGACCACCTGCTGGGAAGACGGTTCGGTGTGGACCGGCTACAGGACCACCGTCACCGGCCAGGGCCTGGGCCTGCTCGATGGCCTGCTCGGCTCGCTGGTCGGTGGCCTGCTGATCAACCGCTGCGACAGCCTGCTCGGCAACCTGATCGACTACAACGGCTGCGTGCGCAACAACCTGGCCTCGTACATCCAGACCGCGCCGGCCGGCTTCCTCGATGGTGCAGGGGGGACAGGTGTCACCAATCCCGATGGCAGCATCAGCTGCAGCGGGCTGCTGTGCACGCTGCTCAAGCCGATCCTGGCCGCCCTGCGGCCGGTGCTCAACAGCGTCGGCACCCTGCTGACCAACCTGCTGGCCAGCGTGCTGGGCCTGGAACTGGGCCGCACCGACGTCAACGTGCAGTCGATCCAGTGCAGCGCGGCGCAGCTGGTCTACTGACCCGTGACGGGCGCCCTTGGCGGCGCCCGCGCCCATGCTAGACTCCCGGCGGGGAACCACCTTCATCTCAACCCACACTCATCCGTGGATGGTCTAGACATGCGAGAAACTTCAGGGGGCGCGGTCTTCGCCCGGCACGCGCGCGGCGCGGCACTGCTGGCCGTGGCCATGATGCTGGTGGCACCTGCGGCGATGGCTGCCCGTGGCGACCGCGAAGCAGCAGAGCCGGCCGCACGCAGCGCGCCGGTGGTGCGCAACACCGTTGACGAGCTCAAGCAGCTGATGGATTCGCGCCAGCTGACCGAGCTGCGCACGACCTACAACGGCAACTATGGCGCCAGCCTGCTGTTCAACGCCAACACCCTGACCTACTACGTCGCCCTGTTCCAGGAGAAGAACTTCTGGCGGGTGATCAAGACCGATGCGGTCGACAACGCCGAGCGCGTCTACCGCACCTTTGCCCAGCAATCGGAACAGCTGGCGCAGGTCTACATCGATACGACCCGCCTGGAAGCCGGCAAGCGCTACACCGAGCGCCTGGTGGCCTACAACGAGGAGCGCCTGCGCACCCTGCAGCAGGAAATGGAACAGCAGCAGGCGCAGTCGGCCCAGGTCAGCGCCGCCCTGCAGCAGGCGCAGCAGCAGGCAGTCAGCCTCAGCACCGACGTGCAGAGCACCAACAGCCAGCTGGATGCCCTGCAGCGCCGCATCCAGATCCTGCAGGCCGAACAGGGCAACCCGGAGCTGAGCCTGCCCAAGCCGGAAGGCGTGCCCTCGCCGGCACCGGCTGCCGCCAGCGACGGGCGCTGAAGGCCAGCGTACAGTAATCCCGCACGACGGCGCCCTTGGGCGCCGTTGTCGTTTCCATCATTACCGGATTCAGCGGCACGCGTCGTACACCGCGTCATCGAGCTGCCGACGCTGTACGAAGTCCAGGCGCTTGACCTTGGCCAGCACCTCCCCGCGGCGCTGTCGTGCGCGCTCACAGGCCCTGGGGTCCGTGCTGATGGGTATCAGCGCGGCCTGCGGCCGCCCCGAGCGCACGGTGCGCGGTCGCGCCGGCACCGCGCTGCCCGCGCCGGCCGGCTTTGGCACCGGTCCGCGTGACAGCGACTGCTCCTCGGGCACCTCCCAGCGCCATTCCGCATGCCCCTGGCAGGGTGTCTGCTGATAGACCGGATGTGGCCCGTCCACGCATTTGTAGACGTTGGTCTGCGCATGAACCGCCGTGACCAGCATCAGGCACAACAGTGGGCTGCATCGCATTCTCGGCATCGCGGGCTCCTCGACCAGCTGCCGCCATCGTCTGTGCGGTGGCCGCTTCATGCCAGAGCGATACGCGTCACAGTCCGGGCAATCCAGCACAGCCGTGCAAGCCGTCCGATGTGCACTGCGATGTACTGCCGAAGGCACCGGCACCGCTGCCAGTGCCTTCCCTCCCTTCCGCCAAGGAACCCGCAATGAGCAATTACGTCACCGTCGCCGATGGCGCCCGCATCTTCTACAAGGATTGGGGCACCGGCCAGCCGGTCGTGTTCGCCCACGGCTGGCCGCTGTCGTCCGATGCCTGGGACCCGCAGATGCTGTTCATGGGCCAGAACGGCTTCCGCGTGATCGCCCACGACCGTCGCAGCCACGGCCGTTCGAGCCAGACCTGGGATGGCAACAACATGGACACCTACGCCGATGACCTGGCCGCGGTGATCGAGGCGCTGGACCTGAAGGACGCGATCCTGGTCGGCCATTCCACCGGCGGCGGCGAAGTGGCCCACTACATCGGCCGCCACGGCAGCACGCGCGTGTCAAAAGTGGTGCTGGTCGGCGCCGTGCCGCCGCTGATGCTGAAAACCGACGCCAATCCGGCCGGTACCCCGCTGGACGTCTTCGACGGCATCCGCAAGGGCACGGGCGGTGACCGCTCGCAGTTCTTCAAGGACCTGACCACACCGTTCTTCGGTGCCAACCGCGATGGCAATACCGTTACCCAGGGCATGCGTGATTCGTTCTGGCTGCAGGGCATGCTCGGCGGCGTCAAGGGCCAGTACGACTGCGTGCACGAATTCTCGGAAGTGGACTACACCGAGGACCTGAAGAAGATCGACGTGCCGGCGCTGGTGGTACACGGCGATGACGACCAGATCGTCCCGTTCGATGCCTCGGCGAAGCTGTCCTCGCAGATCATCAAGGATGCCGAGCTGAAGGTGTACGCCGGTGCACCGCATGGCCTGACCGTCACCCACGCCGACCAGTTCAACGCCGACCTGCTCGCGTTCGCACGCAGCTGATGTACCGCGGCGGCGCCGTAACGGCGCCGCCGCCCCTTCGGTAGTGCCGGCCGCTGGCCGGCAACCCGATCACCATCGTGATCACGCGCAGCCGGCCAGCGGCCGGCTCTACCACCGGCGGGTCAACCGCCTCTGCTTCGGTAGTGCCGGCCGCTGGCCGGCAACCCCATCACCCATCGTGATCACGCGCAGCCGGCCAGCGGCCGGCTCTACCACTGGCGGGTCAAACGCCTCTGCTTCAGTAGTGCCGGCCGCTGGCCGGCAACCCGATCACCATCGTGATCACGCACAGCCGGCCAGCGGCCGGCTCTACCACCGGCGGGTCAAACGCCTCTGCTTCGGTAGTGCCGGCCGCTGGCCGGCAACCCGATCACCATCGTGATCACGCGCAGCCGGCCAGCGGCCGGCTCTACCACCGACGGGTCAACCGCCTCTGCTTCGGTAGTGCCGGCCGCTGGCCGGCAACCCGATCATCCATCGTGATCACGCACAGCCGGCCGGCGGCCTCTGCTTCGGTAGTGCCGGCCGCTGGCCGGCAACCCCATCATCCATCGTGATCACGCACAGCCGGCCAGCGGCCGGCTCTACCACCGGCGGGTCAGATGTCGGTGTGGTGATGCGGCACGGCGGCAGGCAGCGGGTCATGCCCACCCACGAAGTGACGCACCACGGGTGCACGCTCACCGCGATGCAGCTCCCGCAATACTTCCTGGATGGCCTTGTCATCAGCGGTGATGCGTTCGTGCTGGCGCAGGTGCTCCAGCCACGACGGGGTCACGAAATACTCCAGGTGGATGCCTGGACTGGCCACGTCCTCGACCACGCCCCAGACCACCGCGCCATCGCGGCGGCGGATCGTACCCAGCGCGCGCATCTGCGACTGGAACGCGGCACGCTCAGCACCGTCGATGCGGTACTCGATGGTGACCAGCACCGGGCCGCGATCGTTCGACACCGGCACCGACAGCTCGGGTGCGGGCCAGTGCCCGGCCGGACGCAGGTTCAGATCCTCGGTGCCAGCAATCCGCACGCGCCACACCAGCAGTCCGCCGATCACCGCACCTGCGGCAGCCACCAGCAACGCCAGCTCCGGCGAGGTGCGCTGTGCCAACGCGCCCCAGCTCAGGCCACCGGCCGCCATGCCGGCCGAGAACACCATGATGTACAGCGCCAGCGCACGCGCGCGTATCCATGCCGGCACCGCCGTCTGCGCGGCGATCTGCAGCGACGACAGCACGGTGATCCAGGCGAAGCCATTGACCAGCATCACAGCCGGAAGCACGTACCAGCTGCGGGTCAGCGCCAGCCCGACCAGGCTGAGCGCCAGCGACAGCGTGGCCAGCAGCACCAGCAGGTCGCGATCCAGCTGCGCGCGCAGCTTCGGCAGCAGCAAGGCACCACCTACGGCACCGATACCGATGCAGCCCAGCAGCATGCCGTACTGCCCCGCCCCACCCTGCATCTGGCCGCGTACCACCACCGGCAGCAGTGCATTCATCGCCGCAGCAAAGAAGAAGAAGCCCACCGACTTGATCAGCACGGCCTGCAGGCGTCCAGCGCGGCTGGCATAGCGCAGGCCCGCCTTCAGCCCTGCACCAAAGCCTTCCGGTGGCAGGCTGGATTGCTTGGGATCACGCTTCCAGCCCCACACCACGAACAGCATCGCGGCAAAGGTGATGGCATTGAAGCCGAACGCCCACACCGCACCCAGCTGCGCCACGATCACGCCACCAATGGCCGGGCCGATCGAGCGGGCGATGTTGATGCCGATCGAGTTCAGCGCCACCGCCGAGGCCAGCATCGGCTGCGGCACCAGCTCGGACACGATTGCGGCCTGCGCCGGCATTGCCATCGCTGCACCGCAACCCATGCAGAAGGTCAGCAGTACCAGCAGCTGCGGAGTCAGCATGTCCATCGCAGTCAGCGCCGCCATCACGGCCGCGACCAGCAGCATCCAGCCCTGGGTCGCCAACAGGTACCTGCGGCGATCGACGATGTCGGCCAGCGTTCCGGCGGCGAGTGCCAGCAGCACGATCGGCACCGTGGTGGCCGACTGCACCAGCGCCACCATCAACGGCGAACCGGTACGTTCGGCCATGACCCAGGCGGCCGCCACGTCATTGACCCAGGTGCCGATGTTGCTGGCCAGGATCGCCAGCCAGATCGAGCGGAACATCTGGATCTTCAGCGGGGACCAGGCACCTGCGGCCTGTACGGGGGGTTGCGACGCGCTTGCGTTCACCATTGCCATGCTCCAACGATCGAGGCGAACAGCGTGTCCTGGCCACCGGCCTGCTTCAGCGCAGGACCGGCATCGACCCAGGCCAGCTGCAGCTGCCATTGCCAGTGTTCGCTGGCCTGCCAGCGGGTTTCGGATTTGTATTGATTACCGATGCGGCGCGCAGCACCGGCACTGCCTGGCAACGCCACCAACGGCGCCGGCGTGGTATAGACCGCATCGGCGCGACGATGCTTCCAGGCCATCTGTACGCCCAGCTCCGTCGTCACCGTGTCGTGCAGGCGCAGGCTCAGGGTCGGCTGCACGTCCATCAGGTTGGCCGGGGCCAGCAGGCTGGCCTCGCTGAAGTAGGCCGATTTCGGGAACAGTGCATTGAAGGTTCCCAGGCGGCCGTCCCGCGGATTGCCATCGCCGCTGGCGACGTCGGCCTTCAGCCCCAGGCGCGGTTGCAGCGGCACATCGTTCCAGCGCCAACCGGTATCGGTAGCCAGCGTCCAGGCGCGAATGTCGAGGTTGCCGGTCGCGGTGCGCAGTTCACCGCCCTGCGCCACCAGCTCGCTGTTCCAGTCCAGTGCACCGGCCTGGCCGAACCAGCGCGCACCCAAGGTCTGCCGCCGCTCGATGCCGGAACCCGCCGCGAAGCGTGCGCCTTCGCGGCGGTAGTCCAGCAGATACAGATCCCACTGCGCCGCGCCCTGCCCGCGTGCCGTGGTGGCATAGGCACCCCACAGGTGGGCACCGTGCTCCCCGCGATCATCAAAGGCACCCGGCCGGTTCTCCACCGGTCGCAGTGCCATCAGATCAAGCGTGCCGAGGCGGCCCTTCCAGCCCAGGCGCGCACCATCGAAGGCCAGGCGGATGTTCGGCCCATCGCGCACCGACAACAGTCGTGAGCTTCCGTAGCCGGCTTCCTGCCGACCGAGTTGCAGGTGGAAGCCGCCGCGCTGCCAGCGCCAATACGCCTGCTGCACGTCCAACGCGCTGCGGTCGGTGCGGCCGGGTCCGCCAGCCCTGCCATTCTCAGCATGCACGCCCAGCTGCAGCTTTGCCTGCCAGCTGTCCTCCACATAGGTGGCCGAGGCCAGCGCACGCAGCAGGCCATGGCCATCTTCGCTGCCACCAATACCGAACCGGGTCGGGTCGTAGTACAGGCCACGCACGCGCAGTGAGGCATCCCACTGCAATTGGCCGTCACCGGCGTCTGTGCAGTGGCCACCCTCGCAGGCCAGCGCCAGCGATGGCACGGCCAGCAGCGCCAGGCTCAGAACGCGAAGCACGAGCATCCCATCGCGCCCCAGAACGCGGTCAGGTCATTGGTCGGCGCCGCGTGCTGCGCGGCATGCCCGTGCGCACCGTGGGTACTGCAGGCCACGCCGTGATGGCGGCGATGGGTGGTGGCCAACCCGGTGGCCGCACCGCCGACGTGGTAGCCACCGAACCGGTTGACCGGCGACCAGTCCGGCATCGCCGGCGGCAGCTGCGGCGCAAGGCCGGCGTAGTCGCCGTCGGCGTGCACGATGCGGCCGCCGACGACGGTCAGCAGGCTGGTGATGTCGGCAATTTGCGCGTCGTCGACGCGGAAGAAATCGGCCGAGAGCAGGATGAAGTCGGCCAATTGGCCAGCTTTCAGCGTGCCCTTCACCGCCTCGTCGCCGGAGAACCAGGCGCTGCCCTGGGTCCACAGGCGCAGGGCCTGCTCGCGTTCAAGCAGGTTTTCCTCGCCATACAGGGCCAGCCCACCCACGGTGCGCCCGGTCACCAGCCAGGACAACGCCACCCACGGGTTGTAACTGGCCACGCGGGTGGCGTCGGTACCGGCACCGACCGGCACGCCTTCGGCCAGCATGCGCTTGACCGGCGGCGTGTGCCGCGCGGCCTGCACGCCATAGCGCTCGACGAAGGCTTCGCCCTGGTAGGCCATGCGGTGCTGCACGGCAATGCCGCCACCCAGCGCACGGATGCGTTCGATGTTGCGCGGGGTGATGGTCTCGGCGTGGTCGATGAACCAGTGCAGGCCATCGAACGGCACCTCGCGGTTGACCTGTTCGTACACATCCAGGATGCGGGTGATGCTCTCGTCGTAGGTGGCGTGGATGCGGAACGGCCAGCGCTTCTCGACCAGCAGCTTCACCACGTCGTGCAGTTCCGGCTCAAGCTCCGGCGGCAGTTCCGGGCGGGGCTCGTTGAACAGTTCGAAGTCGGCGGCGGAGAACACCAGCATCTCGCCGGCACCGTTGTGGCGCAGCAGGTCATCGCCCTGGCGCGGCTGCAGGATCTCGCTCCAGCCACGGAAGTCATCCACTTCCCTGCCCTTGTTCTGGGTGAACAGGTTGTAGGCAATGCGCACCGTCAGCTGGTCATCGCGGTGCAGCTGCTCGATGACCTGGTAATCCTCGGGATAGTTCTGGAAGCCACCGCCGGCGTCGATCACCGAGGTGATGCCAAGCCGGTTCAGTTCGCGCATGAAGTGGCGTGTCGAGTTCGCCTGGTACTCGATCGGCAGGCGCGGTCCCTTGGCCAGCGTCGCGTACAGGATCAACGCATTCGGCTTGGCCAGCAGCAGCCCGGTCGGGTTGCCCAGCGAGTCACGCACGATCTGCCCGCCCGGCGGATCCGGCGTGTCCTTGGTGTAGCCGCAGGCGCGCAGCGCGGCACGGTTGAGGAGTGCGCGGTCATACAGGTGCAGCAGGAACACCGGTGTATCCGGCGCGATGTCGTTGAGCTCCTGCAGGGTCGGCAAGCGCTTCTCGTTGAACTGCGCGGCAGTGAAGCCACCGACCACGCGTACCCACTGCGGCGCGGGCGTGCGGTCGACCTGGGCCTTCAGCATGTCCAGGGCGTCGCCCAGCGAGCGCAGGCCGTCCCAGCGCAGTTCCAGGTTGTAGTTCAGGCCACCGCGGATCAGGTGGGTGTGGCTGTCGTTGAGGCCGGGCAGCAGGCGCCGGCCCTGAGCGTCGATCAAGGTCGCTTCATTGCCCCAGCCACGCATGATCTCCTCGTCGCTGCCGACGGCAACAATGCGTCCTTCCTGCACGGCCAGCGCCTGCGCATGCGGCTGCTGCGGGTCGAGGGTGGTGATGCGGGCATTGCGGATGACCAGCGTGCTCATGCGACGCTCCTTGGAAGTGGAATCGAGTTCGGCACCGGCACGGCCGGCCAGACCGAGCGCAACAGCGGCGCCGCTGGCCAGCAGCACGTTGCGGCGGCCGTGATCGAGGGGATCGTGACTCATGCGAGGTCTCCCGGAAGGCGATGGACGTCCAGTGCCCAGGTGCCGGGCCCGGCCAACGCGATGGCCAGCAGTACCGTGGTCCACATCAACGGGTACTCACTGCCACCGCGCATCCAGAACCAGCCCCTGGGCAGGGCCAACAGGACGGTGAAACCGATGAAGGCGGCCGCTGCAAGCGCGGCGATGCGGGTCTGCCATCCCAGCAGCACGGCCAGCCCGGACAGCACCTGCAGCAGGGCCAGCAACAGCGGCAACGGTGCCACCGCTGGCAGCCCGAAGCTGCGCAGCTCGGTAGCGAAGCCGGACAGCCCCGGTCCACCGAACCAGCCGAACAGCTTGCCCAGTGCGTGCGGCAGCAGGAAGCCTCCTGCCGCCAAGCGCAGCATCAGCAGGGCCAGGTCGAGGCCATGGCCAGCCAGCATGCTCAGTGCCCGCCTTCCTGCGCGCCGAACATGCGCTTGGCGTACTGGATGCCGATGCCGTAGCCGCCGGCATGGTCGCGGGCAATGCCGGTGGTCAGGTCGTAGGTTTCACCGCGTGCCCAGTCGCGCTGCAGTTCGAGCAGGTACTGCACGCTGGTCATCGGCACCGCGCCGGCCTGCACCATGCGGGTGATCGCACGCTCGTGCGCTTCTTCGCTGACATCGCCGCAGGCATCGGTGATCACGTAGACCTCGAAACCCTGCGCCAGCGCCGACAGCGCCGGCCCGACGATGCAGACGCTGGTCCAGAGGCCGGCAAGCACCAGGCGGCGCTTGCCGATGCGGTTGATCTCGTCGATCACCGCCCGGTCTTCCCAGGTATTCATCGAGGTGCGGTCGAACACCGGCTGGCCTGGGAAGATCTGCGGCAGTTCCGGGAACATCGGGCCGGAGAACGACGCTTCTGCAACCGTGGTCAGCACCACCGGCACATTGAAGCCCTTGGCCCCCTTGCTGATCAACGACACGTTGTTGCGCAGCGCGGAGATGTCGATGGTATGGGTAGCGAATGCCATCTGTGACTGGAAGTCGATCAGCACCAGGGCATGGTCGGTGGGCGACAACAGGGCCGGGGCGGGCGTGGCGGTGGCAAGGCTCATGGGTGAACTCCGTTGGAAACACGATCAGTGGGAAGCAACAGGGCTGCATCGCCGGCCAGGTACTGGCCGGGGCTGCAGCCGGTCTCGGCGCGGAAGCTGCGGACGAAATGGCTCTGGTCGAAGAAGCCGAGCTGCTGCGCCAGGCAGGACATCGGCAGGTGCTGGGCCGACAACAGCTGGCGCGCACGTTCGATACGGCGACGGCGTACATAGCGCAGCGGGCTGGCGCCGGTACCGCTGCGGAACAGGCGCACCAGATGGAAGCGACTGACGCAGGCGACGGCCGCCAGTTCGGTGACCCGCAGCGGCTGTGACAGGTGTTCATCGACATAGCGCAATGCACGCTGCAATGCGGCGACCTGCTGCGGCGCCAGTGAAGCGGCGGGCGGATCAGGCGGAAGGATGGTGGCCATGCGGGACGCCGCGAAGGGATGCCCCATGGTGCGTGACCCCTGCGTGATGCCCTACCCCCGTCGGTCGAGGCCAGCACCTACCCGAATGGGGGAGGCCGACGGCCGAGCAGGCGGCGCCCGAACAACCGCGCATCCAGTGAATAAGCGCCAGGGCCCAGCGCCAGCAAGGCCAGCGGCAACACCACCAGTGGCCACGGCAGTGCCTGTGCATACAGGCCCAGTGTTGCCGGCACTACCGCCAGCGGCGTCAATACGCCCAGTGCAAGCATCGCCACCGCCAGCAGGCATAGCGCCGACAGCCAGCCCGCGTGCGTGCCCGGCGTGCACAATGCAGCGGCCACGCACAGCCGCAGCCACAGCAGGCCGATGCCCGGCCCGCGGTCGGGGAACATCACGAACAGGCGCTGCATGGCCGGACTCCACAGGACATGCCGGCGTGATAGCCGACCACGGCACCAGGCGCCTACCCCGTTCGGGTCACCCGCGGCTGCCCCGCACCTGCGAGAATGCGCGCCATGCGTGGCCGCCCCTTCCCGTTCCTGCGTCGCCTGCCGGCGCTGCTGGCGTGCCTGCTGCTGTGGACCGCCCTGCCCGCCCTCGCCGTGCAGCGGCCGGCCGTGAGCAGCGGGTTGCCCGGCTACGAGCACACTGCCTGGCGGGTCGGCCAGGGTGCACCCGGTGACATCTGGGACATCAGCCAGGACCGTGACGGCCTGTTGTGGTTGGCTACCGGTTCGGGCCTGTACCGATTCGACGGACGTCGCTTCGAACGGCAGGCGCCACCGGCTGGCACCCGCTACCCGTCCACCAACATGGTCACGTTGGAACACAGCGCCGATGGCGCACTGTGGATCGGCTACTTCCAGGCAGGCATCAGCCAGTTCGCGCGCGGCCACCTGTACAACTACGGCCGCGGCCAGGGCGTGCCGGTTGGCGTGGTACCGCACTTCAGCCAGGACCGCGACGGCCGCATGTGGGCAGCCATCAATGGAGGGCTGCGCGAGTTCGATGGCCAGCGCTGGCAGCCGCTGCCCGCAGACACGGGCGTTCCGGAACACCGCGTGCAATGGGTGCTGCACGACAGCCGTGGCACCTTCTGGGTACTGGCCAACCTCAGGATCTGGATGCGTCCTGCAGGCCAACCGCGTTTCGAGGACACCGGCATTGCTGTATCCCAGATGGCGACGCTGACCGAGAGCCCGCAGGGCGAAGTCTGGCTGGCCGACCGTGTGCGCGGCACCTCGCCGCTGGCCAATGCGCAGGGCCTGCTGCCGGACAGCGAACGCGAAGCGCGACGCCTGCCGGACCTGGTCGCCGCGCGCCTGCAGTTCACTGCCGACGGCGCGTTATGGGCCACGATGAGCCCGCATGGCGGTGTGGCCCGGGTCACGTTCGACGGCAGCCGCGCCGTGCGCATGGAGCGTTTCGATTCGCCGCACGGGCTGACCGCCACCTCGGCCGTGCCGATCATCGCCGACCGCGAAGGCAATCTCTGGGTCGGCACCAATCTGGGCCTCAACCGCTTCCGCGTGCGCAGCGTGCACACGCTGGCGGTCGGCCCCAGTGATCCCTATCGCTCGCTGGTGCGGGCCAGCGATGGGCGTGTGTACGGCTACGGCGAGGACCTCAAGCCGTACGACCTGCGCCGGCCACTGCTGGAAGGCAGCGCCGCACAACTGCAGGCGGCCGCGCGCCGGGCGCCCACGCCGATCTGGCAGTTCGACTGGGTCAACCTGGCACGCACGGTGGCCGGCCACACCACGCTGATTCCGCTGCCCGAGCCCTTCACCGGGCAACCGCTGCATGCCCTGCTGTTCGCCGATGACGACCAGGCCTGGGTCTGCACCGGTGAACGTGGCGTGCTGCACTATCTGCACGGCCAGTGGCAGCGCGAAACGCGCCTGCCCGAACAGGCCTGCTCATCACTGGCGCTGGATGCCAATGGCCAGCTGCTGCTCGGCTATGCCGACGGCCGGCTGCGCAGCATGGGCGCGACCCGCATCGAAACCTTCGATGCCAACCACGGGCTGTTGGTCGGGCCGGTCACCGCGCTGCTGCACCACCAGGACCTGTTGCTGGTGGCCGGTGAGGCCGGGCTGGCCGCCCGCCTCGGCAATGGCCGCTTCATGCCGGTCAGCACCGACATGGCCGGCGTGCTGGAGGGCATCACCGGCATGGTTGCCGATGCGCACGGTCACCTGTGGCTCAATGGCAGTCGTGGCCTGGTCCGGTTGGGGAGCGATCAGTTGCGGCGGGCGCTGCGTACCGGGCAGCCGGTGACACCACGCCTGTTCGATGCGGTGGATGGCATGCCGGGCATCGCCCTGCAGAGCGGACCGATCCCCACCGCCGTGCTGGCCGACGACGGCCTGCTATGGCTGGCCACCAACCAGGGCCTGGCCTGGCTGGACACCACCCGGTCGCACGTCAATGCGATGGCTCCCAGCGTGCGCATCGGCGACGTGCTGCATGGCAGCGAACGGCAACCACTGCGGGACGGCCTGCGCCTGCCGGCCGGCACCAGCCAGCTGCAGATCGACTACGTGGCGCTGTCGCTGGCACGCCCGGAACGCAACCGCTATCGCTATCGCCTGTCCGGCGTTGACGATAGCTGGCAGGACGCGGGCAGCAGCACCCGCGCGTATTACACCAACCTCGCGCCAGGCAACTACCGGTTCGAGGTGGAAGCCGCCAATGAGGACGGCATCTGGAGCACCGCACCGGCCAGCCGCAGCTTCCGCATCGCGCCTACCTTCATCCAGACCGTGTGGTTCAAACTGCTGTGCACCGCCGCCGTGCTCGCACTACTGGTGCTGGCAGTACGCATCCGCAGCGGGCAGCTGGCCGCGCTGTTCCGTGCGCGCCTGCAGGAACGCAATGGCGAACGCGAACGCATCGCGCGCGACCTGCACGACACCCTGCTGCAGGGCAGCCAGGGCCTTATCCTGCGCCTGCATGCGATCAGCCAGTCACCCCAGACCCCCGAGCCGGTGCGCAGCCAGCTGGAGTCGGCGATGCAGCTGGCCGAGCGCAACCTGGCCGAGGGCCGCGAGCGGGTCAATGCGCTGCGCGAGGGGCCGTTCGCGGGTCGCGACCTCGCTTCGGCACTGGCCGATGTGCACGCCGAGTATGCCGGGCACGGCACCAATCCGCTGCGCCTGACCGTGGAAGGCCCCCACCCACCGCTGCAGGCTGATGCCGCCGAGGAAGTGTTCCTGATCGGACGCGAGGCGATCCGCAATGCGCTGCGCCATGCCAATGCCAGCGCCATCGAAGTGGAGCTGTCCTACGGCACGCGGTGCTTCCTTCTACACGTGCGCGATGATGGCGTGGGCATCGCCGACGAAAATGCCGGCCATGGCCATTGGGGCCTGCAGGGCATGCGCGAGCGCGCGCAGCGCCTTGGCGCGGAACTGCAGCTGTGGACCCGCCCCGGGCTGGGGACCGAAGTCGCGCTGGCAGTTCCCGCCCGGCGCCTGTATCACCGCCGCCCATCACGTTGGCGCTGGCCCTGGAGTAGAACGAGCCATGACTGAAACCCCTGCCCCGATCGGCGTACTGGTGGTCGACGACCACCCGCTGCTGCGTGACGGCCTGGCCGCCCTGCTGGGCGCACAACCCGATCTGCGCCTGCTCGGTGAAGCCGCCGACGGCGAGGAAGCCATCGCACGCTACCAGCAGCTGCAGCCGGACGTGGTGCTGATGGACCTGCAGATGCCCCGCCTGGATGGTGTGGAAGCCATCGTGCGGATCCGCGCGACGGACCCGCGCGCGCGCATCATCGTGCTGACCACCTACCGCGGTGACGTACGTGCGGTGCGGGCGTTGCAGGCCGGCGCCAGCGCCTACCTGCTGAAGGACATGCTGCGCCACGAGCTGGTCGACACGATCCGCATGGTTGCGGGCGGCCGGCGCGCGCCGATTCCACCAGCGGTGGCGGCGAGCATCGCCGCGCATGTGGTGGAAGACCGGTTGTCGCCGCGCGAGACCGAAGTGCTGCGGCACGTGGCCGGTGGCCTGTCGAACAAGCGCATCGGCGAGCGCATGCAGATTTCAGAGCAGACGGTGAAGGCGCACATGAAGAGCCTGATGGACAAGCTGGGCGTGGGCGATCGCACGCACGCGGTGACCCAGGCGCTGCGGCGCGGCATCATCAGCCTGGACGACAGCGGTCACGATTAGGGGGTTGTTCGGCAGGGCTGCAAGCCCTGCCGAACGCCCCCCTTACTTCAAGCGCAGGAGCAGGCTGCCGCCCGCACACACCACTGCCAGCCAGGCCACGCCGTGCCACCCCCACTGCGCCAGCGCCAGGCTGCCCAGCGCACCACCGGCGGCCATGCCGATGAACATGCCCGTGAACAGCAGCGCATTGAGGCGGCTGCGGGCCGGCGGCACCAGGCCATAGACCAGCGTCTGGTGCGCCACCAGCGCCGACTGGAAACCGAAGTCGAACAGCAGCGCACTTACCACCAGCAGCGGCAGCAGCGCAACGGCCGGCAACCAGGCTTCGGCCAGCAGCAGCCCGAAACCCACCAGCGCCACTGCGATCGCCAGCCGCGCCACCGCATGGCAACCCAGGCGATCGGCGAAACGTCCTGCAAACGGCGCAGCCAATGCGCCGGCCGCGCCGGCGATACCGAACGCACCCGCCGCCGCACTGCCCAGCCCCAGGCGGGCATGCAGCATCAGCGCCAGCGTCGACCAGAACGCGCTGAAGCCCACTGCCAGCAACGACTGGCTGGCCACCGCACGGCGCAGCTGCGGCTGCTCGCGCCACAACGCCAGCAACGAACCCAGCAACGCCGGATAGCGCAGCGTGCTGGTCGGTGCGAAACGCGGCAGCGCGCGCGCCATCACCGCGCCCATCACCGCCACCGATACCGCGGCCAGTACGAACTGCGTGCGCCAACCCCATGCTTCAGCCACCACGCCACTGACCACGCGCGACAGCAGGATACCGAGCAGCAGGCCGGTCATCACCCGGCCGACGATCTGGCCGCGTTGTGCATCCGGCGCCAGCACCGCAGCGGCGGGCACGATGTCCTGTGCCAGCGTGGCCATCAACCCGACCAGCAGGCTGGCCATCAGCAGGCCCGGCAGGTGCCCGGCCATCGCTGCAGCGCCCAATGCCAGTGCCAGCAACGCGGACTTCAACAGGATCAGGGTGCGGCGGTCGAAGCGGTCGCCCAACGGCGCCAGCAGGAGAATGCCAAGCGCATACCCAAGCTGGGTCAAGGTCGGCACCAGGCCGGCGGCGCGCTCGCCTGCGCCGAGGTCCTGGGCGATCAGGCCCAGCATCGGCTGGCTGTAGTACAGCGAGGCGACCGAGAAGCCGGCGCCAGCCGCCATTGCCAGCACCAGCGGGGTGGAGGGTGCGGTCGCGGGCGCGGCGACGGATAGCGAAGGGGTAGACATTGGGGGAGTCCGGAGGAGGAAGTGGGCGTATCCTGCCGGTATTCGCCCGGCGTCTGTAGTAGGCTCCTGCACATACACTTCATACGTGAAACGCATGAATAACCTTGCCACCGGCGCGGATCGCCTGGATCTGCTGCGCACCTTCCTGCGCATCGTCGATGCCGGCAGCCTGTCTGCTGCTGCCGTGCAGCTGGGCACCACCCAGCCGACGGTCAGTCGCCGCCTGCAGGCACTGGAGCGACAGCTCGGCCTGCGCCTGCTGCAGCGCTCCACCCACGGCCTGCAGCTGACCGAAGATGGCCTGCGCTGCCAGCGCCATGCGCAACGCGTGGTCGACGAATGGGAGTCGCTGCAGGCCGAACTGCACGGCGAACCGGAAACGCTGCGCGGACGCCTGCGGGTAATGGTGCCGCACGCCTTCGGCCAGGCGCAGCTGCTGCCGACCATGCTCGCGTTCCTCGCCCAGCACCCACAGCTGAGCCTGGAGTGGATCCTTGAAGATCGTCGCCCGGATTTCATCGCCGAAGGCATCGACTGCGCGGTGCGGGTGGGTCCGGTCGACGAACCGCGCATGGTCGCACTGCCGCTCGCCGAAGTGCCGCGCATCGTCGTGGCAGCGCCGTCGCTGGTGCAGGCCACCGCGATCAGCACACCAGAACAAGCGCAGGCACTGCCGTGGATCTCACTGGTCACCTACTACCGCGAACGCCTGCTGCTGCATGACGCACAGGGCCGCGCGCATACGCTGTCGATCAGCCCACGCCTGCTCAGCGACAACCTGTTCGTGGTGCAGCAGGCTGCACGCGCCGGGCTGGGCGCAGCGGTGGTCTCGGCCTGGCTGGTGGCCGACGACCTCGCACAAGGACGTCTGGTGCAGCTGCTGCCGGACTGGCAGGCGCCGGCACTGCCGGTGCATGTCGTGTTTCCTGCTGCGCGCCAGCAGCCGCCGCGGCTGCGCGCCTTCATCGATGCGATGAAGGCCGCACTGCCGCAGCTGCATGGCATGCGGCCGGCACCGCGTTAGGCCAACGGCCGTGTCATCCACGCATGGCGTGGATGCCGTCCAACTCCATGGGTCGGATCCCTTCCCACTCGGGAAGGGCTCTGACCCTGTCGATCACTGCGTCTTCGCCGCCTCGGCATTCCACGCCGCCACCTTGGCCTTGGTATCAGCCAACATCTTGTCCAGCGCAGCGCGGTCATACACGCTGCCACGCAGGATCACGCTGTCGATCTTCCCGGTGGCGGCGATGTCCTGCAGCGGGTTGGCGGTCAGCAGCACCAGATCGGCGGCCTTGCCCTGTGCGACACCACCGTAGCGGTCCATCTGGCCGAACCAGGCCGGACCGGAACGGGTTGCGGCCGACAGCGCCTGCGGTGCGGTCAGGCCTTCCTTCACGAACAGCTGCAGTTCCTGGTGCAGCGCGATGCCCGGGAAGTTGAACGAATTGAGGAAGCCCGCATCGGTACCGGCGATGATCGTCACGCCCGCCTCCTGCAGCAGCGGCAGCACCGCGGCCACCTGGTGGTACTGCGCGTGGCGCGCTTCAATCTGCGCCGGCGTGGCCTTGGCTGCGCGGTCCACGCGCCACTGGTAGGTCGCGCGCAGGCCAGGGCCGATGTAGGCCAGGTACGGATCGTTGGCGTGGTCATCCTGGTCAAGGAAGTCGAGGATGCGGCCACCGTTGAGGGTCGGGGTCACGAATACGCCGCGCTTTGCGAAATCACGGTAGGCATGCATCGCAGTGTCACGGTCGAAGCTGGCGTCGAGGCGCCGGTTGGCTTCGGCACGGTCGATGCGGCCGGCTCCAAAGTCAGCGGCGATCTGCGCCTCATCCTTGCTGCCGGCCTTGAATGCGTAGTCCAGATGCTCGATCGAAGCCAGGCCGGCATCGACCGCCTGCTCCACGGTCAGTGCCATCGGAATATGCCCCGAGGCTTTGAAGCCGGCCTTTCGCGCAGCGCTGGCCGAGTACAGGAACAGTTCCGGCTTCAGCGTGCTGTCGGTGATCTTCACGAAATCGACCTTGTCATGCTGCAGGCGGGTAATCGCCTTGTCGGCGTCGGCCTCGCTGCCCACTTCGATCGTGCCCTTCCAGACCGGCTTGATGCCTTCGATCTTCGCGCCGGAACTGAGCAGGCGCGGGCCGAACAAGGTGCCCTTGGCGATCTCGCCACGCCACTGCAGCACCTGCTCGGGCAGATCGCCGGAGCAGTCACGCACCGTGGTGATGCCATGCGCGATGTACAGCGGCAGCAGCGCCTTGTTCTCTTCGATCAGCGCCGGACCACCACCGAAGTGCACATGCATGTCCCACAGGCCCGGAATCAGGTACTTGCCCTTGGCATCGATCTGGCGGGCCGCACTCCATTGGCTGCGCAGCTGCGCGTCCGGACCGACGGCGACGATGTCCTCGCCACGGATCACCACGCTCTGCCCGGCCAGCGTGCTGGCGTGCTCGACATCGACCACGGTGGCATTGCGGATCAGCAGGTCGGCGCGCTCGGCGGCAGACGCCGACAGCGGTGCTACCGCAAGGAGGATGGCAAGGGACAACGGACGGGAACGGAACATGGACAGCATCCTGATGGGCACGCCCAGCGTGCGGGTGGAAGGGGGTTGCATTCAACGCACCGCGCCGTGCTGGCGCAGCAGGGTCTCAATTCCGGTATAGCCGCGCTGGCGCGCGTGCGCCAGCGGCGTCACGCCGTCGCCGTCGGCAAGCTCCGGGTCGGCACCGGCCTCCAGCAGCAGCTGCACGATCTGCACGTGGCGCGCACCGCCATCGCCGAGCAGGATCGCTTCCAGCAGCGCGGTCCAGTGCAGCCGGTTGACATGGTCCACCGCCACACCGGCCCGCAGCAGCGTGCGCACAGTGGCGACGTGACCGCGCTCGGCGGCCGGAATCAGCGCGGTGCCGCCATAGCGGTTGGTGCTGCGCAGATCGGCGCCATGCGCCAGGGTCATCGCCAGGATCTCGTCCAGGCCGCGCGCACCGGCGTACAGGTAGGCGCTGTCCTGCAACGCGTCCTTGGCGTTGACGTCTGCCCCGGCCTCGATCAGCTCACGCGCGGCATCCACGTTGTTGCCATGCGTGGCCAGCAGCAGCGCGGTGCGGCCCTGGCCATCGCGCGCCTCCAGCGTGGCGCCATCCTCGATCGCCTGTCGCACCGCATCGGCGTCGCCGCGGCTGGCGGCATCCCGCAGGCGCGCGTCTGCGTCGGCCCTGGACGTGGCGGTGCAGGCAGGGGTGACCATGGCCAGCAGGCACAACAGCAGCACGCGCGTGAACGGCGCAGGCCAACCAGCGGAATGATGGACGCGCATGACAGTGTCTCCTCATGTCCGTCGCCACGGAACGCCGTGCGACGGTAGCAACAGCCGGGCGTTGCCGGCCCCTGCCCTGCATGGTAGAAGTCGGCCTGGGTATCCAGAAGTGAAATGTTCAAATGCAAGACAGTGCCAAATCGAATAGAACCCTGTTCGAACTGGACCTGCTGCGGGCGCTGGTGATGGTGGCCGACTGCGGCAGCTTCACCACGGCGGCCACGCGCCTGCATTCGACCCAGTCCACGGTCAGCCAGAAGGTGCGCCGGCTGGAGGAACTGGCCGGGCATCGCCTGCTTGAACGCGGCCATCGCGACGTGCACCCCACTGATGCCGGCCACACCCTGCTCGGCTACGCGCGGCGCATGCTCGACCTGAACGAGGAAATGGCGCAGGCGCTGGCCGGTGCGATGGTGGAGACCGCAGTCCGCATCGGCGTGCCCGAGGATTTCGTCAACGCGCAGACCACGCGCATGCTGGCCGCCTTCAGCCGTCGCCACCCGCAGGTGAAGCTGGAGATCAGCAGCGGCCTCAGCCGCGACCTGGCGCAGGGCTTCGATCATGGCGAGTTGGATCTGGTGCTGGTCAAGCAGCGCCGCAACAGCCGCCAGGCCGTGCACTGCCGCCGCGAGCCGATGCACTGGATCGACAGCCTGCGCAGCAGCTGCCTGCAGCAGGACCCGCTGCCGCTGGTCACCTTCCCCCCGCGCGGGCTGTACCGCGACGAGATGATCCATGCCGTGGAAGCGCTGGGCCTGCGCTGGCGCATCGCCTTCACCAGCTCGTCGCTGAGCGGCATCCAGGGCGCGGTGGCCGATGGCATCGGCATCAGCCTGCTGCCACGCCGCGCGGTCAGCCGCGAGCACCGCATCATCGATGGCGAGCGCGAGCTGCCGGTGATCGACAACTACGAAATCGGCCTGCTGCACCGTGCCGACGCCGACGATGCCGTGCGTGCGCTGGCCAGCGAGCTGTGGCGGCAGGTGCAGCGCGAACCGGACTGACCACGGTAGATCCACGCCATGCGTGGATGCCTTTCGCGCATCACGCATCGAAACATGGTCACTCCGGCCGTATAGCGGGCAACAATCGCCTCGTAGAGTGCCTGTTGTTTCCGTGCCCCACGGCGCCCTGCCATGTCCGACGAAATCCCCACCCGCTTCGATCCCCTGCCCGCTGCCCTGCAGACGCATCTGCAGCACCAGCGCTCGCTGATCGCCGCGCGCGTGGCGGCCGGCTTCCCGACGTTGCCGGTGCAGTGGCCGCTGGCGGCCAGCACACTGCAGCGCGTGATCGATGCCAAGCTGATCGACCGTGCCGACTGCGATGGCTGGGAAGCGCTGGGCGTGGCATTCGGTGACACCCTGGCCCAGCGCGTGCCGGGCCTGGCCTGGATGCAGGTCACCGATGCATGGGGCATCGACGCGGTGCTGCGTTATGCCGACAGCAGCCTGCAGATCGGCGCCAGCACACTGCTGCTCAAGCGCGTCGAACAGGGCGAGATCATCGACATCGCCCACCTGCTTGCGTGGCTTGAGGAATTCGTCGCCACCCGCGCCGACGATTACGCCTGACGGTACATCGGGGTAGATCCACGCCATGCGTGGATGAATGAGACCACGCGATGGCGCATCCACGCCATGACGTGGATCTACAGCCAGCGGCCGTCGACCACCACGCGGCGCTCCACCGGCACCCCGGCCACAGCGGCCGGGCCGTGGTCGGCACGCACGGCCACGAACGTCGCCGGCCGGCCTTCGGCAATACCATGCTGCGGCAGGCCGATCGCCTGCGCGGCGTGGGTGGTGACCATGTCCAGCGCCAGCATCAGGTCGGCATCGGTGTAGAAGCCGGACCGGTAGCCCAGCAACATCGCCCGCTGCAGCAGGTCGCCGTTACCGTACGGCCACCAGCAGTCGCGGATGTTGTCGTTGCCTGCGAACACGCGCACACCGGCATCATGCAGCGCGCGCAGCGGCGGGAAAGGATGATCGCCCGGCGCGTTGCTCATGATCGCCACACCCGCCGTGGCCAGTGCTTCGCCCACCTGCAGCGCGCGCGCCAGCGGCACGTCGCCCAGCGAATAGGCATGGCTGACCGCAACCCGCCCCTGCAGGCCGGCGGCCCGCGTCCGCGCCGCGATGCGCAGCAGCTGGGCCAGGCCGGTTTCGCCGGGCTCGTGCAGATGGATGTCCAGCTGCACGCCGTAACGCTCGGCCAGGCCGAACAGCAGCGCCAGCTGGCCTTCGGCATCACCATCGAGCGTGGTCGGGTCGATGCCGCCGAGCACCTCCACGCCCGCGGCAAGCGCCTGCTCCAGTACGGCGGCGGTGCCGGGACAGGACATCACCCCGGCCTGCGGAAACGCCACCAGCTGGATCCGCATGATGTCGGCGCAGCGCAGTGCCGCCTCGCGCACCGCTTCGAGATGGCCGAGACCGGTGCTGCCGTCGATATCGACATGGCAGCGCATCGCCACCGTACCGAAAGCACTGCATTGGCGGATCAGCGCCTCGGCACGGTCCACCATCGGTGCCGCACCCGCCACCGCCGCCTTCTCCACCGCCAGCCGCTCACGCAGGCTGTTCACCGGCTGGTGCGGGTGCCAACGGTCGCCGACGAAGCTCTTGTCGAGGTGAATGTGGCCGTCGACCAGCCCGGGCAGCACCGCGAAGCCCTGCAGGTCGACGCATTCCGCCGCGTCGGCCGGCGCCGCCTCGCCATTGAGCCCGCTGATGCGGCCATCACGGATATGGAAATGCAGTGGCGCACCGTCGCGGTCGACACCGCCATGGACGAACTGGAGGGTCATCGGGAACTCCCGGAATGCCAAGAATGGCGCCATCGTGCGCCTCGCCGCAGCCATCGGCCAACGAAATATCTGGATGGCACGCATTCACCAGAACGATGACTGCCCTGCGACAACCGGTCGCAGCCACGCCGTGCACACCCCTGAACGGGTAACATGGGCGCCTGTTTCCGCTGTGATGCCGCATGGGCCCGTCCGACCGCCACGATCGTCTCCGCCGCTGGCAGGCCGCGTCCCTGCTTGCCGCCGCCCCGATCGCCAGCCTGTCCGCCACTGATGCGGCGGCCGCTGCGCCGCTGCAGTCGCCGCCGGGTCAGCAGCGCATTGCCCCGGCTGCACTGGTCGAGCGCCTGCACCAGCGCGTGCTGTCCGGGCAGAGCGCCACTGCCACGCTGGAACACTGGTGCGCCGAGCACGGCCTGGCCGAACAGGCGCGGGTGCGTGCAGTGCGCGTACACGGCCAGGACAAGCCTGCCCCCGCCGACGTGCTGCAGGCGCTGGGTGTGAAGCCAGGTGCCGAGCTGCGCTATCGCCGCGTGCAGCTGGTCTGCGGCAGCCGCGTGCTGTCCGAGGCCGACAACTGGTACCTGCCCGGCCATCTCAGCCCGGCCATGAACCAGGTGCTGGACAGCACCGACGAACCGTTCGGTCGCGTGGTCGGCCCGCTCGGTTTCCAGCGCCAGACCTTGGCCGACCAGACGTTCTGGCCGCCGCGGGGCGAAGGCGACCGCGGCGTGATCCTTGAAGTGCGCGCCCTGCTGCGCGACCGCCAGCAGCAGCCTTTCAGCTACGTCATCGAGTCGTACCTGCAACAGGCGCTTCCGTAACGCGCCGTGGCGCCGGTCATCCGCCGGCGCTACGGGCCCGTGATGCCGTTGGCGGCCGGATCCACCGAGAACACGAAGCGCCCGCCATGCTGGTCCCTGCCCCATGTCATCGGCGCCGTGGCCAGGCTGTAGACCGGGGCCACCTTGTCCATGCCGATCGCCTCGGACCAGGCACTGAAATCCTCATCGGTACGGCTGCGGATCTCGCCAACGCACAGGCTGTAGCCGCAGGCAAAAGACACCAGCGTGCCGTCGTTGCCGATGAGCCGGGTCGCGGCCGCCCTGTAGAGCCGGGTCAGGTCCTGCACTTCCAGGTGACCGGCTGCATCGCGCTCGAACTGGCTGATCGCCTGCGCGAAGGCCTTGTCGGAACCCAGCACCGCCTCGCTCTTCTGTGCGGACACCGCACCCTCGTTCAGCAGCATGCGCTCGCCCTCGAGGAAGTGACCCTCCGGTTGCGCGAGCCCAGGGGCAGCCGTCGTGGTACTCGATGCCGTTGGCACGCGCGCTGATACAGCATCGGTCGCGGGGTTGGAAAGGGACGGCGCAGGCGCGGCATTGGCCACCTCCGCGGCATCCTCCACGCTGGCCGCCTGCCTGCCACTGCAACCTGCAATGGCCAGCACGGCAATCACACTCCACCCCCTGACATCCATGCGCATCCTCCTCCGTGTATCGCCCCAGCATGCCATGTGCGCGCCGGCAACACGGATGCACTGCACAAAGAAAAGCCCGGCAATGCCGGGCCTTTCGTTCGCCTGCCGGATCAGCGGAACCGGTAGTCCAGCTGCACCCAGTACTGGCGGCCATACGGATCGTAGTTGCCGACCGGATAGAACGGCCAGCCGCCACCGTTCTTGTCCGCCGGCGGGCGGCTGTCACGCAGGTTGTTGACGATCACGCCCACCGACAGGTTCTCGCCGAATTGGCGGAACACGCTGGCGTTGTAGGTCATGTACGGCGCGATGCGGCCACTGCCATCGGTCTTCGGCAGCGAGCCGAAGCGGTTGCCGTACAGCGTGGTGGTCCAGTCACCCTGGTTCCAGGTGATGCTGCCGTTGGCCTTGCTGCGCCACTGGTAGTCATCCAGCGAATTGCGGATGTCACGCTCCGGATCATCGGAGAACTGCCGGTATTTGTGCTCCAGCACCACGGTGTAGGCCAGGCGCGTGGTGAAGCGGCCATAGCGACCGGCATCGAAACGCCAGTTGCCCTTCAGGTCCAGGCCGCGAACCGATTCAGAGGCGGCGTTGATCGGGTTGATCAGCACACGGGTCACCTGGTCCGGCTGCACGGTTGCATTGGACGGGTTGCGGATCACACGCGACAGCGCGTCCTGGCACAGCGGTGAGCCGATGTCACGCGCCTCGCCGCCCAGCGTCTTGCCCAACCGGCAATCGGCCTCGTCGCGCAGGATGCGGCTGGTATCGAGGCTGGTCACCTCGTTGTCGATGCGGATGTCGTAGTAATCGGCACTGAAATCCAGGCCAGCCAGCGGCGACCAGACCACGCCGAAGCCATACGACTTGGCCGACTCCGGCTGCAGCTGCGGGTTGGCACGGTTGCTGTAATCGATCGACAGGCCGTTGTAGTCGCAGTTGTCATACGACTGGCCTGCGGTGCGGCAGCGCCAGTAGTCGGTCATGCCCGGGTTGTAACCACGCGTCTCTGTCGCGAACACGTAGTTCATGTCCGGCGCCCGGAAGCTGGTGGCAGCGGTACCACGGATCAGCAGGCTCTCGATCGGGCGGAACTCGACGCCGAAGCTCCAGGTCGCCTTGCCGATATGCTCACCACCGGCTCGGTACTGGTCATAGCGCCCGGCCAGGGTGGTGGTGAGCGACTGCAGCAACGGCAGCTGCAGCTCCACGCCGGCAGCATAGCGGTCGCGCTCGCCACCGGCACCAATACCGGCGCTGGTGTTCCAGAATTCACCGGTGCCCAGTCGCGGGTCCGGTCGATTGCGATAGCCTTGGCTGCCAGCCTCGACCACCGCGGCCAGCGCAGCGTCGCCACCGGGCAGTGCGAACAGCCGGCCGTTGACGCTGGCGCTGAAGGTCTGCAGCCACGCCGCGTTGCGGCTCTCCTGGTAGCCGGACAGGTCCTGGTACTCATTCGGGCTCAGCGGCTGGAACAGGCGCGCCGGGTCCGGCGCATAGACCTCTACGCCATTTCGCACGCCCAGCTTCGGGCCAAGCAGGTATTCATTGATGCCGGCCAGCAGCACCGGGCGACGGGTGCGGTTCTCGTAGCGTGAGCGGCTGTAGACCGCTTCATAATCCCAGCCACTGTCACCGATCTGGCCGCGCGCGCCGACGTTGAACGACCAGGAATTTTCCAGGAAACGGTTGGCATTGCGCGGCAGGCCACCGATTTCCTCGGGCGCAAACCGGCGGTACCAGCTTTCCAGGTTGCCGGTGGTCTGGTTGTAGAAGTAATTGCGGGCCGAGGTCCAGGTGGGCGCACGGGTGTTGTTGGTGATGCGTGCGCTGCCCACGGCCAGATCGGCGAACAGGTCGGTGGTCTCGTTGACGTGGAAGGTCAGCAGGCCGTAGCCGTTGAGATTGCGCTTCTCGGTCTGCACCGTCCAGTAGCTGGCGGCGGCCTCGTTGCTGCCGCAATACCAGCCCTGGCGCGGGTTGAAGGCACGGAACACGCTGCCGCCATAGATATCCGACGCCGCGTCGCAGCCATTGGCGCCCGGATCGATGTTGCGACCGGTCGCGGCGTTGCGGCGATACGCGATCGCGGTCGCCTGCGGCGCCTTGCCGGCGGGGTCATCATCCAGCGAGTCCATGAAATCGCGCTGGCGCGCATGGATCGCCTTGCGCACATCGAACTCGAAGCCGAACAGGGCATCCCAGCGCTCGCCGGAACTGCCACCAACCACCTGCGCGCGCTGGTTGTCGCCACCGCCCTGCTGGGTGCCGCCGGCCCGCACGTTCACGTCCACACCCTCAAAGCGGTCCTTGAGGATGATGTTGACCACACCGGCGATGGCGTCGGAGCCATACACCGCCGACGCACCGGCCGCCAAGACCTCGATGCGCTCGATCAGCGCACTGGGAATGTTGGCCAGGTTGACCACGTTCACCGAGCCCTCGTAGGCCAGCGGGTAGTCGGCCTGGCGGCGGCCGTTGACCAGCACCAGCGTGCGGTTCGGGCCCAGCCCGCGCAGGTTGATGGTGTTGGCGGCCGGGGTGAAGGTGTTGCCGAAGTCCTCCCCCTGCACGTTGCCGGTGTTTTCAGTCAGGGCGCTCAGCGCGTCGAACGCGTTGCGGTAGCCCTGCGCGTCGATCTGCTCGCGGCTGATCACGGTCACCGGCGACGGCCCTTCGACACTGGCGCGCGGAATGCGCGAGCCGGTGACCTTCACTTCCTGCAATGAGGTGGGTGCGCTTTCCTGCGCGAAGGCCGGCGACGACACCAGCATCAGGGACGACAGCGCGAGCACCAGCGGACGCGGGCGCAGCGCCTTGTGGGAGGCAGACATGGGCTTCCTGGGGGAGTTGGACGGGTGGTATGGGACCGGAGGCCTGCGCGGCGCATAACGATCCCGTAACGAAAGTGTCCTGAATGGATGGTTTCAACGGAAATGACCAGCCCTGATGGACTTATGCCTGAACCGAATCAGGCTCCGCCCGGTGATCGTCGCGTTTTTGCAATCTTTTGAATGGTCTGGCGAACCGGGCATTGCCATCGTTCCGGGGATGATGACCCCGTACCCCACATCCCTCCTCCCCCCGCTGCGCCCTGTGTCGCGCCGCCATCTGCTGCAGCTGCAGGTGGCACCGGTCACCCTGCGCCCGTTCCAGCGGGCCGATCTGCCGGCCTGGCGCCTGTTCGACGACCGGCGCCGGCGCGGGCGCCGCCATCCGGCCGGTATCGACGAAGAAGCCCGCTTCCTTGCCCACATGCATCGCTCGCGGCTGGAGCAGGACAACGACCAGCTGCTGCTGGGTGTGTTCGATGACGAGCACGGCACTGTCCTGGACCAGCTGCATGTCCGCCTGCAGTCCCTGCATACGCGCTGCGCCGAGCTGCTGTCGCTGCAGCACTGGCACCCGCACGTGGATGCAGCGCTGCGCGCGCTGTGCCCGTTCCTGTTCGAGGATGTGGGCGTGCACCGCCTGTTCGTGATGCTGCCACCGGACTGCAGTGACCCGTTCGCCACTGCGCTGCACGCCTTCGGCTTCGAGCACGAAGGCCTGTTGCGCGACCATCATCTGGATCTGGATGGCTGGCAGGACCGCCAGCTGCTGGCGCTGACTGCACCGGTCTGGCGCAGCCGCCAGCAGCCACCGGGTTAGCGGACCCGCTCCAACGCGTCGCCTGCGCCGGTCAGCACCGAGCAGGCGTGGTCCTGCAGTTCTTCGGCGCTGGCCTCGTTGCCGGTGCCGGCGTCCACCCGGGTCGCCAGCAGGATGAAGCCCGGGCCGCCCTGCACGGCGTCCCGGCCGGCCACGACCAGGCTCCACTGACCAACATCGTCCACGCCTGCGAGATCGTAAGCCAGCAGATTGAGCGGATTGGCGGTCAGTTCCGCGCCCGCCAGCAGGCGTGCCTGGTATTGATGGCCGCGCAGCAGGACCGGCAGCGGTGCCCAGCGGCTGCCGAGGGCGGCAGCATGCGTGTCCAGCGCCTGCAGCACGTCGGCGCGCAGGCAATCCACGTGGATATGCAGCTGGTGCTGCGAGCGGCCGTGCGGCGAGTTCAACGCCAGGCTGGCGACGTTGCGCGGCAGTGGTTGCCGCAGGGCCTGTTCGGTGTGGCTGCGCGCCTGCCAGGCGGCAGCGAAGTAGTTCGGTGCACCACGCTGGTACAGGCTGCGGCTCTCGATACCGCTCACCTTGTCCAGCGGCATCAGCAGGAACTGGTAGTCGCCGTGCGCATCCTTGACCAGCACATCGCGGCGGTCTGCGGCCGTCTCCACGCGCAGGCAGTCGCCGCGTGGACCTTCGGCGCCCCGGCAGTCACGTTCGATCAATCGCCACAATGCATCGGAATGGGCCGGCGGCGGCGCACTGGCACAGGCGGACAACAGCAGCAGGGACGACAGCAGGAAGGGGCGCAGGGACACGGCAACGACTCACGGAGCAGGCACGGCAGACAGCGCCGCGCTGCATTCTAGCCAGTGCGAAGCTGCAATCAGTAGGTGCCGAACGGCACTTCAACCACGATCGGGGCGGCACCCTCGCCGGCCTGCAGGCTGTAGCGGTCCAGCGCCCCATCGTCATCGGCGTGCGGCTGGCGCTGGAAATGCAGCGGGTAGCGGGTGTCCCCCAGGCGCACGGCGCTGCCGTCGGCCTCCAGCGCTGCACCTTCCGGAATCAGCAGCCCGCCCAGGTCACTGTAGGCGCCAGGCACATCGGCGAAGCTGTAGTCGACCAGCTCGTCCACCCGCTGCATCGCATAGACGTGCGGCACATAGGGGCGTGCGGGGCTGCGGCCATTGCTCAGGTCGGTCACCCAGGCCTGCGGCAGGTGGTACTGCTCGCGCAGCGCAGCCACGCCCAGCGAGGGACTGGCCACCTGCAGGCAGCACACCGTCCGCTTGCCTTCACGGTCGAGGATGGCGAAACGATCGCCTCGGGTCGCCGCCTGCGGCAGCATGGCAAACGCCAGGTTGCGCTGCGCAGGCTCGTAGCCCGCTTCGGTCTGCAGGTTGCGCCAGGCACCGAATACCGGGGTTTCGACCGGCGCGGGTTCCGGATCGGCAGCGGAGGCGGCAAACGCCACGCCCAGCAACGACAACACCAGCGCCGTCATCGTCTTGTCTTTGCCGCGGAAACTGCCTGCCGTCATACCGTATCCAACATCTGCGCCGGAAAGGCCCGGCCTGCCCGCTGGCGTACTGCCAGCCATTCCTCCCACTATGCAATGACCACGCTGTGCCGGCAATGACCGGGACGCTGACGCCTTTCGCACGCTCGGTGCTATCGTTCCCGCCATCTTCCCTGCGCAGGAGCGCTCGCATGTCTGCATTCCGTCTGTCCCTGTTGCTGCCGGCCTCTGCCCTGCTGCTGTCGGCCTGTGTCAGTACGCCTGGCCCGGAAGTCAAAGGCAGCGGCCGCTGCGACGCCAGCCAGCTGGGCTGGGCGATCGGCCAGCCGGCCAATGAGCCCAACATCCGCCGCCTGTCCCGCGAGAGTGGCGCCGGCCTGGTCAACCCGATCGGCCCCAGCACCATCACCACCAAGGACATCCGCCAGGACCGCCTGCGCGTGTTCGTGGACAAGGACAACATCATCACGTCCACGCGCTGCGAGTAAGCGCCGCCACCGCTTTTGTAGGGTCGAGCCATGCTCGACTGGCTTTTCGCGCCGCCCATCCGAAGACCCGTCGAGCATCGCTCGACGCTACAATTCAGGGTTCGGTATAGCCGGCACAGTCCGGCAGTGCCTGGTCCGGGTGGAACATCCCCGCCCCGAAGCGGAACAGCCGGGTGTAGGTACACGCCGGGTCCTGTTCGATGCGCAGATCCTGCTTCTTCAGCGGCCCCCTGGCCAGCGAATCCTCGAAGCGCGAAACACCGGCCGGGTACCGGGTCGCCACGGTCTGGTAGCGCAGCACTGGCATGCCCTCGGCAACCGTATCCAGCGCCAGCTTCGCCGAGAACCCGTATTCGTCGTGGCAGGCACCGGCGCGCTGCTTGATGTCCTGCTCGCTGAAACAGGCGCGGATCATCGCATTGCCCAGCCATGGCACGGTCAGCACGTCGTCGTCCACCTGGATGTCGTCCTGCAGGTGACGCACGCGTGCCAGCTGCAGCGTGGACGCGTCGGCACCTCCACCGGAGTACATGGTGCTGAACTTGACGATGCCACCCACCAGCACATTCTGGCGGGCGCGCTGCTGCGGGTCGGTCACCGGTTCATCGCTGCCCACGCCAGGGGCCAGCCGCACGATCCATGGCCACAGCGACAGCTCGCTTTCCTGCGGCACGTCGATGCTGACGTGGTAGGTGTGCGGCTTGCCCTGGCCCGGTGCCTTCTCAAGCACTTCCAGCACGGTCGGCCGGTCACCCTCCTCGGCAACCGGCTGCACGCGCACGCACCAGTTGCCGTCCCGCGTGCAGTCATAAAGCCCCGACGGTCCAGTCTCACTCGCGATCAGTACCTGTCCCAGCGGCTCCATCACGTTGCCGGCAGCATCGCGCTGCTGCGGCAGGATCGCGCTCTGGGCCAGCGCCAGCAGCGGGGTCGCCAGCAATGCAGTGCACAGGGTGGCGCAGACGGCGGCGGTGGGCATGGATGGCTCCTGCGGATGGGCTTCCGATGGTAACCGTTGCCCGGGCGGCGTCGAGCCATGCTCGTCTGCTGTCTGTCGGCAGGAGCAGCCGAGCATAGGGGCGGCTCTACATCATCCGCAATCGCAGCCACCCCAGCCCTTGGCCTTCGAGGTCTGGCCGATACCGGGATTGAACGTGTTGCTCGGGTCCAGCTGCCTGTAGAACCCGGCCAGCGCCGGCTTGGCCGGGTACAGGTGACCGACATTGTGCTCGGCCGGATACTCGGCGCCACGCTGGTCCAGCAGCGCCCACATCGCATGCTCGATCGCCACCGGGTCTTCGCCCTTGCGCGCGATGTAGTCCTGGTGGAACACGTGGCACAGGAAGTGGCCGTAGTACAGCTTGTGCAGCAGGCGGCCGTCGATATCGGCCGGCAACTGCTCGAACCAATCCGTATCGTCGCGGCGCAATGCGATATCCAGCGCGACGATGTCCTGCACCTGCCCGCGATGCACTTCGCGGTAGCGCACCGCGGCACCGGCCACGGCGAAGCGATGCAGGAACGCCTTGCGCCCCTCCTCGGCCGTGCAGTGGAAAAAGCCGCCTTCGTGCCCGGCGAAGAAGGCGCGCAACCAGGCCTCGGTTTCCGCAGCGTCCTGGGCAGAGACCTTCAGCAACAGGTGATGCTCGTAGCGCTGGCGGAACTCGCCCATGCGCTTGGGCAGGTGCGAGGGCAGCAGGCCGGTCAGAACCTGCATCACCCGGTCAGTCACCCCACGCAGGCCCAGCCGTTCGAACCAGCCGTCGACGCGGCTCTTCAATGCGAACGCGGCAGGTACACGTGCGGTGCCGAGGCGATCGATTAGCAGGAAGCTGTCCTTGCCGTAGCGCTCGCCGATGTCATAGGCATCGCGGTGGATGTACTCACCGGCAATCGGCAGGCGCTCGAAGCCGGTCAGCAGCTGGCGCCGGATCGCCGTGAGGCTGTCGGTGCGGTTGCTGCCGATGTAGAAGACTTCGGCGGCCTCCTTTTCGAAGGTATCCAGGCGCAACGCGAACACCGCCAGCTTGCCGGCCGAACCGGCAGCCTCGTAGTGGCGGCTGGGATCAGCATTGAAGCGCGCCGGGGTATCGGCGTCGACCTTGCGCACTTCGTCGGCGTAGCGCGGATCGGAGGCCGCGCGGCCGTCGCCGTCCCCCACATCCGACGCACTGTAGTCGCCGGCCTGCAGGCGCTGCAGGATCTGCTCGGGCGTATCGCCCAGCGCGATGCCGAGATGGTTGACCAGCTGTAGTTGGCCCTGCGCATCGACCCGCGCGTACAGCGCCAGCTCGGTGTAGGCCGGGCCACGGCGCACCAGCGCGCCGCCGGAGTTGTTGCAGATGCCGCCCAGCACCGAGGCGCCGATGCAGGACGAGCCGATCACCGAATGCGGTTCACGGCCCAGCGGTGCCAGCGTCTGCTCCAGGCGGTCGAGCGTGGCACCGGGCAGGCACAGCACCTGGCGGCCTTCGTTCAACAGCTGGATGCCGGTCAGGCGCAGCGTGCTGACCAGCACGATCGGCCGGCCGTAGTCATCGCCGTCCGGGGTCGAGCCACCGGTCAGCCCGGTATTGGCCGCCTGCAGGATGACCGCCGCCCCACCCTGCACCGCTGCCTGCAGCACGCGCCACAGTTCCAGCAAGGTACCCGGGCGCACCACTGCCAGTACCGGGCCATCGCCGAAGCGGTAGCCGCGACGGAAGCGGCGCGTGGCCTTGTCGCCGGTCAGTACATGGCGGCTGCCGACCGCGTCGCGCAACTGTGCCAGCACGGCATCGTGGCCATTCATGGCAGGCTGACCAGCGAATCGCGGCCGATGTCAGCGATGCGACGCGCACCGGTCAGTGTCATCGCCACGCGCATCTCCTTGGCGATCAGGTCCAGCAGGTTGGCCACGCCGGCCTCGCCCTGCGCGGCCAGCGCATAGACGAAGGCGCGCCCCAGCAGCACGGTATCGGCACCGAGCGCCAACATGCGCACCACGTCCAGGCCGGTACGGATGCCCGAATCGGCGAGAATCTTCAGATCGCCCTGTACTGCGTCGGCAATCGCCGGCAGTGCGCGTGCGGTGGACAGCACGCCGTCCAGCTGGCGGCCACCGTGGTTGGAGACCACGATGCCATCGGCACCGAACCTGACCGCATCACGCGCGTCATCCGGGTCAAGGATGCCCTTGATCACCATCGGGCCCTTCCAGAATTCGCGGATCCACTCCAGGTCCTTCCAGGAAATGGAGGGATCGAAGTTGCTGCCCAGCCAGCCGATGTAATCCTCCAGCCCGGTCGGGTTACCACGGTAGGTGGAGATGTTGCCCAGGTCATGCGGGCGGCCGAACAGTCCCACGTCCCACGCCCAGTGCGGATGGGTGATGGCCTGGCCGATACGGCGCAGCGAGGCGTTCGGGCCGCTCATGCCGGAGTGGGCATCGCGGTAGCGCGCACCCGGCACCGGCATGTCCACGGTGAACACCAGCGTGGTCACGCCAGCGGCCTGCGCCCGCTCCAGTGCGTTGCGCATGAAGCCACGGTCGCGCAGCACGTACAGCTGGAACCACATCGGCCGCTGGATGGCCGGTGCCACTTCCTCGATCGGGCACACCGACACCGTGGACAGGGTGAACGGGATGCCGCGGCTGTCGGCCGCGCGCGCCGCCTGTACCTCGCCGCGCCGCGCATACATTCCGGTCAGGCCGACCGGCGCCAGCGCCACCGGCATCGCCAGTTTTTCGCCGAACAGCTCGGTTTCCAGGCTCAGGTCGGACATGTTGCGCAGGATGCGCTGGCGCAGCGCGATGTCGGACAGGTCGGAAACGTTGCGCTTCAGCGTGTGCTCGGCATACGCGCCGCCATCGATGTAGTGGAACAGGAACGGCGGCAGCCGGCGTTCGGCAGCAGCACGGTAATCGGTGGAGGCGGAGATGATCATGGGGTCAACCGTGGGGGGAAGGCAGGCGCGAGGCCCGCGCACGCCGGGCTTCGTTGTCATCGAGGGTGCGCAGCGTGGTGTGCACGAACTCGAGGTGGGCATGCGCGGCGGCGCGCGCGCGTTCGGGGTCGCCGGCCAGCACCGCATCCATCATCTCGCGGTGCTGGTCGGACAGCGGCGAGAAGGTCCTCGCCGAGGTGTAGAGCTTTTCGCGGCTCTGCGAGATGTTGGTCTGCAGCAGTTCGAACAGCCCGCGCATCACCTGCAGCAGCACCAGGTTGTGCGAGGCCTCGGCGATGGACAGGTGGAAGGCCGCGTCGGCCTCCGCCTCGCCGGTGGGGTCGTCCTTGCCGTGCGCGTCCATCATGGTCTGGAAGGCCTGTGCGATGCGCGCGCGGTCCTCGTCGGTGGCACGCAGCGCCGCATGCCAGGCGGTGGCACCTTCCAGCGCGTGGCGGATCTCCAGCACGTCGAAGCGGTATTCCGGGTCGCCCTGGAACAGCGGCAGGTACGGCGCCAGCGGTTCATCCAGCGCCTGCCGCGCGCGTGCCGCAGGCTCGGCCACGTAGGTGCCGCCACCGACCCGTGCGGTCAACAGGCCTTGGCTGGCCAGCTGCGCGATGGCCTCGCGCAGCGCGGTGCGCGAGACCCCCAGCTGCACCGCCAGGGTGCGCTCGGCCGGCAGCCGGTCGCCCGGCCGCAGCTGTTGTTCCTGCACCAGGCCGCGCAGCTGCGCAGCCACCTTGTCCGAAATACGTTGCGTGCTCATGGCGCCATTGTGGCCCGAAGCGCGCAGCGGGTGGTCGGCCAGCCGCGCATGGCTCAGGGAATCATCCAGGTCAGCCAGTAAGCCTGGGCCAGGGTGATCAGGCCGACCATCGTGGTGAAGATCAGGCTGTGCTTGACCGTGAAGCGGAACAGATCCGACTCCTTGCCGGCCAGGCCGACCGCCGCGCAGGCAATGGCGATCGACTGCGGTGAGATCATCTTGCCGGTGACACCGCCGGTGGTGTTGGCCGCTACCAGCAGCACGTCGGACACGCCGATCTGCTGTGCGGTGGTGGCCTGCAGTGCCGAGAACAAGGCATTGGACGAGGTGTCCGAACCGGTCAGGAACACGCCCAGCCAGCCCAGGAACGGTGAGAAGAACGGGAACGCGTCGCCGGTATGCGCCAGTGCCAGGGCCAACGTGGCAGACAGTCCCGAGTAGTTGGCGATGAAGGCGAACGCCAGCACCATGCCAATCGAGTAGATCGGCATGCGCAGCTCACGCACGGTCTCGCCGAAGGTCTGCAGCGCCGAACGTGCAGGCATGCGCAGCACGATGATGGCAATCACCCCGGCCAGGATGATCGAGGTACCGGTGGCCGAGAACCAGTCGAACTTGTAGATGGCGTCATAGCTCAGCGGCGCATCCACGATCGGTGGCATCTTCTGCACCAGCTGGTCCAGGCCCGGCACCGGGATCTTCAGCACCCAGCCTTCCAGCGGACCGCCCGCCGCGAACAGCGACTTGAACGGCTTGATGCTCCACAGCGTGACCATCGCGGTGAGGATCAGGAACGGCGACCATGCCCTGGCGATCTGGCCGACGCTGTGGCGCGGTGCCTCCAGTGCCTGTGCGGCCGCCTCGGCGCTGGTTTCGGTGTCGAAACGGAAGATCCGCACCGGCTTCCAGCGGCGGAGGAACAGGGTCAGGCACACCAGCGACGCCAGCGACGCGGTGATGTCCGGTAGTTCCGGGCCGATGAAATTGGAGGTCAGGTACTGCGCGATGGCGAACGAACCACCCGCAACCAGCACCGCCGGCCAGGTCTCCTTGATACCGCGCCAACCATCCATGATCGCCATGATCCAGAACAGCACGATGATGGTCAGGAACGGCAACTGGCGGCCGGCCATCTGGCCGATCTCGAATGCGTCCAGGCCGGTGACCTGCCCGGCCACGATGATCGGAATACCCATCGCGCCGAACGCTACCGGCGCGGTGTTGACAATCAGGCACAGGCCGGCGGCATACAGCGGCTTGAAGCCCAGCCCGACCAGCAACGCTGCGGTGATCGCCACCGGCGCACCGAAACCGGCCGCCCCTTCCAGGAAGGCGCCGAAAGCGAAGCCGACCATCAGCATCTGCAGGCGCTGATCTTCGGTCACCGAGAGGATCGAGGCCCGGATGATGTCGAACTGCCCGGTCTTGACCGAGACCTTGTAGAGGAACACCGCGCCGATGATGATCCAGGCGATCGGCCACAGGCCGTAGACGAAGCCGAAGCCGGCCGCGCCCAGCGCTTGGCTCAACGGCATGCGGTAGAACAGCAGCGCCACGCCAAGCGCGATGGCCACGGTGATCGTGCCGGCCAGCCAGCCTTTCATGCGCAGCACGGCCAGGGCAACGAAGAAGAACGCGATCGGCAGCAGCGCGATCAGGCTCGACAACCACAGGTTGCCGGCGGGGTCGTACAGGTGTTGCCAGGGCTGCATGAAGACTCTCGACTGGATGCGGAAGGTGCCCCACCGCAGGCGGTGGATCGCCGTGGCTGTCGATTATTGGTCGTACCAATAATGATTTCGATCAGACCACTTGCAGCGGATTTAACCGCCACTCCGGCGAGGAACCTATTAGACCATAGGGCTAGATGCCATATTGGTCCGACCATTTAGTCCGCATGGTAGTGCCGGCCGCTGGCCGGCAATTCGAGATTCCCTACGAGATCCGTTTCTCCAGCCGCCGCATCACCGCCAGCACCAGCACGCACAGCACGCTGACCCCGATCGCGATCACGTACTTGCTGATCCCCACCGCAATCCCGATCGCCGCCGCCATGATCAGCGAGCTGGCCGTGGTCAAGCCGCTGACCTGGTCCTCGCGTGAGCCGCGCAGAATGGTGCCAGCGGCCACGAAGCCGACACAGGCCACCACCGCTTCGATCAGGCGCACCGGATCAACCTGCAGCAGATCGCGGTAACGCTCCTGCTGGAAATGCTCGGCCACCGAGTCGCCGAGACCGACGATCAATGCCGCCGCTCCGGCAATGAGCATGTGCGTACGCAGGCCGGCGGCGTGCTTGCCCATTTCCCGCTCGACACCGAGCACACCGCCGAACAGCATCGCTGCGGCTACGCGCAGCAGGATCGAGACATCCTGGGTGAGTTCCATGGGCAGGCTCCGGGTATTTCCCTGAGCGTCGCGTGGCATGCGTGGCACAGAGGTGAAGACCACCCCACAGTGCGTTCACCCGGTAGCGCCGGGCGATGCCCGGCGACGCCGCAACCCGCGTTCAGCGCATCACTGCGCGAGGTAGCCACCATCGATGGCGTAGTACGTGCCGGTCGCGAACGAGGCATCGTCGCTGGCCAGCCAGGCTACCAACGCGGCCACTTCCTGCGGCGTACCCAGCCGCTTCAACGCGTGCCGCCCTTCCAGCGTGGCGCGCACCTTCGGGTCCATCTTCTCCAGCAGTGGCGTGCTGATGAAGCCCGGACCCACCGCGTTGACACGGATGCCGTCAGCCGCATGTTCCCACGCTGCGGTCTGGGTCAGCCCGACCACGCCGTGCTTGGCCGCCACATACGCGGTGGAGCCGGCATAGCCCACCTGGCCCAGGATCGAGGCCATGTTGATGATGCTGCCGCCCGTGCCTGCAGCGCGCATGGCCTGGATCTGCGCACGCTGGCACAGGAACACGCTGGTGAGGTTGACATCGATCACGCGCTGCCAGCCATCAATCGGATAGTCGCCGCTGCTGGCCGCCGGCCCGCTGATGCCGGCGTTGTTGACCGCAACGTGCAGGCCGTCGAGTTCCTTGATCGTGCGCTGCACCGCTGCCTCCACCGCCGCCTCGTCGGTGACGTCCAGCGCGATGCCGATGGCCTGTGCACCCGAATTGCGCAACTGCGCCACGGTGGCATCCACCGCATCCTGCTTCAGGTCCCAGACCGAGATACGGGCACCGGATGCGGCCAGCGTCTGGGCCACGGCCAGGCCGATACCCGACACGCCTCCGGTCACGATCGCGGTCTTGCCGGTCAATTGGTAATCAATCATCTCCATTCTCCATCGGTGGGGGGTATCGAAGTGGCCTGCAACAGCCAACCGACCCACCCTACGCGCGCGCCCGTGATGGCCGGGCTGACATCGCATCTTCAGATCGTTCCAGCCATGAAACCTCAACCGCAGTTTATGTATGGAACTACGTACGGATATGCGTGCAAAACGCCGGCGTATGTTCTTCGGCATTTTCACTTTGGCCGTAATCGCCAATCGTTTTGACCTTATCGAAGTCAAAAGCGCGCGAATCGCGGCGACAATGGGAAACGCTTCCAGATTCTTCGACACATTCAATTCAACCTGTGTTTGCGCAGAGCGATGTCCCGATATTTCACTTTTGCTGATTACCGCCAGTTCGGCGAACGCCATGGCTACGACTACCGGATCGAAGGGAGTGAACTGCGCGACGACCAATGGGCAGGGCGTGGCGACGTCCACGAACAGTCACTGCGCGGTGGCCTGGGCCTGATCGCCTCGGACGTGCACAACCGCTTTACCTATACGGCAACCGCTGTGCACGATGCCGGCCTGACCATCCGCCTGATGCTGCAGGGCGAAGTGGATGTCCAGTTTCCTCGTCGCAAGGGCTTCACCCTGCGCGCCGGCACAGGCATGACCACCAGTCACCATGAACCTGTTTCCATGGCCGGTCTGCATCCTGGTGGCAGCCACCTGCGCGGGGTCAGCTTGAGCGTACCGGCCGATCTGGACGTGGACATGCTGCGCCTGCCGGCACTGCAACGGATCCTTCAGTCCCCTCTGCAGTGCCGCCACTGGGCCATTCCGCACGCGATGCTGCCGACGCTCGCCCAACTGTTCGACAGCCCCTGGCAGGACGACATCGATGCCCTGTGGCGCGAAGGCGTGGCCCTGCAGGTGTTGGCCGTCGGCCTGCAGGCCGAGGATATGCAGACCGAGCATATACGCACGCTGCGCGCCGGCCAGCGCGAGCGACTGGAGCGCGTGCGCAGCTACCTGCATGACGACCCCAGCCATGCCCACAGCCTGATCGAACTGGCCCAGCTGGCCTGCATGAGCCCCAGCTCCTTGCGCCGCCATTTTGCCCAGCAATATGGAAGCTCGGTGTTCGACTACCTGCATGAGCAGCGCATGCGCCATGCCGAACAGGGCCTGCGCGAAAACGGATGGACCGTCGAGCAGGCTGCCGCCGCCAGCGGCTACCGCCACCCCAGCAACTTCGCCGCCGCGTTCCGCAAGCGCTTCGGCCTGGTCCCCAGCCGCTGGCGTACGGGCCCCTCGAAGGTCGGCTGAAAGCCTCTGCCCGGTAGGTGTCGACCTTGGTCGATCGGCTCCTGCACCATCGCGGATGCCGGCCAGCGGCCGGCACTACCACACCCGCCTGGATCCACCTGCCATGGCTCAGCCCTGGTAGGTGTCGACCTTGGTCGACACGCGCTGAAAGCGATCATATTCCCGGCACATCTTTGCGCATGTCGCAGATGCCCATTGCGGCGAAAGATGGGCCGCGGCATCGTAGTAAGGCTGACTACAGGGACTTCTCGTGGACAACCGAGATCAGCCAAGCACGCCTTACTTCATCCGATGCATCCAAAGTCCGTGGCTACCCGAGACAGGCGCGCATGCGGACGATCTACGCAGCTTACAGGCACATTGGAGCGAGGCAGCGATTCCAGAGGGCTTCATACAGCTCCTGCGTTGGTCAAACGGTGGGCGCTGCGTGTTCCCTCATGCTTATGTCGACCTGTGGTCCATCGCCAGCATCATTCAGCTTAACGGCAGCTACCAGATCCGTCGTTATCTTGGCGACTCCCTGATGGGCATTGGAACGGACGGTGGATCGACGCTCATTGCGCTCGATCTCCGTTTGCTCAGACCCGGCCAGATCGTCTCATTCGATCTGGCCGATCTCGATATCAGCCAGGGCAAGCCCATCGCCGAATCTATTGCCGAACTCTTTCGTAAGTTCGACAGCGGCCTGCTGACTAGCGACAACCTTTATCCTTGAACATGGAAATGCCGGCCAGCGGCCGGCACTACCACGTGCTACCAGGCACGGCCCGGCGTCACCATGAGGGCCTCAATACACCGGCAGATCGATGTAGCTGGCCTGCGCCGCGCTGTGCCACACGCGCTGCGTGGCCTTCTGGTAATCGCCTGGCTTGGCCAGGTAGATGTTCGGCACGTAGGTCTGCGGATTGCGGTCGTACAGCGGGAACAGGCTGGACTGCACCTGCACCATCACCCGGTGGCCCTTCTGGAACGTGTGGTTGGCGTTGGGCAGGTCAAAACGGTACGGCAGCACCTGGTTGGCGGCCAGCGGCTTCGGATCGCTGAAGCTCTCGCGGTAGCGGCCACGGAAGATCGCCAGCGACACCGGCAACTCATAGCCCCCCATTTCCGGCGTCGACGCTTCCTGGTCCGGATACACGTCGATCAGCTTCACCACCCAGTCGCTGTCGGTGCCGCTGGTCGAGGCCTGCAGGTGCACCACCGGCGCGCCGCCGATGCGCAACGGCGCGGTCAGCGGTTCGGTGATGAAGGTCAGCACATCCGGACGACCATCGACAAAGCGCTGGTCCTTGACCAGCCAGGTGGTCCACATGTCGCGGTCACCGAAGCGGACCGGGCGCGGCACGAACGGCACCGGCTTGGCCGGGTCGGACACGTATTCCTCGAAGTCGCCCTCGCCCGCCGCCGGTGCCTGGAACGCCAGCTTGCCGCCGGCGCGCAGGTACAGCGGCTTGCTGCTGGCGGCACACCCCTTGTCGCAGCTGCGCGGCCAACCCTTCAAGCGGTCCCAGTGGTTTTCGCCGGTGTTGTAGATCAGCACCGGTGGCGTATCGGCCTTCGGCGCGCCATCCACCAGGTACTGGTCGAAGAAGGGCTTGAGCACGTCGCGGCGGAACTGCAGCGCGGTATCGCCGTCGAACTTCAGCGCACCCAGTTCGCTGCCGCTGTAGTTCACCTGGCTGTGTCGCCACGGGCCCATCACCAGGTAATTGCGGTTGTTGCCGCTATCGCGTCCTTCCATCGCCTGGTAGGCGTGGTTGGCACCCCACATGTCCTCCTGGTCCCACAGGCCCTGCAGCCACATGGTCGGCACCTTCAGCGGTGTCTTTGCCATCACCGCGTCCAGCGCCTGGCCCTGCCAGAAGCCGTCATAGGCCGGATGCTCGACCAGCTTCTTCCACCAGGTCAGCTGGTCCACGCCGGTGAAGCGCGCATAGTCACCGGCCGAACCGATGCGCAGGAAGGTGCTGTAGTCGTCGTAGCCGAGGCTGGGCAGCGGCGTACCCTTGCCGCGCTTCTCGGTCTGCATGGCGAAGTAGTTGAAGTTGACCTGGCGGAACGCACCGTAGTTGAGCCAGTCGTCGCCCATCCAGCCATCGACCATCGGGCTCTGTGGTGCGGCCACCTTCAGTGCCGGGTGCGGGTCGGTCAGCGCCATCACCACCGTGAAGCCCTCGTACGACGAGCCGAGCATGCCGACCTTGCCATTGCTCTCCGGTACGTTCTTCACCAGCCAGTCGATGGTGTCCCAGGCGTCGGTGGAATGGTCGACTTTGGTGTTGTTCAACGGCCCGCGCAGCGGCCGGGTCATCACGTAATCGCCCTCGGAACCATACTTGCCGCGGATATCCTGGAACACGCGGATGTAGCCGCCGTCGACAAACACCTCGTCACCCTGCGGCAACAGGTCGCGCATGCGCGGCGAATCACTGCGGCTGGCGCGACCGGCAGCATCATAGGGAGTCCGGGTCAGCAGGATCGGCGCATTGTGGGCGCCCTTGGGCACCACGATCACCGTATACAGCCTGGTGCCATCACGCATCGGCACCATCACCACGCGCTTGTCGTAGTCGCGACCGACATCGGGGGCAACGAACGGCTTGCCGCTGATATCCGGGGTCATCGGCGGGGTATCGGCGGCCAGCACGGTGCTGGACAGGCAAAGGGCAATGGCTACAGCGACGGCACGCACACGCATGGACAACCCCTCCCGGCAGGAAAGCCCCAAGCCTACTCCTGCCTGGCGCCGTGAAGTGTGTGCAGGCTTTGCATTCTTCGGTCGATGCAGGCAGGACTGATGGCACATGTGCCCGCGGTGCCGCCGCGCTCGCCAACGACCGGTAGTGCCGGCCGCTGGCCGGCAACTTCATGATCCTGGGGCGCGTTACGCGGTTGCCGGCCAGCGGCCGGCACTACCGGTCAGGCCATCGGCACTTCGTGCAGCGCCAACCAGCGCCAGCGACCCTGCTCCCGCCGCAGCACGGCCAACGATTCGCGCCATGTGAGCTGGCCGCTATCGAGCGAATGCCCTTCGCGATAACGCAGCACCGCCAGCGGTGATGGCGCTTCCACCGCCTGCACGGCGTCGATGGAAATCCGCAGCCCGGGGCGCGCCCCGTGACCGCCCGCGAACAGTGCCTGCACGGCCTTCCGGTCCAGCCTGCGACCCGCGATGCCGACCATGCTGAAGTCCGCGCAGAAATGCGCCATCAGATCATCCAGCGCATCCGCAGCCACCTCGGCCCGGAACCAGGCCTGCAGCTTGTCGTGCAGGTGGTGGATTTCATGTTCTGCGGTGATATCCATCAGGCATTCTCGGGTTGCGAAAGGGAAACAGAGTGCGAGTGGCGCAACAGCGCCATCGGCAACAGCGTCATTGCGGCGGCCAGACCCAGAGCCACGCTGGTGGCGCGTGCTGGCAGCCACTGCATGGCCAGCGCCAGCAACAGCGCAATGGCGGCAGTACCAAGGCAGAAACTGAGCTGACGGTTGAGGTTCCAAAGGGCACTGGCATCGCCCAGCGCTTCACCCTCCACGCCGTGGAAAGCCAGCGTCTGCGCGGTGCTGCTGCACAGGCTGCCACCGGCGCCCATCAGCGCGAACAACAGCGCGGCCAACGCGAAGGCCGGCTGCGGCAGCAGCGCCATCAGCAGCAGGCCGCTGGCCTGCAGCAGCATACCGGCGCGCAGTACCGTGGCCGGGCCGAAGCGAGCCAGCAGGCGCTTGCTGGCCGTGATCGCAATGGCCGAGGCCAGCGCCCAGGGCAGCATCAACGCGCCGATGCGTGCCGCGCTGTAACCGGCCTGGTGCAGCTGCAGGGTACTGACCAGCTGACTGCCGATGAATACGCCCGGCACGGCCAGATACACCAGCATCGCCAGCCGCAGCCCACGGTGGGACAGCAGCGACCAGCGCAGCAGTGGCTGCACCTGCCGACGTGCATGCCGCAGGTGGGCCGCCGCCAGCAGCAGCGCGACCAGCAGCAACACGGCACCGGCACCGCGATGTCCGGACTCGCCCAGCCAGGTCAGCGCCAGCAGCAACGCGCCCAGCGCCAGCATCGCGGTAGACAGCGCATAGGCCTGCAGGCGCGGCGCACTGCGCGCGCCATCGGCCGGCATCCAGGCCAGCACTAGGCCAATTGCCATCACCGCCAACGGCAGGCTGGCCCAGAGCACGCCGCGCCAGGACAACCACTGCACCAACAGCCCGCCCAGCGCCGGCGCCAGTGCCGGCACCAGCAGGGCCACCAGCAGGATGCGGCGGGTCAGCGCGCCACGCTGGTCGGGCGTGCATTGTCGGTACGCTGCCGCCTGTGCCACCGGAATCAGCAGGCCACCGGCCAGCCCCTGCAGCAGGCGCCAGCCCAGCAGCCAGCCGATACCCGGTGCGGCGCCGGCCAGCACAGCGGCAACCGCGAACAACAGCAACGCCACCAGCAGCAGGCGACGCTCACCACAGCGCGCGGCCAACCAAGGCGCCAGCGGAATCACCACGCTCAGGCCCAGCATGTAGGCGGTGCCCACCCAGGCCAGGGTACCGACATCAGCGTGCAGTTCCGCTGCCAGTGCCGGATAGGCCACCGTGGCGATGAACATGTTGACCAGATCCAGGGCGAACGCCAGCAGGAAGATCGCCTCATGGCGCAGGCGGGGGGACGGCATCGGCGGCGCTCCAGCAGGGAAGCGGCCAGCATGCCGTGCGGGCCTTGTTGGAAAAACACGACAGCAACTGCAACACTGTCAAATCCACTTTGACAATGAATTGCCATGGTCAGCCTCGATCGCTTCGATATCTTCCGCGCCGTGGTCGAGGCCGGCAGCCTCACCGCAGCAGCTGATCGGCTCGGCCTCAGCCGCGCGGTGGTCAGCTTCAACCTGAAGCGGCTGGAGCAGGAGCTGGGCGTGACCCTGCTGTTGCGCAGTACCCGCCACTTGGCCCTGACCGAGGCCGGCGAACAGTTCCTGCAGCACTGCGTGCAGGCGTTGGACGCCGCACAGGCAGCGATCGATGCCGCGCGCCGCGACCAGCACCAGCTTCAGGGCGTGCTGCGCCTGACCACCACGCCGGAGTACGCCCAGCTACGCTTGATTCCTGCGCTGGAGGCGTTCCGTGCGCGGCACCCGGCGCTGCAGCTGCACCTGTCCACGTCTCCCGCGCCGGCGGACCTGATTCCCGAGCGCTTCGACCTGGCGATCCGTCTTGGCCGTCTGCCGGATTCGGGCCTGCACGCCAGCGAACTGGAACGCCATCCACTGTGCCCCGTGGCGGCTCCGTCCCTGCTGGCACGCCTGCCCTCTGCCGATGCTGCCGACGACCCCGTGCAGCTGGGCACCCTGCCCCGCCTCGGCTACCCGCGCCTGGCCGACGTGCCGGTGGTGGCGCCGGATGGCAGCGACGCCCTGTTTGCCACCAACCCGGGCAATGCGGTGGTGCGCGTAGATGGTGCCAGCAGCCTGCGTGCCTTCGCCGTGGCCGGCGCCGGGGTCACCGTGCTGCCACGCTGGCTGATCGAGGACGACTTGGCCCAGGACCGCCTGCGCCCGGTGCTGCGCCAGCACCGCTTCCCGCAGCAGAGCGTATACGCGGTCTACCCGCACAGCACGCAGCCCTCACCGAAGGTGCGGCAGCTGATCGATTTCCTGCGCGGGTGGTTTGGCAAATGAAAAAAGGGGACGGAGGGGATTAAGTCGTTTGTGCATAAACGACTTAATCCCCTCCGTCCCCTTTTTCAGACACGGCCCTGTGCGGGCCGTGTCTTCAGGCATCAGCGCAGCACCTGCTCCACCAGCTGCACGTCCACGCTCTGCAGCGGCTCGGCCGCATTGCGGGACAGCTGCACCTGGTAGGTGCCGCTGTCGATCTTCCACTGGCGCGCCTGTGCATCGTAGTGGGCCAGGGCCTT
Source organism: Stenotrophomonas sp. YJH_SMC_133 (assembly GCF_059370655.1). NCBI lineage: Bacteria > Pseudomonadati > Pseudomonadota > Gammaproteobacteria > Lysobacterales > Lysobacteraceae > Stenotrophomonas > Stenotrophomonas sp. YJH_SMC_133. The sequence goes on along the minus strand of NZ_JCAFTW010000005.1, from coordinate 162,205 downwards.
CGGCTCGGCTTCGATGCGGATGCGGCGCTGTTCGCCCGGCTGCAGGTTCACCTTGTCATAGCCGATCAGGCGGATCGGCGTGGTGCTGCCGGCCGGAAGCTTCAGGTACAGCTGGGCCACGTCGGCACCGGCACGCTTGCCGGTGTTGCGGATGTCGACGCTGGCGACCAGGCGCGAGCCCTCCACGCTCACCTTCAGGTTCTCATAGGCGAATGAGGTGTAGGACAGGCCATGGCCAAAGGAGAAGGTCGGGGTCAGACCCTTGGCCGCCATCCACTTGTAGCCGACGTTGGCGCCTTCGATATCGAAATCGAACACATCACCAAACGGCTTGGCCGGCTTGAAGCCGAGGCCGTCGATGTGCGGGCGTGGCAGCTGCGATTCGTCCGTCACCCAGGTCACCGGCAGGCGGCCGGACGGATTGACCTGGCCGGTCAGCAGCGCGGCAATGCCTTCGCCACCGCGGATGCCCGGATACCAGGCCTGCAGCATCGCCGGCACCTGCGCCAGCCACGGCGTGCGCACCGGGCCGTTGGTTTCCAGCACCAGCACGGTCTTCGGGTTGGCCTTGGCCACTGCCGAGATCAGGGCATCCTGGTTGTCCGGCAGCTGCATGTCCGGCAGGTCCACCGATTCGGCGGCCCACTGGGTGGCGAACACGATGGCCACGTCGGCCTGCGCGGCGGCCTTGGCCGCAGCGGCGGCATTGGTCCCGTCCACATACTCGATGGTCGCGTCCGGGCGCGCGGCGCGCAGCGATTCCAGCGGCGAGGACGGGTGGAAGATCACCGGGCCCGGCCAGGTGGTCGGCATCACGCCCGGCACCGCATTGGTGCCCTTTGCGGTCACGCCCACCATCGACGAACCACCGCCGCCGATCACGCCTTTGTCGGCATGGCCGCCGATGATGACGATGCGCTTCACGCTGTCGGCCAGCGGCAGCAGGTTGCCCTCATTGCGCAGCAGCACGCTGCCCTCTTCCACCGTGCGCTGGGCAACGGCGAAGCCGGCCTCGGCATCCACCTTCTGGTGCTGCGGCGGGTTGTCGAAGTTGCCATGCAGGAACATCGTGCGCAGGATGCGCGCCACCATGTCGTTCAGGCGCGCCTGCGGCACTACGCCGCCGTGCACGGCCAGGCGCAGCGGTTCGTCGAAGAACACCGCCGCGTCGAACACTTCACCGGCCGACTGCTGATCGAGGCCAGCCAGCGCCGCCTTCGAACCACTGTGCACGCCGCCCCAGTCGGACATCACGAAACCGGGGAACTTCCATTCCTGCTTCAGCACCTGGTTCATCAGGTAGCCGTTCTCGCAGCCGTAGGTGCCGTTGATCTTGTTGTACGAGCACATCGCCACGCCCGGGCGACCGGCTTCCAGCGCGATCTCGAAGGCCAGCAGGTCCGACTCGTGCATGGCCTGTTCGCCGATGCGCACGTCGTGGAAGTTGCGGCGGGTCTCCATGTCGTTCAGCGCGAAGTGCTTCATCGAGGAGATCACGTGCTGGCTCTGCACGCCCTGGATCAGCGCGCCAACCATCGAGCCGGCCAGCAGCGGATCTTCACCGGCATATTCGAAGTTGCGGCCGTTGCGCGGGTCGCGCTGCAGGTTGACGCTGCCCGACAGCAGGATATTGAAGCGCTGCTGCCATGCCTCGCGACCCATCGTGGCGCCACCGGCGAAGGCGACTTCACGGTTCCAGCTCGATGCGGTGGACGGGCCCGACGGCATCGCCGTGGCGAAATCGCCCGGGCGGATGCCACCCGGATTGGTCACGCCGACGCCGGCATCGGCCGACTGCTGCGACGGAATGCCCAGCCGCGCCACGCCCGGCACGAAACCGGCCGAACCGACTGCGCCTTCCGGCAGCGGGCCACCGTCCTTGCCCAGCCCGAAGTAGCTGTGCAGCATCTGGAACTTCTCATCCTCGGTCATCGCCTTCAGCAGCAGCGCAGCGCGCGCGTCGGCGTTGAGGGTGGTGTCCATCCACGGCCTGGCGCCATGCGTGTCGGCGGCGTAGGCCAGGGTCAGCAGGGTGGCGCGCAGGGTACTGCCTTCCACCTTGAACGGCGCACTGCTGGCGGCCTGGAAGCCATCGCTGAAATAGCTGGCATCGGCTTCCAGCGCGACACGCGCCGGATCGAAGCCTGCGGCCTTGGCCGATTCACCGGCCACCGCGCCGAGCAGCACCGCCGGTGCACCCAGCCGCGAACGGGTGACCAGCGCCGGCAGCTGCGCCGCACCTGCACCGGCATCGGTATAGACCGCCACGGTGTGGCGGTCGTCGTCCAGGCGCAGGTAGTTCAGGCCCGGCTGGTCGGGGCCGGATTCAGCGGCGATCGGCAACCGGGTCAGCACGGCCTGGCCGCGCTGGGTCTGGCCATCGTCCTTGCCGGCAGCAATGAAGCGGTACTCGTAGCCCAGGCCATCGGCCAGCACCTGCAGCGGATCGACCTGGCCGATGCCGCGCTGCACCTGGCGCACGCTCACCGCGTCCACCTGCAGGGTCTTCAGCTGGGCGGCCAGGGCCGGCATCGCCTCGGCGGTCGGGGCCTGTTCCAGGGTCAGCACAGTGAACGCGGCGGGGTCGGCCCAGGCCGGGGCGGCCAGTGCGGCAGACAGGGCCAAGGACAGTGCAAGCGGCTTTGTAAACGTTTTCATCGGCAGGCGTAATTCCGTTGCCAAGGCAATCGGTCCAGGGAAAGTGCCGCCGAAGGGTGCAGCGTTCATGCCGCGCAGGGGTTGCCAGGCAACGTCCCGCAGGCCGATGGACGGGCCGGTCTGCGCGCGGGACCCTCCTCCCGGCGTGACAACCTGCCTGCCCGGGCCGCGCAGGGCGACCCAATCCTGTGAAGATTGTGCGAGGGCGTTCACACCTGTCAACAGGACCTAAGTCACAGGGGCAACCCGGCCAGCGGTTATCAGGCCATCACCGGCGGTCATCAGCGCGCCGCGCGAGGCTGCCGATAATGAGGGTCCCTGGCCACGAACCGAGCCCATGACCGTCCATCGCGACTTCGACCATCTCTGGCGCGACCGCTGTGACACCTCCAGCCAGCGCGCGCCGCGCGTGTTGATCCGGGTGTTCGTGGCCCCGGGTGAGCTGGAGCGCAGCGTGGCGTTCTACGAGCAGCTGCAGGGTGTGGTGGCCGATGCGGGGTTCCCGTTTCCGGAGGCCGGGCTGCGTCTGGCGATGGTCGGTGCGTTCCTGTTGATCGAGGGCAGCGAGACGGCGCTGGCGCCGTTCACTTCGACCACGGGAACGCTGCTGGTCGACGATGTTCGGCCCTATCACGACAAACTGGTCGCGGCTGGCGCCGAGATCATCTTCCCGTTGCAGGTGGTACCCACCGGGGCGGCGTTCAATGCGGTACATCCCGATGGCACGGTGGTCGAGTACGTGCATCACCGGCCGGATCCGCACGGCCGGTGAGGGTGCGCCCGGCACCCGCGGTAGTGCCGGCCGCTGGCCGGCAACCTCAGAAGCAACAGCCGAAGCAAAAGCTGGGCTCCTGTGGGGTGGCGGGGTGGGTCCGGTTGCGGGGGACGGCGCAAGTACGTCCATGTAGCCTCGGTCGCGCCATCCATGGCGCTCACGCCCCCGCCAACGGACCCACCCCGCCTTAGACAATTTCTCGCAACCTGCAGTAGATCCACGCCATGCATGGATGCTCTTCGTTTCATTGTCGAAATATTTGATTTCGATGGAGATTCATCCACGCATGGCGTGGATCTACAATCCCTCCATGTCCTCCCCCTCCCTACCCTGGAATGGCACGTTGCAGCTGGATGCTCACGTGGCCGTGCTGCAGGGCCATGCCGGTGGCAGCGCCTCGCATGCGCACTACGCCCATCAACTGCTGTTGAGCGACGGTACGCCCTGGCAGATCGAAGTCGATGGCGTACGGCAGCAGGGCCAACGGCTGTGGCTGCCGTCCTTCCAGACGCACGCGATCCTGTCGGCGCCGGAAGCGGGCTGTACGGTGTTCCTTGAGCCGGCGCATGCCGACCTCGAACAGATCCAGCAGCACCTGCACGCGCTGCCGGGCACTGCGATGGAACTGCACGACTGGCTGCCACGGTTGAGCCGCCCACAGCCGCTGGACCGCCGCGTGCAGGCGGCGTTGGCCCGTATTGCCCAGCACCTGCCCGGCCCGGTGCCGGCCGCCGATATCGCCGAGGCGGCGCACCTGTCGACCAGCCAGCTGCACCGGCGTTTCCAGTCCGAGCTGGCAGTGACCCTGCGCGGCTGGGTGCTGTGGCAACGGTTGCGCCGCGCGCTGATGCATCATCTGAGCGGTCACAACCTGACCGACAGTGCGCATGCCGCTGGATTCGCCGATCTGGCCCATCTCTCGCGCAGCCTGCGCGGCATGTTCGGCATCGGTGCCGCGCAGCTGCAGGGCCTGCAGCTGCACGCGGCCTGACATGTTCAATCATTCGCGCCTGCGCAGGCCTTCCGGCAACTCCGGCACCTCGCCATGCGGCAGTTCGCGGAACGGTGCCAGCAGCTGCCCCGGATAATCGCGCGGATAGTCCGGTTGGCTGCCGATGCCAAGGTCGCGTTGCTGCAGCCGATAACCCGGCGCATCGAAGGCGGTCCCCAGCAGATGGTCCCAGGCGGTCAGGAACAGGCCGAAGTTGACGTCGCCCGCGGTGCCGTAACGCATGTGGTGGAAGCGGTGCAGCGGCGCCCAGGCCATCACCCGACCCAGCACGCCGGGACGCATGTCCACGTTGGAGTGCTGCAGCAGCAGCTGGATGGCAATGGCGAAAGCCAGCACCGCAGCCACCGGCATCGGCAGGCCCAACAGCAGCAGCGGCAGCACGCCGCCCACCGCTTCGGCCGCCTGATGCAGCGGGTGTTTCATCAGCCCGTTGAAGCCGTACATGCGGGTGACGCTGTGGTGCACCGCATGCAGCCGCCACAACCAGCCGATGCGATGGCTGGCGTAGTGCACCAGGGTGATGCCCAGATCAGCGCAGACGATGGCCAGCAGCACCTGCAGCGCGAATGGCCACTGCACCGGCCACAACTGCCACGGAATGATTGCCGCCAGCAGCGGCACCGCCGCGATCGACAGCAGGTTCAGGCTTTCGTTGACCAGTGCATGCAGGCTGTCACGCAGGCTGTCGCCGTGGTCGTGGTTGAACGCGGGGTCGTACGGCCAGGCACGCTCGGCGGCGAACGAGACCGCGATGGCGGCCGCCAGCAAGGCCAGCAGCCACAACGGATCACCGTGGCAATGGCCGACCCAGACGACGGCAGTGGCAACGAAGCCCAGCAGGAACAGCGGGGCATACAGGCGGAGCATCCAGTGCTTCATGGGCAACCCGGAAAGTGAGGGGCCTGCATGCTGGCGCCGCGTATGGGGTGCTGGCTTGAACAAACAGCGCAACCCGCACGCACCGGGTAGACGCCGACCTTGGTCGGCGCCGCGTTTCCCACATCCACGCATGGCGCGGCTCTACAATGGCGCCCTCATCGCGCCCGGGGCCGGCATGGATTCCTTCAACCTGATGCGTGCCTTCCGCCGCATCGTCGAACGCGGCGGGCTGGCCCGCGCTGCCGAAGACCTCGGCATGTCGCCCGCCGGCCTGAGCAAACAGCTGCGCACGCTGGAAGCGCATCTGGGCGTGGTACTGCTGCAGCGGACCACGCGGCGCATGAGCCTGACCGAGACCGGCCACGCCTATTACCGCGAATGCTGCCGCCTGCTCGACGAGCTGGACGCATTGGAACGCGGCATCGCCGAACAGCGCGGCGACGTGGCCGGGCGCCTGCGCGTGAACGCGCCGCAGTCGTTCGCACTGAGCACGCTGTCGCCGCTGCTGCCACGCTTCCTGCAGCAGCATCCGCAGCTGTCGCTGGATCTGGTGATGGAAGATCGCCTGCTCGATGCAGTCGGTGAGGGTTTCGATGTATCGCTGCGGCTGCGTGCCGAGCTGGATGATTCACGCCTGGTGGCGCGCCGGCTGGCGTCGCTGCAGCAGGTGCTGTGCGCGGCCCCGTCCTACCTGCGGCAGCATCCGGCACCGCAGGCGGTGGACGATCTGCAGGCGCACAGCGTGCTGGCCTACAGCCTGTCCGACTCGCCCGGCAGCTGGCCGCTGCTCGGCCCCGATGGCCAGGTGACGATCACCCTGCCGGCGCGCGTCACCGTCAACAACAGCCTGCTGCTGCGCGACCTGCTGGTGGCCGGCATGGGCATCGGCGCCCTGCCCTCGTTCCTGGCGGCACCGGCACTGGCCCGTGGCGAACTGCAGCAGGTGCTGCCCGACCACCGCTATCCGCCACGCTTCGTGCATGCGGTCTACCCCACCTCGCGCCACCTGCAGCCCAAGGTGCGTGCCTTCATCGATTTCCTGCACGCCGAGCTGCCCGGCTGCGCCGGCCTGGATTCGTAACCGCCAGCGAAAACTGAGCTGCCCGCGGCGTGCTGTTTCGGCCACGCCGCGCTGCCTAATCTGCCGCCTCCCCTCTCACCGATGGCAGGCAGATGTCTTCCGTTCCTTCCCCCGCCACCGCCGCGCCGGTGGTCGATTTCTTCCACGACGTGGTCTGCGGCTGGTGCTTCGTGCTGGCCCCGCGCCTGCAGCAGGTCTCGGCCGAACTCGGCATCCAGGTGCGCCACCGCAGCTTCGTGCTGCAGGACTCGCGCGCGCAGATGGTCGAGGTGTTCGGCTCGATGGAGCGCGCCAAGGCGATCATCCTGCGCCACTGGACCGACTGCGCCGCGCATGAAGACACCGCGCGCATCGATATCGAAGGCATGCGCGCACAGGACTTCGAGTATCCGTCCGGCTGGCTCGGCGCACTGGCCTGCCAGGCCGCCGGCATGCTCGGTGGCAACGACGCCCATGGCGCGATGTTTGATGCCGTGCAATGGGCGCACCTACACCAGCACCGCAACATCGGCGACGCCGAAGTACTGCTGGATATCGCCGAATCGCTGGGCCATCCACGTGGCGCCTTCGCTGACCACATGCGCAGCGACGCGGTAGCCCGGCGCGTGCAGACCGACCGTGTCGAAGCCGCGACCCTCGGCATCCGCTCCATTCCCACCGTGATCGGCGGCAACGGCCTGCGCCTGCAGACCCTGCCGCTGCCGCAACTGCGCCAGGCCCTGGCGCACCTGGTCGCGGCCTGAGCCGCACCATCCCCCACCCTGCAAGGAGATTTCCCATGACCCCACGTACCCTGGCCACCGCGCTGGCCCTGCTGCTGGCCGGCACCGCCGCTTCCACCACCGTGTCCGCGCACGAACGCGTTCCCTCCGGCCAGCAGGTCGGCACCAGTCCCTGGGGGCCGAAGGACGAGATCGGCCGCCTCAACCTGATCACCGAAGCCTCGCGCGCCGCGATCCTGTCGCGGATCAGCGGTGGCAAGGCCTATGACCTGGCCACCGAATATTACGTCGGCATGCCCAGCTGGCAGGATGCCGGCGACCCGCACTACCAGTTCTGGATGACCCACACCCCGCGCGGCACGGTGATGGATGATCCGATGGGCGTGGGCGAAACCATGAACCTCACCCGCAGCTACACCGGCACCGCGTTCTCGATGTACAGCCACACCGGCACCCACATCGATGCGCTGAACCACTTTGGCATCCATGGAAAGATCTGGAACGGCTTCGAGGCCGACAAGCACCTCGGCGACCGTGGCTGGAATGTCACCGGCATCGAGAAGTTCCCGCCGCTGATCGCGCGTGGCGTGCTGATCGACGTGGCCGCCGCCAAGGGCGTGGACATGCTGCCGGACAGCTACCGCGTCACCCGCCAGGACCTGAAGGATGCGCTGGCACGCCAGAAGGTGAAACTGCAGCAGGGCGACGTGGTGCTGATCCGCACCGGCCGCATGCGCTTGTTCGAACAGCCCAAGGCCTACATGGCCAACCCGCCGGGCATGGGCCTGGACGCGGCGCGCTTCCTGGTTGAAGACAGCGGCGCGATGATCGTCGGCGCCGACAACCTCAGCTTCGAGACCTTCCCCTCGGAGGTGTCCGACGACTACGTGCCGCTGCACACCTACCTGCTGGCCCAGCAGGGCGCGCCGATCATCGAGCTGGTGGCGCTGGACGAACTGGCCCGCGACAAGGTCTACGAGTTCGCCTTCATCGGCGGCCCGCTGAAGATCCGCGGTGGCGATGCCGCGCCGCTGCGCCCGGTGGCGTTGCCGGTCCGCCCGTAACCAGGGGCATCCCCAGGTAGCGCCGTGGGTGCCGACCTTGGTCGGCACCGCGCTTTACCGCTATCCACGCATGGCGTGGATCTACCAGGCTGCGGCATGGATTTGCCGGGGCTCTCTTCAGTAGATCCACGCCATGCGTGGATGCTTTACCCCTTCAGCAACCTGAAACCGGACCCTCCGATTTCATTAGTAATTCTACTCACAAGACGAGTAGCATGTCTGGTCTCAGCCCCTGATACCGGCCCGTCGATACTCGCGCCATGCCCGCTGTTTCCGCCCGTTCCTGCCGTTTCCAGCCCGCCCGGCGCCTCCCCTGGAGGGCCGGCTGATGGGTGCCGTCGTCGCCCTCGACCGGCTGCTGGACGGGCGCCAGCTGTGGCGCGGCCCGGCCCGCCAGGGGCCGGCCAGCGACCACCTGGCCAGCGGCCACCCGGCACTGGACGCACGCCTGCCCGGCGGTGGCTGGCCCACCAGCGGGCTGTGCGAGGTACTGCAGGCGGCGCCCGGGGTGGGTGAGCTGGCGCTGGTCTGGCCGGCGCTGGCCAAGCTGAGCCTGCGTGACCGCCCGATCGTGCTGGTCGCCCCGCCCTATCGCCCGCATGCCCCGGCCTGGGCGGCAGCCGGGCTGGACCTGGCCCAGCTGCAGATCATCCACGCAGCGCCGAAACAGGCGCTCTGGGCCACCGAGCAGTGCCTGCGCTCTGCCGCCTGCGCGGCGGTGCTGTGCTGGCCACACCAGGCCGACGATCGCGCCCTGCGCCGGCTGCAGGTCGCCGCCGACAGCGGCCAGTGCCTGGGCTTCGTGTTCCGCGAGGCGCAGGCGGCGCGCAATCCCTCTCCGGCCAGCCTGCGCCTGCAGCTCGACCACGGCCAGGTGCGGGTGCTGAAGTGCCGAGGCGGCCTGCCGCCGGCGCAGCCGTTGCCGCTGGCCATCGCCCACTGAGGCCGCGCCATGCACTGGGCCTGCCTGTTGTTGCCGCAGCTGGCGCTGGACAGCGTGCTGCGCCTGCAGCCGGATCCGCAGCGCCCACTGGTGCTGCTGCAGGGGCCGGCACAGCGTCGCGTACTGCGTGCGGTCAGCCCGTCGGCACGCGCAGCGGGGCTGCGCCCGGGCATGCTGCTGTCGGCTGCGCAGGTGCTGGTGCAGGACATGCACCTGCACGATTACGATCCCAACGCCGAACAGCACACCCGGCAGCTGCTGGCCAGCTGGGCCTACGCCTACAGCTCGCAGGTCAGCCTCGATTTCCCGCATGCACTGGTGCTGGAGATCGGCGCCAGCCGCGCCCTGTTCGGTGACTGGCTGACGATCCAGCAGCGGCTGCGCAACGAACTGCACGAACTCGGCTTCCGTCACCGTCTGGTGGCCGCACCTACCCCACATGCCGCGCGGGTGCTGGCCAACGTCCACGACGGCCTCGGCATCGATGCACAGCAACTGCCGGCGGCGCTGGCGCAGTTGCCCCTGCCGCGCTGCGGCCTGCCCAACGAGGCGGTGACGGTGCTCGGCCGCTCCGGCCTGCGCACGCTGGGCACAGTGCTCGAGCTGCCGCGCGACAGCCTGGCCCGGCGCTTTGCCCCCGAGGTCCTGCAGCAGCTGGATGCACTGCGTGGGCTACCCACCGCGCCACTGCGCTACTACCAGCCACCGGACCGTTTCGATGCACGCATCGAATTCGAGTACGAGATCGAATCCAGCCAGGCCCTGTTGTTCCCGCTGCGTCGCCTGCTGCTGGACCTGGCCGCGTTCCTGTGTTCGCGCGATGGCGGCGTGCAGCGCTTCGACCTGCATTTCGAGCACGATCTGCTGCCGGCCAGCGTGCTGACCATCGGCCTGCTGGCACCGGAACGCGATCCCGCGTTGCTGTTCGAGATCGCGCGCAACCGCATGGAAGCGTTCGCCCTGCCGGCCGGCAGCCGCGCACTGCGCCTGCAGGCCGAACAGCTGCCACCGTTCGTGCCCGCCGCGCGCGACCTGTTCGACACCCGGCCGGCACAGGCGATGCCCTGGAACCAGCTGCGCGAGCGCCTGCGCGCGCGGCTGGGCGATGACGCCGTGCAGCCGCTGGCGGTGCAGGCCGACCATCGCCCCGAACGCGCCAGTGGCAGCCAGCCCGCGGCCAAGCCTCCGTCGTACTGGCCGCTGCGCCCTGGCTGGTTGCTGGACACCCCGCAACCGCTGCGTGATCCGCGGCTGCGCATCGTCACCGGGCCGGAGCGGATCGAATCGGGCTGGTGGGACCAGGCCGACGCACGCCGCGACTACTACGTGGTGGAAACCGCACACGGCCAGCGCGGCTGGGCTTTCCGTGAGCGCAACGATCCGCATGCGCCGTGGATGCTGCACGGCTGGTTCGGCTGAGCCGCCATGCACAGCGAACTGCCCGGCTACGCCGAACTGCACTGCCTGTCGGCCTTCAGTTTCCAGCGTGGTGCTTCGATCGCCGAAGAGCTGTTCGCGCGCGCCGCCGGCCAGGGCTACCGCGCGTTGGCGATCACCGACGAATGCTCGCTGGCCGGCATCGTGCGTGCCTGGCAGGCGGCGAAGGCGCATGGCGTGGCGCTGATCGTCGGCGCCGAATTCCAGGTCGAGGACGGACCCAAGCTGGCCCTGCTGTGCACCGACCAGGCCGCCTATGCCGGGCTGTGCCAGTTGATCACTACCTGCCGGCGGCGCGCGGCCAAGGGCGAGTACCGTTGCCTGCGCGAGGACCTGCTCGGCCTGCCCGACGGCCTGCTGTGCCTGTGGCTGGACCGGCAACCGGCCGCCACCGACCTGGAACTGCTGCGCGCCGGCTTCAATGATCGGCTGTGGCTGGCGGTGGAACTGCACCACGAACACGACGACGCACGCCGCCTGCAGCAGCTGCAGGCCTTCGGCGAACGCCACCGCCTGCCGCTGGTCGCCAGTGGCGATGTGCACATGCACGTGCGACGCCGCCGCGCCCTGCAGGACACGCTGACCGCGATCCGCCATCGTTGCAGCGTGGCCGAAGCCGGCTGGCGCCTGTTTCCCAACGGCGAGCGCCACCTGCGCCCGCGCACCGCGCTGGCCCAGCTGTATCCCGCCGAACTGCTGGCCGAGACCCTGCGCATCGCCGAACGCTGCCACTTCACGCTGGAGCAGCTGCAGTACACCTATCCGCGCGAGCTGGTGCCGGAGGGGCATGACCCGGACAGCTGGCTGCGCGAGCTGGTCGAAGAAAAGATTCCCTGGCGTTGGCCAGAAGGCATCAAGGACGCACAGCGCAAGCAGATCGAACATGAGCTGGCGTTGATCCGGGAGAAAAACTACGCCTCCTACTTCCTTACCGTGCATGACATCGTGCGCTTCGCCCGCAGCCAGGACATCCTCTGCCAAGGGCGTGGCTCGGCGGCCAATTCGACGGTGTGCTTTGTGCTGGGCGTGACCGAGATCGATCCTGCGCGCAGCAATCTGTTGTTTGAACGCTTCATCTCCGCCGAGCGCAATGAGCCGCCGGACATCGACATCGACTTCGAGCACGAGCGCCGCGAGGAAGTGCTGCAGTACGTGTTCAAGCGCTATGGCCGAGAGCGCGCCGCACTGACCGCAGTAGCAATCAGCTACCGTGGCCGCAGCGCGATCCGCGACGTCGCCCGTGCGCTCGGCCTGCCGATGGACCAGGTCAACGAACTGGGCGCGGCAATGGATCATTGGGGCGGCAACATCCCATTGCCGGAAACCCTCCGCGAGCGCGGTTTCGATCCGGACACACCCTTGATGCGGCGGCTGCTGGCATTGACCGCCGAGCTGATCGACTTCCCACGCCACCTGTCTCAGCATCCGGGCGGTTTCGTCATCTCCGAGCATCCGCTGTCGACCCTGGTGCCGGTAGAAAACGCGGCGATGGCCGACCGCACCGTCATCCAGTGGGACAAGGACGATCTGGATGCCACCGGCCTGATGAAGGTCGACTGCCTGGCGCTGGGCATGCTCACCGCCATCCGCAAATGCCTGGCGATGTTGAAGCAGCATGGCCTGCATGAAGGACGCATGGATGCGATCCCGCCCAAGGATGCAAAGACCTTCGACATGATCTGCGCCGCCGATACCATTGGCGTGTTCCAGATCGAATCGCGCGCACAGATGGCGATGCTGCCGCGCATGCAGCCACGCACGTTCTATGACCTGGTGATCGAGGTGGCGATCGTGCGCCCTGGCCCGATCCAGGGCGACATGGTGCACCCCTATCTGGAGCGGCGCCGGATCCTGCGCGAACAGGGACCGGACGCGTTGAACGACCCGGACAACCCGCTCTACCCACCGCAGCTGGAACGCGTGTTCGCACGCACGCTGGGCGTGCCGCTGTTCCAGGAACAGGTGATGCAGCTGGCGGTGGAAGCGGCCGGCTACACGCCGGGCCAGGCCGATGCCCTGCGCCGCTCGATGGCGGCATGGAAGCGCCGTGGCGGCCTGGAACCGCATCGCGAGAAGCTGCTGGCCGGCATGCTCAATAACGGCTTCAGCCGCGAGTACGGCGAGCATCTGTTCGAGCAGATCAAGGGCTTCGGTGATTACGGTTTCCCGGAAAGCCACGCCGCCAGCTTCGCCCTGCTGACCTATAACAGCTGCTGGCTGAAGTGCCATCACCCGGCCGCGTTCACCGCCAGCCTGATCAACAGCCAGCCGCTGGGCTTCTACAGCCCCGACCAGCTGCTGCAGGACGCGCGCCGGCACGGCATCCGCGTGCTGCCGGTGGACGTGCGCCACAGCGACTGGGACTGCACCCTGGATTTCAGCAGGGGCGCAGCCGCGATCCGGCTCGGCCTGCGCCTGGTCGATGGCTGCAACGAGCCCGCCGTGCAGGCCATCATGCGCGAACGTGCGCGGCGCCCGTTCGACGATGTCGGCGACCTGTGCCAGCGCACCGCCCTGGACCGCCGCCAGCAGGGCCTGCTGGCCGATGCCGGTGCGTTGCGTGGGCTCAGTGGCCATCGCCATCGTGCACGCTGGGATATCTCCGGCGTGGAAAACCGGCTGCCGCTGTTCGACCAGGCCCGCGCCACCGCCGAAGCCCGCGTGCCGTTGCCCCTGCCCAGCGCCTGGGAGGACATGCAGGCCGATTATCGCAGCACCGGCACCACCCTCGGCCGCCATCCGATCTCATTCCTGCGTGCGCAGCTGCGCAGCCGTGGCTGCCTGGATGCCGCGCAACTGGCGAGCCATGGCCATGGCCGTCGCGTGCGCATCGCCGGCCTGGTACGCATGCGCCAGCGCCCACAGACCGCCAGCGGTGTCACCTTCCTCACGCTCGAGGATGAAACCGGCATGGTCAACGCCGTGGTCTGGCGGCACCTGGCCGATCGCCAGCACCGGGTGCTGGTCGATACCCAGCTGATGCAGATCGATGGTCGCCTGGAACGCGTCGATGGCGTCCAGCACGTCATCGTGCAACGCATGCACTGCCTGGATGAACTGCTGCAGGGACTGCGCAGCCACAGCCGCGATTTCCACTGACGCCGGGAATCACCGTGTAACGGCCACTGGGTGATGTCGAGCAGGTAGAGGTAGAGTCGACTGTCAGTCGACTTGCGCGCGCCAGCGCGGGAATCTCCGTGATCTGATCGAACAGCAGTCGACTGACAGTCGACTCTACCCATCCCCTTTTGCATCCGCTATCGTCGGCACATCCAAGGAAGGACCACCCGATGCCCCGTGCGCTGCTGCTGACCACCCTGGTGGTCTCCACCCTCGCCCTGCTTGTTTCCGGCTGGACCGCCTGGAACCTGCATCGCAGCCAATCGCCACAGCGCATCATCGAAGCACGCGGCCTGGTCATCCACGATGCAAGCGGCCAGCCGCGGGTCATCCTCGGCGCACCGGTCCCCGACCCGCTCAGCCAGGGCCGCACCCAGGGGCCGCGTGCCACGGCACTGTCTGGCCTGATCCTGCTTGGCCCCGACGGTTCCGAGCGTGGTGGTTATGGCACCAGCGACCGCGGCGGCGAAGCCCTGCTCACCCTCGACGATGCCACCGGCACTACCGAAGTATTCAAGGTCGTCGCCAACCCGGATCGCGGCGCCAGCCTGATGGTCAAGCACCAGAACAACACCGGCGCCATGCTCACCTCCTGGCAGGGCAAGCCGGAGCTGATGTTCGTCGATGACAGCGGCCAGTCCTACTACGTGCGCCCTGGCGCCAACGCCGCGCCCTGATCGGCTTCTGTAGCGTCGAGCCATGCTCGACGCTACACCCCACACACGGCCGCCAGGTCATCGGCCAGCTGCCGCAGCTGCGTCGTCCCCAGCGCCGCACAGGTGATGCGCAGGCCATGTCCCGGCGCCGCCACCGCGAACACTTCGCCCGCCCGCACATGCCATCCGCGCGAAGCCAGTGCCAGCACCTGAGGATGGCTGTCAGCCGACAACGGCAGCCACAGGTTCAATCCCTCCATTGGCAGCGGCGTCGGCATGCCACGCGCGCGCAGCAACTCCTGCAGCGACTGCAGGCGCTGCCGGTAACGCTCACCTGCCGAGGCGATCTTCGCCCGCTGCGTTGCCGACGCCAGCACCGACGTCGCCGCATCCTGCAGCAGATGACTGACCCAGCCGGTGCCGGACGCCAATCGCAGCCGCAACCGCATCGCGGTTTCCTCATCGCAGGCCAACCAGGCCAGGCGCAGGTCGGGGCCGAGCGGTTTGGACAACGAACGCAACAGCGCCCAGCGCCGGCCATCCAGCGGCAATACCGAGTGGTAGGCCTGCTGCGAAAGCAGCGCGTAATGATCGTCGACCAGCACCGCCACCTGCGGGTAGGCCGCCAGCAGCTGGCGCAACGCCCGTGCCCGCTTCGCATCCAGGCTGGCCCCGGTCGGGTTGTGCGCACGCGGGGTCAGCAGCACCGCGCGTGCACCGGCCTCCAGCGCCTGCCGAAGTGATTCGACCTGCATGCCATGCGCGTCCACCGCCACCGGCAACGGCGTGTGGCCCACGGCATTGAGCACATTGAGGCTGCCGAGGAAGCACGGATCCTCCACCGCGATGCGATCCCCCGGCAGCAGCCAGGCCGCCAGCAGGCGTTCAATGCCATCGACCGCGCCATGGGTCAGCTCCAGCGCATAACCCGCCGGGCAGTCCGCATCCAGCGAGGCGCGCGCCAGCGCCTGCAACCTCGGGTCGACCGTGCCCACGCCATACAGCCGCGGTGCGGCCGGGGCCAGGCGCAGGTTCGGCAGCAGGCGCGGATCCGGATTGCCACCGGCCAGGTCCTGCAGCGCCAGCCCGGGCGTACTGCCCTCGCGCGCCAGCGGCGGCGGCAGGCCACGCACCACCGTGCCGCGGCGGCCCGCCGTGCTGGCCAGGCCCGCCGCATCCAGGCGCTTGTAGGCAGCGGCCACGGTGTTGCGGTTCACGCCCAGCTGCTCGGCCAGTTCACGCACCGGCGGCAGCACGCTGCCGGCCGGCAAGCGGCCCTCGCCGATGCCCTCACGAATGCTGTCGAAGATCGACTCGGCACTGTGCCCGGTGATTTTCATTTTGTCCTATGCCAAAATATCTCTTGTCCTGTGCCAGTGTATCCCACCCTGGCCGCCCTGCATTGGAGGTGCCCGCATGCCCCTTGCCGCCGCCGACTGGCCCGTCGCCCAGTCCGTTGAACAGATCGCCGCCAACCTGGTCACGGTGCGCCAACGCATCGCCGATGCCTGCGCCCGCGTCGGCCGGGACCCGGCCAGCGTGCGCCTGCTGCCGGTCAGCAAGACCGTCGATGAAGCCCGCATCCGCATGGCGGTGGCCGCAGGCTGCCACGAACTTGGCGAGAACAAGGTGCAGGAGGCACAACGCAAGGCCGAAGCGATGGCCGATCTGGGCGTGCACTGGTCGGTGATCGGCCATCTGCAGACCAACAAGGCACGCTACGTGGCACGCTTTGCCAGCGAGTTCCAGGCGCTGGACAGCCTGCGCGTAGCCGAGGCCCTGCAGCAGCGCCTGCAACTGGAAGAGCGCACCCTGGATGTGTTCGTGCAGGTCAACACCTCGGCCGAACCCAGCAAGTACGGACTGGAACCCGACGCGGTCGAGGCCTTCGTGCAACAGCTGCCAGCCTTCGATCGCCTGCGCGTGCGCGGCCTGATGACCCTGGCCATCTTCACCCCCGACGTCGAGCGCGTGCGCGCCTGCTTCGTGCGCCTGCGCGAACTGCGCGACCAGCTGCAACGCACCGCCCCGCCCGACCTGGACCTGTCGCAGCTGTCGATGGGCATGTCCGGTGATTTCGAAGTGGCCATCGAGGAAGGTGCCACCGTGGTCCGCGTCGGCCAGGCCATTTTCGGCGCCCGCGCCACCCCGGACAGCTTCTACTGGCCGAACAGCGGAGCCCCGGCATGAAGCACGCGGTTGTCCTGCAGCACGTTGGCTTTGAAGACCTCGGCACCCTGCAGCCACTGCTGTTGGCGCAAGGCTGGCAGCTGCAGCTGCTGCAGGCCGGCGTCGATGCGCTCGATGACGCCGAAACCGCCGACCTGCTGGTCGTGCTGGGCGGTCCCATCAGTGCCAATGACACAGGGACCTACCCCTTCGTCAACGACAGCATTGCCCTGCTGCAGCGCCGGCTGCAGCGGCAGCGGCCTACCCTCGGCATCTGCCTGGGTGCACAGCTGATGGCGCGCGCACTCGGTGCAAGTGTCGCTCCCAGTGGTGGCAAGGAAATCGGCTTTGCGCCACTGCTGCTGACCGATGAAGGCCAGCGTTCTCCGCTGCAGTCCCTGCAGGGCATTCCGGTACTGCATTGGCATGGTGAGGCGTTCGAACTTCCGGCCGGTGCACGCCGCCTGGCCAGCACGCCGGCCTGCCGTCACCAGGCCTTCGCCATCGGCAGCCACGCACTGGCCCTGCAATGCCACCCGGAACTGGACGCCCGCCAGTTCGAGCGCTGGCTGATCGGCCACACGCTGGAGCTGGCCCAGGCCGGCATCGATCCCAACGACCTGCGCGCACAGGCGCGTCGCTATGGCGCACCGCTGGCAGCGGCCGCAACCGCGATGTTCGACCATTGGCTGCAGGACCTGCCGGAGACACCGCAATGAACTACCGATTGCAGATCCACCGCGATGGCGCCCACTGGGGCCACTTCGACTGCAGCGGCCCCGATGCCCTGCAACGCATGGACGCCATTGCCGCACAGCTGCCTGCCGATCAGGGCTTCCAGCTGAAACGGCAGAAAGGTGTCGGCGAAGAGCGCATCCTGTCCAGCAATGCCGATGGCCTGCGGGTACTGGCTTCGCAGATCCAGTACCGCGACATCTGACCCGATGGTAGTGCCGGCCGCTGGCCGGCATCCGGATCTGCCGGCCAGCGGCCGGCACTACCGCGGCTGTTCGCCCGCGTGCGAAGCTTCACGCATGTTGACCCTGCAACGCGGCAACCACCACGGACTGCTCATCGCTCCGCGCTGGCCCTCCACCCGCATCCAACTGGAAGAAGAGGTACTGCAACGCCTGCTCGACGCGCAGGCGATGCTGCCTGCCGGGTTGCGCCTGCTGCTCACCCGTGGCTTCGAACCCGGCCACAGCCGTCTCGGCGGCTTCCGCCGCGCGGTACGACGGCTCGGCATCGCAGCATTCCGCACCTGCTACCCGCAACGCCGCGATGAGATCGATGCCATTTTCGGTGCCAACGGCCACGACATCGATGGCCGTCATGTCGATGTCTCACTGGTACTGCACGGCAAGCGGCTGCGGCTGCTGCCCCTGGGCGTGTTCACCCCACCGCGCTGGCAGGATCGTCGCGTTGCCCGTCATTCCGAAGCCGTCGTGCAGGTGAAGCGCAGCCTGCAGCAGTGCGGCTTCGAGCTGCATCACAACGCCACCGAAGCCCTGCAGATCCACTGCGACTATCGCCCGCGCTGACGCCGCGGTGGCCCATGCGTGCCGTGCCTCGCGCCATGGATGCAAATGATTCTCTTTTGCTGTAAGGTGCAGCCGCTGCCCTTGCCGCCGCGGGCTGTTCCCTTTCCCAGTTGTCGCCCGCCCCGTGTCCACGCCTGTCGAACCGACGGATGTCGCGCAGCTGTGCGCGGCCCATTACCGGCCGCTGCACGCCCATGTCCGCCGCAAACTCCCGCAACGCAGCGACGCCGATGACGTCGTCCAGGAAACCTGGCTGCGTGTCGTCAAAGTCGCCGCCAGCGGCCTGCTGAGCAACGGCCGCGCCTATCTGTACCGCGTCGCCCACAACCTGATCGCGGATCACTACCGGCAGCGCCAGCGCCGTCGCGAAGAGGTACTGGATGACACGCAGTTGCAGGCCATCGCCGATCCTGCACCACTGCCCGAGCAGCGACTGCTCGACGCCGAACAGCTGCGTCATCTCGATGCGATCATCGCCGCGCTGCCACCGCGCTCGCGCCAGGTGTTCCTGCTGGCGCGTGTGGAACAGATGGCCCTGGCCGAGATCGGCCGTCAGCTGGGCATCAGCCGGCAGACCGCGCACGGCCATCTGCTGCGCGCCCTCGTCGCCCTGCAGCAGGTGCCCGGCGCATGAGCCAGGACGCGATCGCGCGCGAAGCCGCACGCTGGTGGCTGGATGGACACGATGGCACCCGCGACGAGAACGCGTTCGACCAGTGGTGCCAGGCCGACCCCCGACATGCCGCGCAGTACCAGTATCTGCAGCACCTGTGGCAGGCAGGCGCGACGCTGCCCAGCCTGCAGCGGCAACAGCAGCGCAGGCAACGCCGTCGCCTGCGCGAAGCCGGCATTGCGGTTCTGTTGCTGTGTGCGCTGGGTCTCTACAGCCGCCATGCCTCGCCGCCGGTGGCGCAGGTACTGCGTACGGCCGCTGGCGAGATCCGCGATGAGACCCTTCCGGATGGTTCGCATGTCCTGCTGTCACCCGGCAGCGAAGTGAAGGTGCGCATCGATGGGCAGCGCCGCCAGCTCCAGTTGCAGCGTGGCCAGGCCTGGTTCCAGGTCGCCGCCGATGCCGACCGGCCCTTCCAGGTACACACTCCGCAGGGCACCGTCACTGCACTGGGGACCGCATTCGATCTTGCCGTGCAGGGCAACAGCAGCGTGGTCACCGTTACCGAGCATCGCGTGCGCGTGGACAGCGGCAACGCCAGCATGCTGGCCAACGACGGCGAGCAGCTGCGCTTCGATGGGCAGTCAACAGCCGATGCAACAACCACCGCCCCGGGAACACTGGCCTGGCGCGAACGGCGCCTGCACTGGGTCTCGGCCCCGCTGGCCGACGTCACGCAGGGCCTGGACCGCTGGCACGGCGGGCACACATGGGTCATCGGCGAGCAGCTGCGCCAGCAGCCGGTCACCCTGCTTGGCAGTGCCGACGGCGCAGCCAGCAACCGCGACCAGTTGGCCACTCAGTTGCAGGTGCGCGTGCTGCGCCTCGGCGACGGCGTACAGGTGTGGCTGCCGCCACGCAGGGAACGGCGTGATGGACCCTGACATCCGGCCTGCGGCTGCGTCTACCCAGGATGACGACGCTCTGCGTCAGCCCCTGGAGCCCCCGATGCTGTGCCCCCGCCCCCTTGTCCTCGCCCTGTCGCTGGCCTGCGCCAGCACCGTTCCCCTGCTGCCAAACAGCGCCCACGCGCAGGCCGCCACTCGAAGCTACGATCTGCCCGCCCAGCCACTGGCGGCCGCGCTGGACGCCTACAGCCGGCTGACCGGTGTCGATCTGGTGATCGGCGCGGCGCTGCCCCCAGGTCATTCGGCGCCTGCGCTGCGCGGTGACTTCGACGATGCGCAGGCCCTGACGCGCCTGCTGGCAGGCAGCGGCCTGCGCCCGCGCTTCGTGGATGCGCGTCGTGCCGCCCTGGAACCGGCGCCGGCCGAACGCGCCGATGGCAGCCGCCGCACCGGCCCGCTGCGGGTGCAGGGTACTACCGCACACGGCCAGGCACCGGGTGCCGGCGCCAGCCAATATGTACCGGCCACCCGCGATGGCTTTGCGCCCTCGGTCGGCAGCGAGCGCGTGGCGATGGCCGAACGCCAGGAAGGCAACAGCCTGCTGCGCTCGATGCCTGGCACCCACAGCTTCCATTCGCGCAGCCAGCCGGGCCTGCAGGTCAACATCCGCGGCATGACCGGTGCTGGCCGGGTCAACACCATGATCGACGGTGTCACCCAGACCTTCCGCAACAATGCCGGGCATGGCTCGGGTGGTCCGTTCGCCTATGTCGATCCTTTCCTGCTGGCCGGCGTGGACGTGCAACGCGGTGCGGTCGCCGGTGGTGATGGTGCGGGTACGCTGGCCGGCAGTGCCAACTTCCGCACGCTGGATATCGACGATCTGCTTGGTGAGGGCCGTGACTGGGGCCTGCGTGCAGGCTATCGCCACGGCAACAACGGCTACGGCAGCGGCCGTACCTTCGCCGGTGCCTGGCGCCACAGTGAAGAGGGTGGCGACCGCCAGTTCGGCCTGCTGGCCGCTGCCAGCAGCAGCCGCAGCAGCGAATACGCGACCGCGCGTGGGCAGAAGAACAACGCCGACCCGGGCAGCCAGCAGCCCAGCAGCTGGCTGTTGAAAGCACGCCTGCAGCCCAGCGACCAGCACCGGCTGGACCTGAGCCACACGCGTTACGAAAACGACTTCTACCACAACTATCCGTGGCAGATCTCAGCGCGCAACAAGCGCGCCAGCTACCACTACACGCCCTATTCGCCGTGGATCGACCTGCGTGCAACCTTCGCCGGCAACAAGACCCGGCTGTTCTATCCGCCAGTGGAGGATTCCAGCTACATCGGTCGCCGCACCCACAGCAGCCTGAGCAGCTGGACCGTGGACAACACCAGCCGCTTCGACATCGGGGCACTGCAGGCGCGCTGGAACACCGGCATCAAGCACCAATCGGACATCTATGTGGCCGACACCCCCGTCCTGCGCGGTGCCAACCCGCAAGGTCGCAGCCAGCTGGACAGCGTGTTCAGCACGCTGGAGCTGCAGTATGACATCTACGCGCTGACCGCCGGCCTGCGCCAGGACCGCTTCGGCATCCGTGGCCACATCCCGGTGTGCTCGGATGTGCCCGGCCAGTGCGCGGAGATCAATGGCGGCGGCATCGACGTGCGTCGCACCGAGCGCGCACTCAGCCCCAGCCTGGCGGTATCCTGGCAGGCCACCGACTGGCTGCAACTGTTCGCAGAAGCCTCGCGTACTTCCCGCCCGCCGCGGGTGCAGGAGATGTTCTTCGAGAAGATCCCGCTGGAAGGCATGAGCGATGCCGATGGCGTGGGCGCCAACCCGTTCCTGCGCCGCGAGCGCTCGCGCAACCTGCAGTTTGGTGCCAACCTCAGCACCGACTCGCTGCTGGTCGACGGTGACCTGGCACAGCTGCGGATCACCCGCTTCGACAACCGCATCCGCGACTACATCAAGCCGCAGTATCTGCTGATCGTGCATCCGCCGGAAGTGGAACCGTTCGTGGTGCCGATCGACAGCGATCCGCAGCTCACTGCCTGGACCGATGCGCTGGACGTGGACG
Organism: Stenotrophomonas sp. YJH_SMC_133; assembly: GCF_059370655.1. NCBI lineage: Bacteria > Pseudomonadati > Pseudomonadota > Gammaproteobacteria > Lysobacterales > Lysobacteraceae > Stenotrophomonas > Stenotrophomonas sp. YJH_SMC_133. Next base: position 140,552 of record NZ_JCAFTW010000005.1, on the reverse strand, counting down.
ACTTCAGCACCACCACGCGCTGGATGAACCACCCCGGCGTGGTGCGCATGCGCGGTATCGAACTGGAAGCGCATTACGCCAGCGGGCACTACCACGCCACGCTGAGCTGGACCCGCTCGCACACCAGTGCGCCGGCCATCGAGTTCGTCAACCTGGAAGACATCACCGCCCTGCCCGACCGCTACTGGACGCTGGACGTGGGCGGCCGCTGGTGGCAGCAGCGCGTGCAGGCCGGCCTGCGCGCCGAGTACTCCGGGCCGACCGAGGAAGGCTACGACTTCTTCCAGACCCGCAAGACCGGCGACACCGGCGTGCTGCTCGACTTCTACGCCAGCTTCAAGCCCCAGGCCAACACCACGCTGTGGCTGAACATCGAAAACCTGCAGAACAAGGCCTATGACAACAATGCCTCGATCGACAGCATCTTCAGCCCGATCCTGGACCGCGGCAACGGTCGCGGCCGCACCGTCTCGATGGGCGTCAATGTGGCGTTCTAGCCGTCGCTGGCTGTCCGTCTGCCTGCTCGCGCTGGCGACCGTGGCCAGCGCGCAGCCGATGCCTGGCTCAGTGATCGATCTGGCCAACGGCCAGCACCTGGACGAAGCCGCGTTCGTGGCGCGTGCGGCGGACGCCCGGAGGCTGCTGCTGGGTGAGCGCCATGACCTCGCCGGAGACCACGCCGCCCAGCGCTGGCTGCTGCAGGCGCTGCAGCGGCGGCGCCCGCAGGGTTCGCTGGTGCTGGAAATGATCGCCAGCGAGCGCCAGCCACGCCTGCAGCGGGTGCAGCGCTGGCTGGCCAAGGGCAACCAGGCCGAAGGTGCACGCCTGCAGGAACTGCTGGACTGGGATACGCGTTGGCCGTGGGCCGCGTATGGCGGGCTGGTACAGGATGCTGCCGATGCAGGCACGCCGCTGTTCGGCGGCAACCTGTCGCGTGCCGAGGTCAACGCACTGCTCGCGTCCACCAAGGGCGTACGGTTCCCGGTGGCCGCTGCCCACCAGCGCCTGTCGGCGGTGGTGCTGGCCCAGCACGCAGACGCAGCACCGATGCTGGAAGGGATGCTGGCCGTGCAACAGGCCCGCGACACACGCATGGCACAGGTGCTGCTCGATGCGCCCGCGCCGGCGCTGCTGGTAGCGGGGCGCTGGCATGTACTGCGCGGTACCGGGGTACCGGGCTACCTGTCACCGGCTACGCCTGCGCTGGTGATCGCATTGGCTTCGCCGGGTGAAACCGTCGATGCGGCGGATGCCGATCTGCTGTGGGTGCTGGACGATGAGTGAGCGCGGCCAACACTGGCAGGCGATCGCGATCACCGCCGTCCTGCACCTGCTGCCCTTGCTGCTGTTGGTGCACTGGGTGGCAGCGCCGCCGATGCTGCCGCCGCCGGAGCAGGACGTGCGCATCAGCCTGCGCCTGCTGGCGCCGGCCACGCCGCCACAGCCCGTAGAGGAGCGCCAGGCCGACACCCCCAGCCAGGCGCAGCAGGCGCGCGCATCGCAACCGGCAAAGTCGCCCCCGCCACCGAAACCCACCGCCGCGCGCGAGGGCGAGTCGGCCGCCAGCGAAACGGGCGGGACGGGTCGAACGCCGCTGCCGGTCGCCCCGCCGGCGGCCGCGACCGATGCCAGTCCCGCACCGGCATCGATCACGGCCGCTCCGCCCGCTCCAGACGCGCCACCGGCGGACTTCCAGGCCGGCGCCGCCAGCGACCAGTGGGAAGCCCGCCTGATGGCGCGGCTGGAGCGTTACCGCTATTACCCTGCCGCCGCACGCTCGCGCCGGCAGCAGGGCACTGCCTGGGTCAGGGCCAGCATCGACCGCGAAGGCCGCCTGCTGGCTCTGCGGCTGGAACAGTCCAGTGGCCAGCCGATGCTCGATGACGCTGCGCTGCAGACCTTCCGTCGCGCGCAGCCGCTACCGCCCATTCCCGATGAACTCAAGGCACCACAGGAACTGGTGGTGCCGGTGGAGTACTACCTGCGCTAGGCGGCGTAGGCCTCCGCCTCGATCTCGAACAGCATGCCGTCCAGCGCCAGTCGCGGCACCGGGATCAGCGTGCAGGTGGGCGCCGCACGATTCGGCCAGCGTCGCCGCACCTGGTGGGCAATGATGCCCAGCCGGTCCTCATCGTGGCCGACCACCAGGATGCGCAACCGCGCCACATCAACCAGGCTTGCCTGCGCCGAGCGCAGCGCGGTCTGCAGGTTGTCCAGCGCCTGCCCGACCTGGTCTTCGAAGCTGGGCGAGAGACGGCCCTGCGCATCTTCACCGCCCTGCCCGGCCACGTGGATCACCCGTGCCGGCAGGCGCACCACCGCCACGTGTGAGTAGCCGTTGGCCGAAGGATCGTAGAGGCCCGGTGGATTGAACAGCTCCAGCAGGCCATGGCTGAGGTCCGGTGTGGTCAGCAGATTCATGCCGCGCGCCTCGTGGGGGTTGCCGGCAGTCTGTGACCTCAACCCGGGTTGAGGTCAAATGGATCCGGTGCAACAGACCGGTCTGCCACGCGCAACGATCACGCGATCCCGTGGAATCGAGCCTGCTCGACTTCCGCTGACGAAAAGCAGTCGAGCAATCTCGACTCTACAGAAGCGTGGTCAGGTCCACGCCGGGTCTGCGGTGAAATCGATGGTCAGCCAGAACGTGCTGCCGCGCGCATCCAGCCTGACCGCGATCTCGTCACGCATCGCATCGACCTCGCCCACCGAGCCCAAGGGCGTAGCCGGATCGGCCAGCACATGGATTTCGATGAAGCGCATCCGCCCCATCTTCGCCACGTGGCTGGTGAAACCGGCATAGCCACGCTCGGCCACGAATGCCTGCATGACCTGCTGCACGCGCCGGTCCAGATCATCCGGCGCCACCTGCAGTACTTCGCGCATGGCCTTCCACGCACTGCGCGCCGGTACCGGCAGTACCGCCAGGCTGATCAATGCCAGCACGATCGAATCCAGATACGGCACCCAGTGGTGCCACTCACCGCCATGCAGGACCAGGGCCAGTACGAAGGCCAGCACTACCGCCAGGCTCATCAACCCACCCAGCAGCCAGCCCCGTACATCCAGCCACAACAGCGCCGAGCGCAGGCGCCGCGCCCGCTGGGCGACGAACGCCGCCATCGCCAGGTTGCTGGCACTCAGCAGCGCCGCCCACCACAGCGCGGGCCCGAATCTCACCTCGTGTCCGCCCGTGGTCAAACCAATCACCGCGTTGGCCAGCGCATACACGCAGGCCAGCGACAGGATCACACCGCCCAGCGCCTCGACCATCGGCTCCAGGTGCCAGTAGCCGTACTGGAAGCGCGGGCTCTGTTCCCGCGCCACCAGCCGCAGCACCGACAACGACACCAGGGTCAGGGCAACGTCGACCAGGCTGTACACACCGTCGAACAGGATGGCCTGCGATCCCACCAGCAGGCCACCGCTGAAGCCGACCACGCTGACCGCGATGGTGACCCCGATCGAGAACTTCAGGATGCGTTGCTCGCGCGCGGTATCCATCGTTCGCCGAAGGGCCGACCGTCGCCGGTCAGGCCTTCAGTACCTCCACCTTGTACGAGGTCACATCGCCGGCGTTCTCGATGATGAGCCCGTGCACGTCCGACTCGAAGCCCGGGAAGCGGGCATTCTGCTCACGGGCGATGCGCAGCGACTGGATGATCGGCTCATCGCTGTCGCCAAAGCGCTCGCCCGGCATGATGGTCGGAATGCCCGGCGGGTACGGCACCAGCATGGTCGCGGCGATGCGACCACTGACCTGCTCGATGTCGACCCGCTCGATCTCGCCCTTCACCAGGTGGTTGTAGGCATCGGCCGGGGTCATCACCGGCGTCGGCAGATCCACGTACATCTCGCGCATCACCTTGGCCACCGCGAATTCCTGGTTGAACGCATGCAGCGCGTCGCACAGGTCACGCAGGCCCCAACCGGCGTAGGCATTCGGGTAGTCGGCGGCCAGCGTCGGCAGTGCCTGGCTGAGCGGCGCGTTGCGGTCGTACAGTTCCTTGAACGCCATCAGTTCGGTGACCAGGGTGCTCCACTTGCCCTTGGTGATGCCCATCGAGAACAGGAACAGCACCGAGTACAGGTTGGTCTTCTCCACGGTGATGCCGCGGCCCCACAGGAACTTGCTCAGCACCGCCGCCGGAATGCCCAGCTTGCCCATGCTGCCGTCCATCGCCAGGCCCGGGGTCAGCAGGGTCACCTTGATCGGGTCGATCAGAACATAGTCATCCACCAGGTTCTCGAAGCCGTGCCAGTGCGCATCCGGCTGCAGGTACCACTCCTCGCGCTTGGCCACCATCGGTGCCGGCGTATCGCCCTTGTCCAGACTGCGCTCGACCTGGGTCGGTTGCCACACGCTGAACCACCAGTCGTCGCGGCCGAGATCATCGCGGACATGCAGCATCGCGCGGCGGAACGCGATCGCCTCGTCATGCATTTCCTGCACCAGCGAACGGCCGGCGTCGCCTTCCATCATCTTCGAGGCCACATCACAGGCCGCGATCACTCCGTAATGCGGGCTGGTCGAGGTGTGCATCATGAACGACTCGTTGAAGCGCTCGGCATCCAGGTTGCGCTGCGCCGAGTTGCGCACGTGGATCATCGAGGCCTGCGAGAACGCGGCCAGCAGCTTGTGCGTGGAATGCGTGGTGAAGATGATCGCATCCTGCTCGCGCGGCTTGCCCTTGGCCATGCCGTAGTGGTTCTCGTAGAACGGATGGAACGCAGCGTAGGCGTACCAGGCTTCGTCGAAATGCAGGAAGTCCACCGCGCTGCCGATCTCGTCGGCGATCTTCTCGGCGTTGTAGCACAGGCCATCGTAGGTGGAGTTGGTCACCACTGCGATGCGCGGCTTGGAGCCGGCCTTGTAGGCCTTGCTGGCCAGCGGGTTGGCGGCGATACGCTGCTGCAGCGACTCGGGCGTGAACTGATCCAGGCTGATCGGGCCGATGATGCCATGCGCGTTGCGGCTGGGGGTGAAGTACACCGGCACCGCGCCGGTCATGATCAGCGCGTGCAGCAGCGACTTGTGGCAGTTGCGGTCGACGAACACCACGTCGCCGCGGGCCACTGTGCCGTGCCAGACGATCTTGTTGGCGGTGGAAGTGCCGTTGGTGACGAAGAAGGTATGGTCGGCACCGAAGTTGCGTGCGGCCTCGTTCTCGGCGTCCTTGATCGGACCAGTATGGTCAAGCAGCGAACCCAGTTCCGGCACCGAGATCGACAGATCGCTGCGCAGCGTGTTCTCGCCATAGAACTGATGGAACGCGCGGCCGACCGGCGATTTGGTGAACGCCACGCCGCCCGCATGGCCAGGCGTATGCCAGGAATAGTTCGACTCGGCCGCGTGATGGATCAGCGCCTTGAAGAACGGCGGCAGCAGGTTCTTCATGTAGTCTTCGGCCGCGCGCATCACCTGCCGCGAGATGAAGCTCTTGGTGTCTTCGAACAGGAAGATGAAGCCGTGAATGTACTTGAGCAGCTTGCTCGGCACCTTCTCGATGGTGCGGCGCTCGCCGTACAGGAACACCGGCAGGTTGGCGCGGCGCGCGCTCTGCTCGCGCAGGAAGGCGGTCAGGCGCTGGAACTCGCCATCCACCTCTTCGCTGCCATCGATCGAGATCAGCACCGCCGACGCCGCCACGTAGGTGCGGGCACCGGCACGGGCATCATCCAGGTTCAGGCCGCACAGCACGCGCTGGTCGTTGCTGCGCAGCTCTTCCACCAGGGCGCGGATCAGGATGCCGCCGATGCGCGGCGACTCGTAGTCGTTGTCGATGACAATGACCGGGTAGTCCAGGGACTTGAAGTACACGTTGATTCTCCTTGTCTAACTCAGGAACGCTGGGCGCCGGCGCTGATCGCCGAGGCCTCGCGGGCGCGCTGCCGCTGCTGGCGGCGCTCCTCGCTGAAGAAGGGATAGAACACGGTGATGAACAGCACGAACAGGAACGCGTACTGCACGATGGTTCCCGACGAGCCGTAGATCGCCCACAGGCAATAAACGACGGTCAGGCTGGTCAGGGTCCAGAACGCACCGGTGTGGACCAGGGTGTGCGAGCGCTCGACCACGAAGTAGCAGGCCACGCACGAGTAGATGTAGGGCAGCAGGGTCAGCACCACCGCCGCCGATGTGATCACGTCGAACTGTGCCGACGCGGTTTCCGAGGTGGAGGTGACCAGCACCGCCAGGGTCATCAGCACGGCCACGATCAGCACACCCTTGACCGGCACGTCGTCCTTGTTGGTCTTGCTGAAGATGCTCGGGAACAGGCCGTCATCGGAGGCTGCCTTGGCGCTCTGTGCGGTCAGCAGGATCCAGCCGCCCAGCGAACCGGCGGCACCGATGAAGGCACACAGGCTGACCAGCGCACCGCCCCAGCCACCGACGGCCTTGGCCGCAGCCAGTGCGAACGGCGCATCGGAAGTCTGCAGTTCGCCATTGGGCACCATGCCCATGATCACCGAGGAGCTGGCGATATAGGCGATGGCGGCCAGGAACACGCCGGCGAGGGTGGCACGGGCCACGTTCTTTTCCGGGTTCTCGACCACACCAGCGGTGACCGAGGCCGACTCGACGCCAATGAAGGCCCACAGCGTCAGCGCCGCGGCGCTGGAGATCGCGCCGAAGTTGGATTCACCCGACACGTTGTAGGCGCCCTTGAAGATGTCGGCATCGAAGAAGAACCAGCCGAAGATGGCGATGCCCAGGATCGGCACCAGCGCAAAACTGGTGGTGACGGTCTGCACCCGGCTGACGAACGCCGGACCGATCACGTTGGCGAAACTCAGCGCCCACACCAGGATCAGCACCGCGATGCAGCGCACCAGCGGCTCGGACAGGATCGGGAAGAAGTAGCTGAAATAGCCTACTGCGGCGATCGGAATGGCGACGTTGCCGATCCAGTTGGCGAACCAGTAGATGGTGTTGGTCTGAAAGCCCATGTACGGCCCGAACCAGTCGCGCGCATAGGCGTACGGGCCGCCCGCCTTGGGTGCCAGCTTGCCCAGCTTGGCGAACACGAAGGCCAGCAACAGCGCACCGGCGGTGGTGATCAACCAGCCCCAGATCGAGGCGGTACCAATCTTGGCCAGGCTCGATGGCAGCAGGAACACGCCTGAGCCCATCATGTTGCCGGCGACGAGGAAGGTGGCTCCGACCACCCCGATTTTCTTTGCTTCTGCCATGACGATCTCCGGTACTGGCATGAGCCCGGCAGCACCGGGCGTGGGGACGGTTGCGCTGGCGTACGACCGCTGGCGCCTATTTGATGAAGTTGTATTGCAGGCTGCCCTGCACCCGGACCGTGTCGCCGCGTGCGCCGCCCTGCTGTTCCAGGCGGCCGTACAGCAGCTCCATGCCCATCGTCCACGACGGCGCGGGGCTCCAGATCAGGTTGAATACGCCGTACCGGCTCTGCCGGAAGGCATCGGCCGCCAGTTCGGCGTTCCGCTCCAGGGTCAGCTGGCCGAAGATCAGGTTCGATCGCCACAACTCGGACCAGTAGTGGGTATAGCCGACGAAGCCGCCGTGCAGGTCCAACGCGTCGAGGCGGCCATCGGCACCGACCACCGCGTCCAGCCCGGAGCCGGTCAGGTCGGCGGTATAGCGGCTGAGGCCGCGTCCTCCCAGCGCACCGAACAGCAGCAGGTCGCGCTCGCCCACCGAGGCCGAGCCACTCACCTGCAGGCCGCCGGCCATTCGCCGGTCGCGCTCGCCATCGCCGTCATAGGCCAGGCTGCGAGCCACCGCGCCCACCTGCAGGTGGCCCCAGTCGCGCTCCATGCGCGCGGTCACGGTTACGTCCGGCAGACGGTTCACCGCAGCCCGCTCATCATTGGCACCGGCAAGTTCAGTCTTCGGGTCTTCGGCCGCCACGGTCAGCGTGTTGCCCTTGCCCATCGTGAAGCTGTGGTGGATGCCGGCCACCAGCAGATAGCCGGCGCCGCCCGGCCCGGCGAAGTCCAGCGTGTCGGGCAGGCTGTCCGGGTCCATGAAGCTGGAGTAGCCATAGCCGGCATAGGTATTGCCGAGCTGTCCATACGCATGCCGCAGGCGGAACTCGTAGCCATCGCTGCTGCCGAGGAAGTCGTTCTCCAGATAGAAGCGCAGGTTGCCGTGCGTGGTTGGACGCCGCGCCTCGAAGCTGAAGCGGGTCTGCTTGGCGTGGATGTTGAAGTTGGAGACATCGCGGTGGCTGCCGCCCACCGGCATCGACGAGGGAATGAACTGATCCTCGTCGCCGGCCGCGCGCGAATCGGCGATGGCATCCAGCTTGGCGTAACCGCCGATGCGGATCACCGTATCAGTGCCGGGTATGGCAAAGAACCCCTTCAGATCCGGGTCGGTCGGGCCCGCCGCACTGTCCGGTCGCGATGCCGCAGTGGACGGATCAGCGACCGAATCGCGCTGCGGCAGTACCGGCTGCGCCACGCCCGGCACCTGGGTGCGATGGATCACGTCGGAAGGGGCGGCAGAGGCCATCGGCGCCATTGCAGGCGCGGCTGTTGCCTGCACAGGCGCAGCATCGCGCTGCTCAAGCCGGTCCAGCCGTTGCTGCATGCGTTCCAGCGCCTGGCGCATGGCGGCCATCTCGCGCCGCAATGCCTGCGCATCCTCTGCATCACCCTGTTGAGCGTACGCCGGCGTGATCGCCAGTGCCCCCAGGCATGCCAGACTCAGTACGGCCAAACGCATTGCATCCTCCCCTGACGAACACTCGCATCACGGTTCCGGAGCGCATGCATGCGCCGCCCTGGCTTCGCGTTGCCGTTGCTGGAAATGCGGGTACTGCGTCGACGACATCGGCCAGCCTGCGCACGGCAGGCAACAGGACGATGACACTGCCCCGCCTGCACCCATGTCGACTCCATCAAGGCCGCGCTGCCAGAGAGGTGGCGACCGCAGCGGTCTGGGTAACAAGCACAGAGTGAGAGTGTCGTGAATGGCTGTGCCGGCCGACCCTGATCAGGGCGTGGCGAGCGCGGCATCCATCGCGCATTGACGCTGTATTCCATGCGTCAAAGGCTAGTCTGTTTGTCGCTTTTGGCCTTGATTGGAATCAAGGCACGATGCTTGATCTCAGTCACGATTCAGACGTGACGACGAACAGACAATGCGCAAGCGGTTGTGTTCGCCTGAGGCAGGAACGCAACAGGCCCGCATATCACCATGCGGGCCTGTGGTCTACATCATCATGCAGGCGTGGATCAGCGCGGACCAAGCACCGTCTGCAGGTCGTCGCCCTGCGGCAATCCGGCCCGGCGCTGCACCTGGCCCTGTGCATCCTGGAACAGGATGCCCGGGGTGCCCTGGAACCCCATCTCCAGCATCAACACCTGGTTGGCGTCGAGCTTGCCGGCGATCTCGCGGCTGATGTTCGGCAGCGCTTTGATGCCGCCACGGTCGAACTGGTGTTCGTTCTCCAGCAGCGCCGCGCTCGGATCACGTGCGGAGAGGATGGCTGCGGCCTTGGCCGGACTGTCCTCGCGGATCACACCCACCATGATGTGGCGCAACTGTACCTTGCCGGCGTCGACCCACGGACGGGCCGCCTCCCAGAACTTGTGGCAATACGGGCAGTTGGCATCGCTGAAGGTATAGACCACGCGGGGCGCGTCGGCCTTGCCATCACGTACCCAGGCGCTGGCTTCGAGCTTGGTCCACATTTTGGCCGACATCGGTGCGGCAACCAGCTTCTCGACCGCTTCGGCAGCCACATCATTACCTTCGGCATCGAACAGGCTGCCCACCAGTACGTGCTTGCCATCGGCCGTGACATAGGCCGCTGCAGGCTGCTGCCCTCCCACCACGCCAGCAAAACCGCGCAGGCCGTCCGGCGCATCGAACTCGGCAACGACCTCGAAGCCGTGCTTCTCGATGCCCTTCAGCACCGCTGGACGGTCGCCCTTGGCGGCAGATGCCGGAGCAGTCGTCGCCGATGCCGTGGCGGCCTTGCCCGGCGGCGTCTGTGCCTGGCTGCAGGCGGCCAATGCCAGCATGACCGGCAGCAGGAGCACCGCCGGGGCGGTGCGCAGGGAAATCGACAACATGGGAACTCCGTAGTGAGATGCCCGCGCAGGCTACCGCAGCCGGCGCAGTTTGTGTTCAAGGCCGGCTGCGGTCAGTTCGCCCAGGTGCAGTTCACGCAGGCGCCCATCGGCACCGAAAAAGAGCGTGGAAGGATACGCCTGAATGCCGAGCACGGTGGAAGCAGCAGCGTCATCATCCAGCAGCACGTTGCCCAGCATCAGTCGTTCGCCGGCGAGGAAACCCTGGACCTCATCCAGGGTTTCACCCTGGTTGAGGAATACGAACTGCACGTCATCATGTGCCTGTTGTGCCGTCGCCAGCACCGGCATCTCACGGCGGCAGGGCCCGCACCATGTGGCCCACAGATTCAGCACCAGCGGCTTGCCGCGGAACTGCTGCAGATCGATACGATCGCCTTGAAGGTCCGCCACCTGCAGCGCCGGCAACGGCATCTGCCGCTCCTGCCATGCCGACAGCAACTGGCCACCAGCGACCCAGAACAACACACCTACCAGTGCGCTCGTCAGCACCGGTGCACGCAACTGACGCCACGGCCGCAGACGCCATAATCCCCACGACAGCCCGGCCACCAGCACCACCATCAGGTGATAGCCACCATCGGTGACCTGCAGAATGCTCCAGGGCTCCGAACGATAGAGCGCGAAATTCAGCACAACAAAACTGACACGACCACACAGCAGGCCGATCAGCAGCATGTCCAGCACGATGCCTGCTGCCGACGGCAGCGGCATTCCCACTGCCCTGCGCGGCCAAAGACGGGCAACGGTCATGGCCAGCAACGTGCACATCAGGATCAACACCACCGGTATCGGTACCGGTCCAACACTCGACATCAGCCCACCTGTTCAAGTTCCACTGCCTGCATGGTCAAAGCGTCACGCCCAGGTTGCAAGCGCTCGCCCGCCACCCATGGTCAGGCCGCACTGCGCCCCAACTGCATTCCGGGGGACGCCTGCAGGCCGCGCAGACTTCCGGCCACCGACGGCATCAACGGTCGCTCCCGCCGCTTGCAGTTGACGTGGCGGCGATAGTTGGCCGGTGTCATGCCCACGATGCGGAGGAACAGTCGTCGGAACGCGCTCTGATCAGCGTAGCCCACCCCCCAGGCCACCTCCTCGATGCCTGCGCCCTGCTGCAGCAGGGTCTGCGCCTTGGCAATGCGCAGCCGTTGGCAGTATTCGATCGGCCGCAGACCGGTCGCTCGGAGGAAGCGCCGCTGCAGGGTGCGCGGTTCCAATCCGGAAACCTCGCAGATTGCGGCCAGAGTGGCTCCTCGTGCGGCAGTGGTATGCAGCCAGCGCTGGGCCTTCAGTACATCGCGGTCACCGTGGGCGAAGTTGGCACTGAAACGCTCAAGATCCTGCTGGATTCCTGCGGGCACGACGATCCCGAGCTGTTGCGCGACCGCGCTCGCCACGCCCTGCCCGTGCAGCCGGTACAGCAAACGCAGCCCGAGGAAACGCCATGCCTGCGATCCGCCAACCGTCAGCAGATCGCCATCGTCGACCAGCGCCCGCTCACTGGGCACCCAGCTCACCGCCTGCGCCTGCAACCCTGGATGTCGCCCCAGATCGGGGCCGCTGACCGTTCTTCCGGCCAGCAGTCCCGCACGGGCCAGTACACCGACCCCGTCGCTGGCAGCAGCCAGCAGGCTGCCCCCGTCATAATGGGCCCGCAACCAGTCCAGCAGGACCTCTTCGGCGCGCAGACAGGCTCCGGGGCTGATCTGGCCGGGAACCGCGATCACCGCGGGAATGGCGGCGTCGAGCATTTCAGCACCCGCGATGCGGTGTACACCGGTCTGGCTGGCGGGAACGATCCAGCGGGTGACAAGCACACGCTTGAAGGGTCGGCGCTGCTGTTGGGCCAGGCGGTTGGCGACGTGGGCCATTTCGGCCAGCACAGAGGCGGCGGAGGGGTCCCCTCCCGGATATTCGACCACCGCAACCTCTACGAATGCTTCGTTCCTGACTCCCTCCACAGACCACCTCCTCGGTTCGTTGCAGGCCATCGAACGGCCGGTTCAGGCGAAGGGTAGGAACAGGCCCATCTGCGGGGCTATGAAGAAAGTTGCAAAGTGGGCTGAATGCGCGCACCGAGCTGAAGCCTTGACTCTCGACCAGACTCCAGGCTTCACAATGGCCGGCAGGATCCGCAGGAAAGCTGCCATGAACATTGGACAACTGGCCCGTCAGGCGGGCGTGCCGATCGATACGGTCCGCTATTACGAACGGCAGCAGCTGCTGCCGACGGCGGCGCGCTCGGCCGGGGGTTACCGCATCTTCGGCGAGCCGGATCTGCGCCGGCTGCGCTTCATCCGCCGCGCCAAGGCACTGGGCTTCAGCCTGGAGGAAATCGGAGAACTGCTCGCGCTCAGTGATCACCACCAGCAGGACATGGGCAGCGTGCGTGACACCGCGCAGGCCCGCCTGCAGGACATCGCACAACGGATGGCCGAACTGCAGCGCATGCACATCGCGCTGTCGCAGCTGGTCGACGCCTGCCCCGGCCATGGCGCGCTGGACCAGTGCCCGATCCTGGCCGCTCTGACCGACGACACCACCGCCGCAGGCGACTGACATCGGCTTCGCAACACGCGTGAAGAAAAGTGCAACAAATGCTTGCCAACCCCCTGGGGCAAGGCTATTATTTCGCTCCTCAGCGACGTGGGGCCATAGCTCAGCTGGGAGAGCGCCTGCATGGCATGCAGGAGGTCAGCGGTTCGATCCCGCTTGGCTCCACCAATCTTTCGGCATTAGGCCGTCGAAAGGTCGCTAAAGAACATTGATGAGAATTGCGTCCCCATCGTCTAGAGGCCTAGGACATCACCCTTTCACGGTGGCGACCGGGGTTCGAATCCCCGTGGGGACGCCACTCATCACGAACAACGAGGACCCGGCCGATAACCGGGTCTTTTTTGTTCACCGCCTACCGGTATTCAGGGTGTGGCGTTGCGGTTCCCCTGCCCTCGTGGCTGCGGTTGAACCGGAACGAAAAAAGTTCAAAAAAGACTTCCACAAACGTGAACACGCAGGTATGATAGGCGGCTCGGTAACACGGGGCCATAGCTCAGCTGGGAGAGCGCCTGCATGGCATGCAGGAGGTCAGCGGTTCGATCCCGCTTGGCTCCACCACTTTCGACATTAGGCCGTCGAAGGTTCTACAACTTGAAGTTTTTCGTGCGTCCCCATCGTCTAGAGGCCTAGGACATCACCCTTTCACGGTGGCGACCGGGGTTCGAATCCCCGTGGGGACGCCAGTTTCAAAACGGACTCTGCTCCCGGCAGATCATCCGGAGTTTCATGGGGCCATAGCTCAGCTGGGAGAGCGCCTGCATGGCATGCAGGAGGTCAGCGGTTCGATCCCGCTTGGCTCCACCACTTCGACATTAGGCCGTCGAAGGATCTACAACTTGAAGTTTTCGTGCGTCCCCATCGTCTAGAGGCCTAGGACATCACCCTTTCACGGTGGCGACCGGGGTTCGAATCCCCGTGGGGACGCCAATTCTTGAGAACCCTGGCTTCGGCCGGGGTTTTTCTTTGCCTGGGATTCCCGGGAAAGCCCTGTCCACGCATGGCGTGGATCTACTGCAGGGCCGGGATGGATCCGGCGGCCGGTTGGCCCAGTAGATCCATGCCACGCATGGATGGCCTCAGCCTGAACACACCTCAGAACCGGCGATACATCCCGATCGATGCAGGTGCGGTGGGTGCGAAACCAAACTGCGCGTACAACCGGTGCGCTTCACCATCGGCCAGAAGGCTGACGTATGCAGACGGCGGCAGGTTCGCCTGCATCCAGCCATCCAGGCGACGCATCACTTCCTTGCCCAGGCCCTGCCCCTGCAGGCGCGGCAGCACGGCGATATCACAGACCTGCAGGTGGCACCCACCATCGCCGACGATGCGGCCCATCGCTACCAGCTCATTGCCCTGGTAGGCGCACACGCCATACAGGGTATTGGGCAGCGCGCGTGCCGCCGCCTCCTGGCTCTTGGCACTGAGGCCCGCCAGCACACGCAGCTGGCAATAGTCTTCGACCGTGGGGACAGCCTCGCGGAACTGGCAGCTGACGGAATCATTCATGCGGTATCTCCCTGTAGGTCGGGCTATCCTGCCGCATCCACGTCGCAACGACTGCGACCCAGGCCTGCAGAGTTCCCATGTGCTATTCCGCCCTGATCCGCGCTGACTACGCCAAGCTGGTCCGCGAGTTCGGTGCCATCCTGTCGCTGGAGGAGTTCGCCGAACTGTACGCGCACGATCCCGGCAAGAAGCGGCCGAAAACCCCCAAGGCCATGGACGACGGCTTTGCCGGCGCGCGCACCGAACAGGGTCGCGACATCGTTGCGAAGATCCAGCAGTGGCATGCGCAGGAACGCCAGAATCTCGAGGCGGAGCTGGCCCGCCAACGCGAGCGCCGCGATATCGCCCACGCGACGCTCGCCACCCGCCCCACCCAGAAGGCACGCAACGACCTGCGCGTGGCCGGCAACCGCATCGAGCGCGCCCAGGCCCGGCTTGAGGACCTGCACCGGGTACAACTACTGCCGCGCGACAACCGCATTTTTCCCGGCACCTACGCGCCGGTGATGGTCAGCGAGAGCGGCCGACGGGTGATCAAGCCGATGCGCTACCAATGCCGGCTGCCGGACAAGCCGGCACGCAACGACGTGCTCTACCCCGGCACCTACAACGCACGACGCGACAGCCTGGAAGGCTATTGGCGCGGCGCGTTCGGCCTTCGCCACGGCGTTGTCGTGGTGCAGGCGTTCTATGAGCACGTACCACGCCACGCGATCGCAGGGCGCGCGCTTGGCCCCAGTGAAAAGGAAAAGGATGTGGTGCTGGAGTTTCGCCCCGACCCGCCCCGCGACCTGCTTCTGGCCTGCCTTTGGGCGGAATGGGAGGGACCGGAAGGACGCCTGCTCTCATTCGCCACGATCACCGACACCCCGCCACGCGATGTCGCCGCGGCAGGTCACGATCGCGGCGTGATACCGATCCGCAGGGAGCATCTCGATGCGTGGCTCAACCCCGATCCGGACAACCTGGCCGGGCAGTACAGCATCCTCGACGACCGCGAGGACATCCGTTACCTGTACGAGGAGGCCGGCTGAAGCGCCGTTCTCACGCCGTCGCGCTGGAACGGCCCACCGCACGGCTCAGCGCCCGGGTCAGGTCCGCCGACAGATACGGCTTGACCAGCAGTACTCCGGACAGCATAGACTCGGGCAGCTGCTCAGCCAGCATTCCGGTGGCAAGCACGAACGGTACGCCTCGCGCCGACAATGCTGCCGCCACCGGCTCGCTGGTCTCGTTGCGGGCCAGGCGATAGTCCAGCAGGGCCACATCGGGGACCGAGTCTTCCAGCACGCGCAATGCTTCAGCCACGCTCGCCGCCAACCCGACCACGGTCGCGCCGGCATGCACCAGCTGCATCTGCAGCAAGGCCGCGCTCATCTCGTCGTTCTCGACCACCAGCACCCTCAGGTCCTGCAACACTGTCATCGGCTATGGCTCCTGGAGGCATTCAAGCCGGCGCAGTATAGCCATCGCAGAGCCGATGCCGACAGGAAACGCCTCGATCTGCCTTGCCCCTATGAAAGCCCTGCCCTCCTCGGTTACACTCACACGCTGCCTGCCGGTGTGGCGGAATGGTATACGCAGCTGACTCAAAATCAGCCGGGGGTGACCCCATGAAGGTTCGAGTCCTTTCACCGGCACCACAGCATCAAAGGCCAGGTCCATGACCTGGCCTTTTGCTTTTCAGGCGATGCAGGCCCATGTAGCCGCTCCGGTGTCACTGTGCTGACGCAAAACTGCGACCGTTGACAGGGTTGCCGCAAGACGTAGTGCACACTTTTCTTGCCAGCCTCACGTACATCTGCCTATCGTGATCCCGCCGGATCCGGGGGTGGGGGACTGCATGACGTTGCGTGCTGCACTGTTTTTTCTCGTCACGCACGCGCTCGTCATTGCCTTTGTCGGCCCGCAGGACCCGGTCGGCTCCTACCTGATGCTGATCACCGCCCCGCTGCTGGCTGCACTGGCCTGCGTACGGCGTGCACGTGTCAGCCAGGCGGCCTGCCAGTGGCGACTGCTCGGCGCGGCCGTCGGCCTGTTCTCTCTCGCGCTGCTGGCGCTGCTGTACCGCAATGTGGCCGGCCTCGCCCCTGCGCAGATGACCGCCTCAACACTGATCCTGTACGTGTTCTACCGGATCCCCCTGACCTACGTCGCTGCAAGCCCGGGCGGCGGGAACCGCTACATCCGTGCGGTGGACCTCGGGATCATTGCCCTGCTTTGGCTGCTGTACTACCTGCATGCGCGGGCGATGGCGCCGCTGAACACCGCCTTGTGGACGCAGTGCCTGAACACCATGAGCGGCGTGCAGAACAGCCTGGTGTTCTGCTTCGCACTGATCCGTTTCCTGGCCGAGGACGATCCGGACCGCCGCGATTTTTTCCGGACGCTGACGATCTACGCGCTGGGCTACTTCCTGCTGGCCTTCTACATCAATACCTATCAGCCGCAGGTGCCCGACGGCAATTGGGGCGACCTGCTGATCAGTGGACTGTTCGTGCTGCTGGCCACCCTGGCGGGCAGCCATCGTCGCTGCCCGGCAGTGGAGGTATCCCGCAGCCTGCGGCGCATCGTCGATGCCGGCGTACCACTGATGCTGCCCTTGCTGCTGATGCTGGTGGCGCTTCTGGTCGCGCGCCTGCAGCCGACCCTGGCCACGGTCGGCTTCATCGGCTCCCTGCTCGGCTATGCGCTGCGCAGCGTGCTGAGCCAGATCGAGATCCAGCGCCAGCGCGATGAACTGGAAACGCTGGCGCGGCGCGATCCGCTGACCGGACTGGGCAACCGGCGCAGCTTCGATGAGTCGCTGGATCGGGCCCACCGCCGCGCGCGCCGCCAGGGCCAGGGCCTGGCGGTACTGATGATCGACATCGACCACTTCAAACGGCTGAACGACACCTACGGCCATCCGGAAGGTGATCGGCGCCTGCGTGCCGTCGCCGGCATCCTCGATGGCTGCCTGCAACGGGGCGACGATCTGCTGGCCCGCTACGGCGGCGAAGAGTTCATCGCCGCCCTGCCCTCGCCCGATGCCACCCACGCCCTGGGCCTGGGCGAACGGCTGCGCGCTTCGGTCGAAGCCGCAGCCCTGCCCGCCCCCGTGGCCACCGTCACCATCAGCATCGGCGTGGCCTGGCAGGCACCCGGCGAAGACGGCGATCCGCGCGGCCTGGTCGAACGCGCCGACCAGGCCCTGTATCGCGCCAAGCATGCCGGTCGCAACTGCGTACGCGGCGACACCGAAACCAAGGAAGAACAGTCCGGTCGCCGCGCCTAGACCGCATGCAGCGCCGCCGCTCCGTGCCGGTGCCCGGCGCCGCCCTGCAAGCGGAAGCTGGCCACCGTCTGCAGCAGCTGCGCCGACTGCTCTTCCATGCTGCGTGCCGCCGCCGACGCCTCCTCGACCAGGGCCGCGTTCTGCTGGGTGCCCTGGTCGATCAGATCGACGGCATGGTTCATCTGCTGGATGTCGTCGCTCTGCTGCTGCGAGGCAGTGCTGATTTCGGTCATCAGGTCGCTCACCCGGCGCACGTTGGTCACGATCTCGTCCATGGTGCGGCCCGCGCTCTCAACCTGCGCCGTACCGGCACCCACATTGGCAACCGACTCATCGATCAGGTGCTTGATCTCCTTCGCTGCGCTGGCCGAACGCTGCGACAGCTCGCGGATCTCGGTGGCAACCACGGCAAATCCACGGCCGTGTTCACCGGCACGCGCCGCCTCCACCGCTGCGTTCAGCGCGAGAATGTTGGTCTGGAAGGCGATGCCGTCGATCACCCCGATGATGTCGACGATGCGCCGCGACGAGGCATTGATCACCGCCATCGTTTCGACCACCTCATGCACCACACTGCCGCCGCCCGCAGCGACATCGGCGGCTCCACCGGCCAGCTGGCTCGCCTGGCGCGCGTTGGTGGCGGTGCGCTGCACGGTCTCGGCCAGGCCCTTCATCGACACCGCGGTTTCCTCGAGCGAAGCCGCCTGCTGCTCGGTGCGCTGCGAGAGGTCGCTGTTGCCCTGTGCGATCTCAGTCGCGCCGACTGCGATGGTGTCCGCGGCGAACTTGATCTGGCCGATGATCGCGGCCATCGCCTCGACCAGCGAATTCACGCCTTCGCACAGTTCGGCGATCGAGCCATTCTTGTCGGCGGTGGCCACGCGCTGGGTCAGATCGCCCTGCTTGGCCGCGGCCACCACCTCGCGGGTCTGCGCCACCGCGCGCTGCATGGTCTGGTTTTCATGCACCTGCGCGGTGATGTCGGTGGCGTACTTGACGACCTTGAACGGCTTGCCATTGAGGTCCAGGATCGGGTTGTAGGACGCCTGGATCCAGACCTCACGCCCGCCTTTGCCAAGACGCCGATACTGGCCGGCGTCATATTCGCCGCGCCCCAGTTTCTCCCAGAACTGGCGATATTCGATGCTGCTGCGATGCTCGGGCTCGACAAACAACGAATGGTGCTGCCCGCGCACTTCGTCCAGGCTGTAGCCGGTGGCGGCCAGGAAATTGTCATTGGCCGACAGGATGCGGCCATCCATGCTGAACTCGATCACCGCCTGCGACTTGGTGATCGCGGCCAGTTGCCCCGCCGAGTCGGCCGCCTGCAGCTTCTGCGCGGTGATGTCGGTCGCGAACTTGACCACCTTGTACGGCCGCCCCTGGCGGTCCAGTACCGGGTTGTACGAGGCCTGGATCCAGATCTCGCGCTGGCCCTTGCCGAAGCGGCGGTACTGTCCGGCGTCGTATTCGCCGCGCCCCAAGCGCGCCCAGAAGTCGCGGTATTCGGCGCTGCGCGCCAGCTCGGGGTCGACGAACAGGGAATGATGCTTGCCCTGGATCTCCTCCAGCCGGTAGCCCATCGCCTGCAGGAAATTGTCATTGGCCTGCAGGATGGTGCCGTCGAGCGCGAACTCGATGACGGCCTGCACGCGATGCAGCGCGGCCACCTGCGCTTCCAGCTCGGTGCGGTCGGTCATCGCCTTCTCTGTGCCGGTGCGTTGCTGCGGCGCCAGTACGCCAAGCAGCGCACGCCACGGCGACCAACGGGTGTGCAGCTCGGCCGGCGCCTGCGCGCCTGCCGTGAAGCCTGGAATGAGCATTGTCTGATCCTCGGTGTCCGGTAAGCGGTTGTGACCCGACGGGCGGGATGCCCGGCGGCAACATCAGTTGCCAGGGACTACAGGTGCCAACGGCACCTCTCGAGCGACTGCCAAGAACGTCTGCTGCGGGTGCGATCGGCATCTGGGAGCGGCGGAACACACTGCGCGGACCGCCCATCGGGGGCAGCCTGGGGTCCTGCGGCGGGTGACTGGAGCGGGATCCAGAGGGAGTATCGGCGATGCCGTCGGCCGCTTTAGCGGGATTCCGCGACGTCCGTCGCAACTCCGTGCATTGCAGCCGGAATGCGGTAGACGATTGCCGTGTACTTCACGCCCTGCTCACGTGCTACAGGAAGTCCGCCGAGGGACTCAGCGAGGGAACGGCTGGACCGGTTCTGCTCGGCCACCGGATAGCGGAACGCAGCACAGCGCAGGCGCCCTGAGGCCGCCGACCACACCGCCGCCACGGCTTCGCGACCATAGCCGTGCCCATGCATCATTTCTGCGATCCAGATGCCCAGTTCGGGTTCTGCGTCACGGGCTCGATGCAGGCCTGCCAGGCCAAGGAATACACCGGGGCGTGAATGGCCGGACGTGCAGCCGCGGACTGTCGATGGTCCAGTCGTCGGACGTCATGTTCTGCATTGCCTGGGCGCTGGGTACAGCATCGCTCAGCAGAAGGATGCAGCTCAAGGCAAAAAGGTTTACATGACCAATGCGGGATTCCGCGGCAGGAGAATATGACCAGCATGAAGGTCCCGCAGGATGCTCATCGACATGGAGATCGCATGTTCCCTCGCTTTGCCAGCCTTCTCTTCCTGGCCGTGTGCAGCAGCAGCGCGCTGGCCAACGACACCGCCTATCGACCGGCCTTCCACCCGGACCAGCTGAAGGGACCGCCCGCAGGGCGCCCGAACGAAGTGCTGGTGCTGGGCAGCCCGCACCTGTCCAGCCTGCCGGAGACCTTCACGCCGGCGATGCTGGAACCTCTGCTGCAGCGTCTGGAAGCCTGGCGGCCCACCGCGATCGCAGTGGAGAACCTGTCCGGCCTGCAGTGTGACTTCATGCGCCGCAATCCGGCCCGATACGCCGACAGCGTAGCGGACTACTGCGTCGATCCGGCACCGGCGCAGGCCGCCACCGGCCTGGACGTGCCCAGCGCCAACGTGGAGATGGAACGCCTGCTTGCGGATTGGCCGAAGGCGCCAACCGCTGCCCAGCGACGCCGATTGGCCGCAGTGTTCCTGGCTGCGGGCGAGAGCAGCTCGGCAGTCGTCCAATGGCTGCGGCTGCCCAGGGAAGAGCGACGTGCCTCGGACAGCCTGACACCGGAGCTGGTGCAGTTCCTCGACACGCGCATGGCACGCCGCAACGAGGCCGGCCTGGTGGCCGGCGTCCTCGCCGCGCGCCTGGGGCTGGAGCGGCTGTGGGCGGTCGACGACCACACTGCGGATTCGCCTACACCGGAATCGCAGCAGAAGGCCTACGCTGCCGCCATACGCGGTGCCTGGGACAATTCCTTCGTCAAAGCGCGCAGGGCGGCCGATGAACGACTGGAAGCCAATCTTGCTCAACCGGATGGGTTGCTCGCGATGTATCGCGCCTACAACGCACCCGAGGCCGCGATGCTGGCCTTCAACAGCGATTTCGGCGCGACGCTCGTCGAACCCTCGCCGGAAGGCTTCGGCCGCAATTACGTGGGCTACTGGGAAACCCGCAACCTGCGCATGGTCGCCAACATGCGCGACGTGCTCGGCCAGCACCCGGGCACCCGCATGCTGACCATCGTCGGTGCCTCGCACAAGGGCTACTACGAGGCCTACCTCAACCAGATGCACGATGTGCAGCTGGTCAGTGCGGACGCAGTATTGCGTTGACGGGATGGGTGCCGGCCACCCGCCGGCACTATCCTGCAGGGCCCCATCCAGAGGTGCCTGCATCCTCAAGGTCATCGCCGAAGACTTCATCCATCCCGATGCCGTGGACACCGTGCTTCCGCTGTACCGGGAACTGGTCACGTGCACGCAGCGCGAGCCGCTCTGCCTTGGCTATGAACTGTTCGTGGACCAGAAGGATCCCGGGCACTTCATCTTCATCGAGCAATGGCCTGACCGCGTCGCCCTGGACATCCACTGCGCCAGCGAACATTTCCAGCGGCTGGTGCCGCAGATCAATGCCTTCCAGCGCGCGCCATGCCGGTTCCTGCTGATGGATGCTGCGCCTCTGTAGTGCCGGCATCAACGCGACGGTGATCCCGGCGCCTGTGCCGCCACAGCACCAGGCTGGCCGCCACCGTGCACGCCAGGGTGAGGGCCAGCAGCGCCACCACGCTCGCCTGCAGCACCGGCAACATTGCCTGGGCGAGACGGTCCTGACGCACCTCCTCCAGCCGGAGCCCGGCCGCCAGGGCCAGGCACCAGCCGACCAGGGCCGGGGCGAAGGCACGCACCGCCATCGGGTTGCAGACATTCATGGGATCACCTGTAAGAGAGGAGGTGCGCGGAGTATTTGCGCCCGCCCTCTCACAGGCTGAGATCAGCCCTCGACGACCTCGGAATCATCGCCCGGCAGCTCACTGGCCTCGCCCTGCACCTGCACGTTGTTGCGGCCCATCGCCTTGGCCCGGTAACACTGGGCATCGGCCGCGGCCACCGCCTGGTCCACGCTCATCCCTCCGGCCAGCGGCGCGATGCCGATGCTGGCCCCTACCCGCAACCGGTCCTGGTCCCACGGAATCGACAGCGACGCCAGGGTATGCAGCAGCTCGCCGCCAATGCGCGCTGCACGACGCGGCGTGCAACCGGACAGGATCACAGCGAACTCATCGCCGCCCAGCCGCGCCACCACATCCGAATCGCGCACCCCGTGACGCAGAACACTGGCCACTGCCCAGAGCACCGCATCGCCAGCCAGATGGCCCCAGGTATCGTTGATAGGCTTGAACCGGTCCAGATCGATGTACATCAGCGACGCGGCCTGGCCGGTACGTTCGACACGGGTGATCGCCTGCTGCAGATGCACCTCGAAGCCACGGCGGTTGCTCAGTTCGGTCAGCGGGTCGATCTCGGCCAGATGACGCGCCTCGCGCTGGCGGGCACGCTGCTGGGTATCGTCGCGCAGCACCCAGACCGCGCCTCGCACGTGGCCCTCGTCATCGCGCAACCAGGCGCGGGTCAGGTCCACCGGCACCGTGGCGGCACCCAGGCGCAGCAGCAGGTCGGCATGCAGGTCGACCGCATTGCTGTCCGGATCCAGCAGTACCGACACGTCCAGCACCGAACCCGGCGCGTATTCGGTGGTCAGCGCCAGCACATCCTGCACCTTGTGTCCTGCCAGCGACAACGCGCCATCGCCGGCCAACATGCGTACTGCAGCGGCATTGGCGTAATCGATACGGCCATCGAGGCTGACGCTCAGCACCAGGTCGGCCACGGCATCCAGGGTGATGCGGCTGCGCTGTTCGCTCTCGAACAGCCGCTGCTCGCTGCTGCGCTGGGCGGTGATGTCCTGGATCTGCGACACGAAATGCAACGGCTCGCCATGCTCGTTGCGCACCAGCGAGACCGACAATCGGGCCCAGATGACCTTGCCATCGCGATCGAGATAGCGCTTTTCCAGGTGGTAGTGGCTGCGACGCCCGGCCAGCAGGTCCTGCACCAGGGCCAGGTCGGTCTGCAGGTCATCAGGATGGGTGAGGCGCTGGAAATCCACCTGCAGCAGCTCTTCCCGCGGATAGCCGAGGATCCGGCACAGCGCATCGTTGACGTCCAGCCATCGCCCTTCCAGTGACACCAGCGCCATGCCCAGCGCAGCCGAGGTGAACGCACCGGCGAACTTCTCCGCGGACAAGCGCGCTTCGGCCCTCGCCTGCAGGATCTCGGTGATGTCGATGGCCATCCCGACATAGCCGATGCGTACACCGTCGGCACCGTCCATGCGGCTGATCGAGAGGCGTACCTGGCGTGGCTGGCCGTCCTTGCGCAGCAGCGTCCATTGCCGCGAATAGGTCTGGCCATCGGCACGCGCACTGAGTGCCTCGAACACATCTGGCAGTTGGCCATCGGCATCGGCCAGCGGTCGCAGCCAGGCATTCAGTTCCTGCGGATCGTGGAAGGCATCCAGCCGGCGCTGGCCGACCACATCCGCCGCGCTGTAGCCCAGCAGGCGTTGCGCGCCGGTGTTGAACAGGGTGATGGTGCCATCGATATCGGTGGCGATCACCGCCACCTCGTCGGAGGCATCGACCACGGCCTGCAGGCGTTGCCGTGTTTCGGCCGCATCCTGTCGGGCCTGCTGCAGCTCGGTCACGTCGGCATGCGCGCCGGCCATCCACAATGGTTTGCCCTGCCCGTCCCATTCGAAGACGCGGCCACGGTCCTGGATCCATATCCACTGGCCATTCTTGTGGCGCATCCGCAGCAGGCACGCGTAGTTGTCGGTGCGCCCCTCGAAATGCTCGTCCAGTGCCGCGTCCGACAGCGCTATGTCATCGGGATGGACCAGCTTCAGGAAGGTCTTCTGGCAGACCGGCTCCAGCTCTTCCAGGCGGTAACCGACAATCTCGGCCCAGCGCGCGTTGACCCGCATCTCGCCGTTCTGCACGTTCCATTCCCAGGTGCCCGCGGCGGTGCCATCGATGATCATCGCCAGCCGCCGACGCTCTTCGGCCAGCGCCTGCAGGCGGCGCTCCAGCAACCCGTTGCCGTTGGTGCCCTGGCCCGCCATCACCGCTGCCCCCGGCCCGCGCAGGCAGGCAGCGGCCGCAGCGCGACGCTGCAGACCTCAACGAAGACGACGGGTCCTGCTGGCGTCATGGCCCTCCCCAGCGACAGCGGGGTGGCCGGACGCCTCCCCTCAAGCGCAAGTGTGCGCAATCACGGGGAAAATCGACAAGTCCCCCGCCACGAATCAAGCGTGACGGGGAACACGGTCCTCAACTACGCTTGGCGCGGGCGAAGGCCTCGGCCAGGGCGTTGTTGGCCGGGGGCGCGGACGCGGCGGGACGGCCACCATTGCCCTGGCCCCGGTTCGGCCCGCGGTTCTGGCCGCCTGCATCCCGGCGCGGACCCTGCCCATGGCCGCGCTCATCACGCTGGCCCGGGCGGCTGGTGGCCTGCCCGGGGGTATCGTCCAGGCGCCGGGTCAGGGCGATGCGCTTGCGCGCCACGTCCACCTCCAGCACCTTCACCTTGACGATGTCGCCAGCCTTGACCACGTCACGCGGGTCCTTCACGAAGGTGTCGGACAGCGCCGAAATGTGGATCAGGCCGTCCTGGTGCACGCCGATATCGACGAAGGCACCGAAGGCCGCCACGTTGCTCACCACGCCTTCCAGCACCATGCCCTCGCGCAGGTCCTTGATGTCCTCCACGCCTTCGGCGAAGCGCGCAGCCTTGAACTCCGGACGCGGGTCGCGGCCCGGCTTCTCCAGTTCCTTCAGGATGTCGCGCACGGTCGGCAAGCCGAAGGTGTCATCGGTGAACTGCTCGGCCTTCAGGCCACGCAGGAAGCTGCCATCACCGATCAGCGCCTTGATCGGGCGTGCGGTGCTGGCCACGATGCGCTCGACCACCGGATAGGCTTCGGGGTGCACCGCCGAAGCATCCAGCGGCTGGTCGCCGTCGGCGATGCGCAGGAAGCCGGCGCACTGTTCGAAGGTCTTCTCGCCCAGGCGCGCGACCTTCAGCAGATCCTTGCGGCGCTTGAACGGGCCGTTCTCGTCACGATGGCGCACGATGTTCTCGGCCACCGTGGCCGACAGGCCGGACACCCGCGACAGCAGCGCGGCCGATGCGGTGTTCACGTACACGCCCACGGCGTTCACGCAGTCCTCCACGCGCGCGTCCAGCGCCCGCGCCAGCCGGTACTGGTCCACATCGTGCTGGTACTGGCCGACACCGATCGCCTTGGGTTCGATCTTGACCAGTTCGGCCAGCGGGTCCTGCAGGCGACGCGCGATCGACACCGCGCCACGCAGCGACACGTCCAGCCCCGGAAACTCCTTGGCCGCGAACTCGGAGGCCGAGTACACCGAGGCGCCCGCCTCGCTGACCACGACCTTCTGCAGCTTCGGATTGGCGGCAGCCTTGATCGCTTCGCCGGCCAGCTTGTCGGTTTCGCGGCTGGCGGTGCCGTTGCCGATCGCGATCAGTTCAACGTTGTGCTTGGCGCACAGTTGCTTGATCGTCTGCACCGACTGGTCCCACTGGCGACGTGGCTCATGCGGGTAGATGGTGTCGGTGGCCACCAGCTTGCCTGTGGCATCGACCACGGCGATCTTGCAGCCGGTGCGGATGCCCGGGTCCAGCCCAAGCACGGTCTTCGGGCCCGCCGGTGCGGCCAGCAGCAGATCCTTCAGGTTGTCGCCGAACACCGCGATGGCCTCAGCCTCGGCCTTCTCGCGGGCCTGGTTGAACAAGTCCAGCAGCAGATGGGTGTGCAGCTTGGCGCGCCAGGTCAGGCGACAGGCGTCCAGCAGCCAGCGATCGGCGGCGCGGCCCCGGTCGGCGATGCCGGCCCTGCGCGCCACGCGGCCTTCGGCGTACTGGTGGCCGGCCTCGGCATCGCTGCCCGGGTCCAGTTCCAGGAACAGGATCTCTTCGCGGCGCGCGCGGAACAGCGCCAGCAACCGGTGCGAAGGAATCTTCGCCAGAGATTCGGCATGTTCGAAATAGTCACGGTACTTGGCGCCTTCGGTTTCCTTGCCCTCGGCCACGCGGGCACGGATCACGCCGGTCTCTCCCAGCCAGGTGCGCAGCTCGCCGACCAGCGCGGCGTCCTCGCCCCAGCGCTCCATCAGGATCGCGCGCGCACCTTCCAGCGCGGCCTTGGTGTCGGCCACGCCCTTGTCGGTGTTGACGAAGGCGGCGGCGAAGGCCTGCGGATCCTGCGTGGGGTCGGCCAGCAGTCCATCGGCCAGCGGCTCCAGACCGGCCTCGCGGGCGATCTGGGCGCGGGTACGGCGCTTGGGCTTGTACGGCAGGTACAGATCTTCCAGCCGGCTCTTGGTGTCGGCGGCCAGGATATCGTTGCGCAGCTCGTCGCTGAGCTTGCCCTGCTCGCCGATGCTGGCCAGCACCGCCGCACGGCGCTCCTCCAGCTCGCGCAGGTAGGTCAGCCGGGTTTCCAGGTTGCGCAGCTGGGTGTCGTCCAGGCCCCCGGTCACTTCCTTGCGGTAGCGCGCGATGAACGGAACGCTGGCGCCCTCGTCGAGCAGGCCGACGGCGGCGCGCACCTGGGCGGACTGGGCACCGATCTCGTCGGCGATGGTCTGGGCGATCTGCTGGGCGAGCGCGCTCTGGGCGTTCTTGGCGTCGTGCATTGCTTCAGGTCTGTGCCGCGGTACGGGAAGATCCCATTCTGGCAATCCACGACGGAGCCGGACAAGGCATTGACAGGGGGCGAGGTTCAGCGGCGGGGCCGGAGTGGACGCCGGCATCCTGGCGGAGAGAGGGCTCGGACTGGCCCTGGGCTGGGATGCCGGCGCGGGCGCGCGATGGTGGGCGCGCCCTGCCGCGTGTTGCGAAGGTCAGCGGTAGTGGCGGGCGGCGCGCTGCATGACGATCTCGTCACGCATGCCTTCCAGGGCCATCAGGCGGACCTTGCCGACACCCTGCAGTTCCATGAACCGCTCCGTGTAGAACTCCGGCCCCAGCGCGGTGTCGGCGCGGGATTTGCTGAAGCCGTAGGGCACCACGCCCTTCTCGCCATCCTTGCTACCACCGACATAAAGAACGATTGCCATGTGATGTATTCCTCCAAATTGCTACTGCGTACTGCACTCGATGAACGATGCTGCGAGCTCATCGAGGGAGAGCTTACCGCGTCGAACCTGACTGGAACGTCACGAAGGCTAATGACGATCGGTTGCATGCAGATGACTGCGGGATCGCAGCAGAATGCTTACGGATCTTTAACTTCCGACTAACGAATCCGTGGGGGGATTCCCGCCAACGGCGCAGCCCCTCGTGGGTGGTCGTGTAACGCGTTTCATGTGATTGGGCCGGGCGGGGTGGGTGCGCAGGACACGCCGTGAACCCGTCCCTGGGGGCTCGATGGCGCCATCCATGGCGCCAACGGTCCCGCGCACCCACCCCGCCCGGCCCCTGACAGTTTTTCGGGCACGTTCACCCACGGAAAAGAAAAAAGAAGATCAAAAGCAAAAACAGCCTGGCCGGCTGATTTGTTGCTTCCTGTAGAGCCAAGCCAAGCCATGCCCCGCTCGCGAGCAAGCGCAGCGCGCGACCCGCTTCTGCTGTTCTATTTCTTCTCCGTGGCTGGACGCGCACGGAAACTGTCAGGGGCCGGGCGGGGTGGATTCGCGGGACCGTTGGCGCCATGGATGGCGCCATCGAGCCCCCAGGGACGGGTTCACGGCGTGTCCCGCGAACCCACCCCGCCCGGCCCAATCGCATGAAACGCATTCCGCGACCACCCACGAGGGGCTGCGCCGTTGGCTGGAAACTACGGCCACCAGCCACGCCCGAACCGGGCGAAATGATCGGCCGCCCGTTCGAACGGATTGCGCGCACTCACCCCGCCGCACAGCAGGTACACCGGCAGGTACAGCGGGCCCAGCACCATGTACTGGTACACGTGCGCCCGTTCGTGATCATCCAGCCGGATCAGCGGCTCCACGCCCCACCCTGCCTGATGCGCATAGGTGCGGCAGGAAATGCCCAGGTCATGGCCGGTGTGCAGGATCACGTTCCCCAGGGTGATCGCCCCGCCTGGCCCCCACGGCCAGTGGTCGAACACCAGCGCGCAGTCACGGCCGCTCCAGCGCAATGTCGCGCCGCCGAGCATGCCGGCCAGGCCGCCGATCACGCCGAGCAGGGAATTGGGTGACGTCCACACCGCGCCCAGCACCTGCAGCGCGCGCAGCCAGATCGGCCAGGGCGTTGCTCCAGTCTTCAATCGGCCTCGTTGGGGATCAGGAGCCACAGGATCAGGTAGACCAGGATGCCAGGGAAGGCGGCGGAGGCCAGCGAAACCAGCACGTAGATCACCCGCAGCAAAGTTGCATTCCAGCCGAAGCGATGGGCAATGCCGCCCATCACGCCGGCAATCATGCGGTCGTTCAATGAACGCGACAGCGTTTTGGGCGTGGTGTTCATGGCGGCAGCTCCGGGAAACGGACAAGGCAGTCGAACATGGCTCGACTCTACACCGCCCCCATGTCTACGGCGTGCGGTGGCGCAGGGCCTGCAGGCGTGCGCCGAACCAGGCGGCTGCGGTCTGTTCAGGCTGCCCCGGACACTGGATGCGGTAGGGTTTGCCACTCATGCTGCTCTGGCTGGCAGCGCGCTCGATGAACTGCTCGGCGCTGTCCACCATGCCCTTTTTCAGCAGGTAATCGTACTTGCGCTGCAGGTGCGCGCGCGCGTCGCTGCCGTCGTACCAGCTGCCATTGCGCTGGAAACGGCACTGGGAGCCGTCCAGGCTGGCGATCAGCTGGGCGATCTCCCGGCGTGCATCCGTACTGGGTGCGGCGTGGGCAAGTGGTGCTGTCAGCAGTGCCGCAAGAATCAACAAAATCCGGTACATCATCACCCCCAAGTCAGTCGAGCATGGCTCGACTCTACAGATCGCGCGCCTTCAACCAGCCATCGATCGTGGCCGGTACTTCGCGCTGCGCGCGGCCGGAAACGTAGATACCAATATGCCCACCACGGAAACTGGACTCGGTGTAGTCGTCCGTGCCCAAACGCCCGCGCATCGCGCGCGAGGCATCCGGCGGCACCAGATGGTCCTGCTCGGCATAGATGTTCAGCACCGGCAGCGTCACCTGCGACAGATCCACCGCTTCCTCGCCGATCCGCACCGTGCCGTTCACCAGCCCATTGCCCTGGTAGAACTGCTTGATGAAATCGCGGAACGCCTCGCCCGCCAGGTCCGGTGAATCGAAGATCCACTTCTCCATGCGCAGGAAATCCTCCAGCGCGGCCTTGTCATCGAGGATGTCGAGCAGGCCGACGTACTTCTGCACGTTCAGGCGGAATGGCTTGAGCATCAGGTAACTGGCATTCATCAGGTCGGCCGGGATGTTGCCCAGCGTGTCGACCAGCAGGTCCACGTCCACCTGCCGCGCCCAATGCGAGAGCATGTTGTCAGCCGTCTGGAAGTCGACCGGGGTGACCATGGTGATCAGCTTGCCCAGCTTCTGCCGGCGCAGCGCGGCGTAGCAGAGTGCGAACACGCCGCCCTGGCAGATGCCGAGCAGGTCGACCGGGCCGCCACTGCGGGTGCGCAGCGCGTCCACCGCACCATCGATATAGCGCAGCAGGTAGTCCTCCAGGGTCTGGAAGCGTTCGGACCTGTCCGGGTAGCCCCAGTCCAGCACGTACACGTCCTGGCCCAGCGCCAGCAGCTTCTTCACCAGCGAACGGTCGGCCTGCAGGTCGACCATGTACGGCCGGTTGACCAGCGCGTAGACGATCAGCAGCGGCGTGCGCCGGGTCGGTGCCTGTTCGCCGACGAAGCGGTACAGCACCACCTTGCCGTCACGCCAGACTTCCTCGCGTGCGGTCACGCCATAGTCCACGTCTTCCACCTGCGGCAGCAGCTTCAGCCCTTCCATCAGCTTGCGCTGCATGGCCAGGGTTTCCTGCATCAGGTCATCGGCGTTGAAGCCCAGCGGTCCTTTCATCGGTCACGCGCCCGAGTGGAAGCGCGAGACGCAGCCTTCTTCGCAGACACCTTCTTTGCAGGCGCCTTCTTTGCCGGCGCGGCCTTCTTCGCGGCTTTGCGCGCGGCCGGCTTCACCTTCGCCGGTGCCGGCTGCGACACCGGATCGACCGCGGCGGTCCCCGCCAGCACCGCCACCTGTGCCTGCAGGCGGCGAAGGCTGCGCTCCAGTTCGGCAATACGGCGATGCGCGGCGTCCATCTCGCTGCGGGTCGGCAGGCCGATACGCTCACTCATCTGTCCCACCTCGCGCTGCAGGCCGGCGCGCAGGCGCATCTGCGCGTTGCCCAGCGAGGCGTACACCTGCTGGAACGGTTCGGACATGGCGACCTTGGCGTAGGCCTCCTCGGCCACTTCGATCCACAGGTCGAACATCGCGCGGGCGCTGGTCAACTGGCTGCCGGGCTGTTCGTGCTCGGCCAGACGCTGCTCGAACAACGCGAAGGCCTCGTCCAACGCCTGCCTGATCTGATCAACGTAGGCGCGCGAATGCTGCTGGTACTCCTCCTGCGCCCGCAGCAGGGCCTGCCAGCGCGCCTGGTGCTCGCGGCCGGGGCCGAACGCCGGGCTCTGCAGCCACGGGCCCGCCTGCAGCTGGAACTGCTGCAGCCATGCGGCGAAGTCGGGCACGGTGGCGCCGGCGTGGGTGCTGCCACGGGCGCCCTGCAGCATCCACTGCAGCATGCCATCGCCTTGCCCCTGCACCGCCTCGCGCCAGGCCTGGGCCACCTCGGCGCTGCTGGCATCGCGGCCGGCGAAACGCGCGGCCACTTCCTGCATGGTGCCGTACCAGCTGCCGGCCTGTTCGCGGAAACGGCGCACGGCATCTTCCGGCGCGCCCTGCCCCTGTTCGGGCAACAGTTGGCTCCACCAGTCGAACAGCCGTTGCCAGCTGCCGGGGTCGCCGCCGGCCGGTGCACCGGGCGTGCTCGCGTGGCGCAGGGCATCGCCCCAGGCACCGAAGTACTGCCGCGCTAGCGTTTCGAAATCGCTGCTGCCGGCGTCGTGGGCCGAGCTGGTCATCGCAGGCCTCCGCAGGGCTGGCTCATGGCTTGGGGATACGCAGGGTCTTGCTGATCATCAGCGACCCGGACAAGGCGAACAACAGCACCATCGGGTGCAGCTGCCACGGGCCGATCTGCCACTGGCCGAACCAGATGTTCTGGCCGATGGCATCGGTACCGGCGGCAATCGCCAGTACGATCACCAGCACCAGGCTGGTCGGGATCGGGGTGCCCTCGAAATACGTGACCTTGCCCTCGTCGCCGGCCAGCGCCTCGGCAGTGACGTTGTAGCGTGCCAGGCGGCTGACACCGCAGCAGACGAAGTAGCTCAGCACCAGCCAGTCCCAGCCGCCCTGCATGCCGCAGGCATAGGCCAGCGCCGCCGGCGCCACGCCGAAGGAGATCACGTCCGACAGCGAGTCCAGCTCGCGGCCCAGGGTGGAACTGGACTTGCGCCAGCGCGCGATGCGCCCGTCGAGCGCGTCGAAGATGAAGGCCAGCGGGATCAACGCCATGCCGAACAGCAGGTAGCCACGCTCGCCGTCCTGCAGGAAGCGCATCGCGGCAAAGACCGCACCGGTGCCGCAGAAAGCATTGGCCAGGGTGAACCAGTCGGCCAGCTGGAATTCGCGCAGCATCGAGAAGTGACGTTTCATGGGGTCTCACGGAGCATCAAGGCCCACAGGTTACCGCGAGCGCCGCCGCTGGCGACAGCACTGGCAGGACCCGCCTTCACAGCTCCCTCACCTGCCCTCACCGGCGGTGAATTTTTCGCCACCCATCTTGACAGCCTAGGGGGGTGGCGCCTGTCGCGGCTTATCCACAAAGTTGCCCACGCGTAATCCACACCCCCTGTGGACAACCAGATCTCACCGACTGCGACGCTGGACATTTCCTCATCACCCGGAAGCGGGGTTTCCCTACTTCCCAAGCCACAAGGTCGGCGCTATGGTCACCGGCGGACCCGCCGCCGCCACGTCCGAAACTCTGCAACGGACGATGATGATGCTGGATGCTCCCACCCTGGCCGCACAGCTGCGGCAGCCCCACGGCGAGGCCGCGCTGGCGGTGGCCGACTCGATGAACCGCAGCAACGGCGCACTCAACCTGGCCGCAATCGGGCTGCTGGCCGTCGGCGCCGGCGAACGGGTCCTGGAGGTCGGCCCGGGCAATGCGGCCTTCGCGCCACTGATGCTGCAGGCCACCGACAGCCACTATCTGGGCATCGAGCTGTCCACGGCCATGGTCGAGGCCGGCAACCAGCGGCTGGCCGACGCCGGGGTGGCCGAACGTGCGGCGATGCGACACGGCGACGCCCATGCACTGCCGGTCGCCGATGCCGCGATGGATGCCGCGCTGGCGGTCAACACCCTGTACTTCTGGCCGAACCTGGCCCCGGTGCTGGACGAACTGGCGCGGGTGCTGCGCCGGGGCGGCCGCCTGTGCCTGGCCTTCGGCGATGCCAGCTTCATGCGCAGCCTGCCATTCGCCGCCGACTTCCAGCTGCATGAGCTGGACGCGGTGGAGCTGGCGCTGCGGGTATCGGGCTTCCGCGTCTCGGCCTGGCGCAGCCACCGCGAATCCGCAGCCGGCAATGACGGCCAGACCCGAGAAAAGCACTTCCACCTGCTGCTGGCACAGCGGCACTGAAGTGGTAGAGCCGGCCGCTGGCCGGCTGCCCCGGCCATTGCGGATTGCCGGCCAGCGGCCGGCACTACCCAACCTGCACCTGCCGCCAGCGAACAAAGCAGAACACCTGCATCCGCGCCGGATGCGATCCGACCGAGTGGTAGAGCCGGCCGCTGGCCGGCTGCTCCGTCCATTGCGGATTGCCGGCCAGCGGCCGGCACTACCCTGCCTGCACCCGGCCGCCAGCGAACAAAGCAGAACACCTGCATCCGCGCCGGATGCGATCCGACCGAGTGGTAGAGCCGGCCGCTGGCCGGCTGCCCCGGCCATTCCGGATTGCCGGCCAGCGGCCGGCACTACCCAGCCTGCACCGGTCGCCAGCGAGCAAAACAGAACACCCGCATCCGCGGCGGATGCGATCCGACCGAGTGGTAGCGCCGGCCGCTGGCCGGCTGCTCCGGCCATTGCGGATTGCCGGCCAGCGGCCGGCACTACCCGGCCTGCACCGGTCGCCAGCGAGCAAAACAGAACACCCGCATCCGCGCCGGATGCGATCCGTCCGAGTGGTAGAGCCGGCCGCTGGCCGGCTGCTCCGGCCGTTGCGGATTGCCGGCCAGCGGCCGGCACTACCCAGCCTGCACCCGGCCGCCAGCGAGCAAAACAGAACACCTGCATCCGCGCCGGATGCGATCCGACCGAGTGGTAGAGCCGGCCGCTGGCCGGCTGCTCCGGCCATTGCGGATTGCCGGCCAGCGGCCGGCACTACCCAGCCTGCACCCGGCCGCCAGCGAGCAAAACAGAACACCTGCATCCGCGCCGGATGCGATCCGATCGAGTGGTAGAGCCGGCCGCTGGCCGGCTGCTCCGTCCATTGCGGATTGCCGGCCAGCGGCCGGCACTACCCGGCCTGCACGCGGCGCCGCCAATGCGCGAAACAGAACACCTGCATCACCAGCATGGCCAGCAACCCCAGCGGCCATGCCCACCACAGCCCGGCCAGACCGTGCCGGGATTGCAGCCACATCGCCAACGGCAGCTCCAGCAGCAACACGGCAGCCATGCCCAGCAACGCCGGCAACAGCACCGTGCCGCTGCCGCGCATCACTCCGACCAGCACCGCACTGCCTCCCATCGCCAGCACGCCCCACACCACGGTGCGCAACTGCAACGCGGCCAGTTCGCGCACGTCGGTCGCCGCCAGGATCAGGCCGGTCAGCCAGGGCGCCAGCGCCACAACCAGCACCACCACCCCGCTCAGCATCGCCAGTCCAAGCAGCACGCCTGTGCGTGCGATGGCCGGCAGCCGTGCCGTACGCCCCGCGCCCATCGCATGCGCCGCGAGGATGGTGGCAGTGATGCCCAGCGACATCGCCGGCAGCTGCACCCAGCTCATCAACTGGTTGACCGCACCGTAGGCGGCCGTGGCCGTGTAGCCATAGCGGTTGATCCAGCCCAGCAGCACGATTTCGGCAATGGCCAGGCTGAGCATCTGCAACGAAGACGGTATGCCGATGTGCAGCATCGAACGGATCAGCGCTCCATCAAAGCGGATGGCTTGCAGCAACTCATGCCCCGGGGCCAACGGGTGCCCCATGCGCTGCCACCGCCACATCAGCCAGGCCAGGGCCAGCAGCGAGGCGAGCGCCGCCGAGACTGCCGCACTGGCCGCGCCCAGCTGCGGCAGGCCGGCCCAGCCCAGGATCAGCAGCGGCGTGCACAGCAGGCCGACCACCGTGGCCAGCAGCAGCGCATGCAGCGGCGTTTTGGCATCGCCCACCGCACGGCTCACCGCAGTGGCCAGCCACAGCAGGAAGAACGCCGGTGCCGCCAGCAGCAGAACACGGGCATAGACGATGGATTCGCCGAGGATCGGCGCTGGCGTGCCCAGTGCCGCCAGCAGCTGTGGCGCGAAACCGCCGCCCACCGCCATCACAAGCACTGACAACAGCAGAATCAGTGCCACCGCACTGCCGGCGACCGCGCGAGCCTGTTGCGGCCGGCCCGCGCCCCAGGCCTGGCCGATCAGCACCATCGCACCGGTGGCCAGACCCATTACCAGGGCCAGCAGCAGGAAGAAGACAGGGAAGAACGCAGCGGCGGCGGCCACCGCCTGCGTACCCAGCAGATGGCCGAGGTAGACGTTGTCCAGCGTGCCTGCAGCCAGCTGCAATGCGTTGGTCAGCAGCATCGGCAGGAGCAGGGTCAGATAGGTGCGCCAGAGGGGCGGCGCGACCGGGGGGATGGGATGTGCGGGGGTGTCCATGGGGTTCTCTGGGCAAGGCGCTGCCCTGCCCGGCGTTTCCGCCAGCAAAGCAAGCACAGGGGAGCGGGCCGTGGCCCGCGATCAGGTGGCGCCGCCGCTCAGTAGCGGCGCGGTGGCTCAGCCGTCTGCGTGGTCCGAAGAATCATCGAAGGCCAGGCGCAGGGCGTGATTGCGCACATCCTCGGGCCAGCTGCGTAACGCCATTTCCAGGCCCGCCCGGTCGTGCGCGAACAGGACACGGATCGCTTCCTCGAAACCCGGCAGGTCTCCGGCGACGGTCTGCAGGAAGTGATAGGCACGCTCGCTGTGGCGGCGCTGCCGGTCCTTGTCGGCACCAGCACGGCTGGCCGCCTCCACCAGCTTGCGCAGCACTACCGAGGCCCCGCCGGGCTGCTCGGCCAGCCACGCCCAGTGGCGCGGCAGCAGGGTCACTTCGCGTGCGACCACGCCCAGCTTGGGGCGGCCGCGGCCACGCGGAGTTGCCGGCGCCTCTTCGGCAGTAACGTCGGCATCCGCCTCGACGGCGGCGGGAAAGGCTTCGACGACCCGCGCCAGCAGTTCTGCGTCACTGCCGC
This sequence comes from Stenotrophomonas sp. YJH_SMC_133, assembly GCF_059370655.1. NCBI lineage: Bacteria > Pseudomonadati > Pseudomonadota > Gammaproteobacteria > Lysobacterales > Lysobacteraceae > Stenotrophomonas > Stenotrophomonas sp. YJH_SMC_133. The sequence goes on along the minus strand of NZ_JCAFTW010000005.1, from coordinate 105,150 downwards.
GCGTATCGAAATCACGGGTGCGGCCGGTAGCGTTGTCGAACACAAGCAGCGGACCGGCAGCGTTGCCGGCACGCAGCTGCTTCAGCGCCAGCGCAGCCACTTCCGGGGTACCGGAGGCGACCAGCCGGTGGCCGTCGAAGCAACTGAAGGGAGGGAGTCGGGACGCAGGCATGGCAATGGCATCGGAGGTGATGCGCGAATATTGCCCGGGTAATTTGCGTTCGTCAATATTGCCCGGACATTAATGAACCGGAAGAGCGTGCCAACCAAGGTTGGCACCCACCTGGAAGGTTGATCCCCACTCGAAAGATCGCCCCCCTCCCGATTCGCCGGCTTACAGCCGGCTGTAGGACCAGCTGACCATGCGGCCGTCCTGGTACGGCATCACGCCGTGGAAGGGGCGCGGGTCGGCGTCGAACACCAGTGGCAGGAAGTTGCGGTCGCCCTCCCACATCGGCAGCGTGTCCAGCTTGTCCAGGTCCACCCACTCCAGCGTGCCTTCATGGTTGCCGCCGTGCGGGGTGCCTTCGAAACTGTCGATGACGAACACGAAGCCCAGCCAGTCCTCGCCATGCTTGCCGAATCCCGGCCAGCTGATGGTGCCGCGCAGCCGCATGCCGGTGCAGTCGATGCCGGCTTCCTCGGCGATTTCGCGGCGCATGCCTGCCGCAACGTCTTCGGTCGGTTCGATCTTGCCGCCCAGCCCGTTGTACTTGCCCAGGTGGTGGTCACCGGGCCGGGTGTTGCGGTGGATCATCAGCACCTGGCGACGATCGGGCGACAGCACGTAGCCCAGGGTGGCGACGATCGGGGTGTACGGCATGGGCAGCATCCAGCGGCAGGTCAGCCGTGGATTATGGCCGATCAGCGCACCAGCGACAGGCGGCGTTCGGCAGCCGCAGTGGCGCCATCAGGATCGCGGCGCAGGGTGGCCACGCCGTGGCCGCGCTCGGCGAGGTATTCCAGCCACTTGCCGAGGAAGGTGTTCATGCGCATGCGGTGGCTGATCAGTTCCGCCGGCGGCGGGTACAGGCCCATGGTGTCCTGCCAGCGGCGGCCGACATAGCAATGGGTGGTCTCGGCCTGGCGCGCGTCACGGTACAGGCGCACGTAGGCCGACGGATCAGGCTCGCCGGTGACCGGGTCGGCCAGGTCGTAGGTCAGGCGAAGTTCCACCGTGTAGCGGTGGCACTCGATCACGTCCAGGCGGACATCCAGGCCGTCGCCGATCGAGGAAATGTAGCTGCCCGCCGCCAGTCCGGCCGGTTCGAACAGGCGCACCAGATGGCGATAGTTCTCCGCGTACAGGCCCATGAGCCAGCTCAACCGGCTCAGGCGGGGAATGCGTTCGGTACGGGGCAAGGCTCGGGCCATGGGTCGATCCTACACGTTGGTGCTTCAACGTGGGGGCGGGATCACCCCGACCAAAGGGCTCGGTATCGACCAACGGTCGATACCCACCGTGCAGGAGGGTCGATACCCACCGTGCAGGAGGGTCGATGCCCCCGCGCAGGAGGGGTATTGCCCCGGGAGGTAGGCCACGACCGTTGGTCGTGGCGCACGGATCAATACAACTCGCGCTGCAGCCCCAGCGTGGCCAGCACCTTGCTGGAAATCTCCTCGATCGAGGTATGCGTGGTGCTCAGCGTCGGGATCCGCTCCATCTGGAACATCACCTCGGCCGCGGCCACCTCGCGCTTGCAGGTCTCCAGGTTGGCGTAGCGCGAGTTCGGGCGGCGCTCCTGGCGGATCTGCTGCAGGCGGTCCGGGTCGATGGTCAGGCCGAACAGCTTGCGCCGGTAGTTGCGCAGGCGCGGCGGCAGGCGGTCGCTTTCCAGGTCCTCGTCGGTCAGCGGGTAGTTGGCCGCACGCACGCCGTAATGCAGGGCCAGGTAGATGCAGGTGGGCGTCTTGCCGGCGCGCGACACCGCCACCAGGATCACGTCGGCATCGTCGTAGTTCACCGCGATACCGTCATCGTGGGTCAGGGCGAAGTTCATCGCGTTGATGCGGCGGTGGTAGGTGTCGAAGTCGACCATGCCGTGGGCCTGGCCGACCCGGGCCAGGCGCGGGCTGGCAAGTTCACGCTCCAGCGGCTCGATGAACGGCGCGAACACATCCAGCATCAGCGCCCCGCTGTCGGCCAGGATCAGGCTCAGGCTCTGGTCCACGCAGGAGTTCACCACGATCGGCCGGACCTGGTACCGCTCCCCCGCCGCCTGGATCCGGGCACAGGCTTCACGCGCTTTTTCGGGGTCGTCGACAAACGACATGCGGTCGGTAATGAAGCTGAACCCGGAGAACTGGGTGAGCAGGCTATGCCCAATGGTTTCAGCGGTGATACCGGTTCCATCGGAAACGTAGAACACCGGGCGGATGGTCGACATGCGCGCTTTTACCCCCTACGAAGCTTAAAAAGGCCGCCAGCACAAGCTTGTGCCGACAGTGGTCTGCCCGGCATCATATCGGCTTCTTCCTACGGACGCGGCCACTCAGCCCGCCTCGGGCGATGGCCAAACGGAGCATCGCGCTTGAACGAGAACATCCTGTGGTTGCACGAACTGCGTCTGGCCGATCTGGCCCGCGTAGGCGGCAAGAATTCGTCCCTGGGCGAGATGATCGGCAACCTGGCCGGTCTGGGCGTTTCGGTGCCGGGCGGTTATGCCACCACCGCTGAAGCCTTCAAGGACTTCATCGCGCACAACGATCTGTCCAAGCGCATCTTCGACAAGCTGGCCACGCTGGACGTCGAGGACGTCAACGCGCTGACCGCCGCCGGCAAGGAAATCCGCAGCTGGGTGATCGATGCCCCGCTGCAGCCGCAGCTGGACCAGGACATCCGCACCGCCTACGCCAAGCTCAGCGCCGACAACGGCGGCGGCGACGTGGCCGTGGCCGTGCGTTCCTCGGCCACCGCCGAGGATCTGCCGGATGCCTCCTTCGCCGGCCAGCAGGAAACCTTCCTCAACGTCACCGGTGCCGACGACGTCGTGCACAAGGTCAAGGAAGTGTTCGCCTCGTTGTACAACGACCGTGCCATCGCCTACCGCGTGCACCACGGCTTCAAGCACGAGGACGTGTTCCTGTCCGCCGGCGTGCAGCTGATGGTGCGTTCGGGCGTCGGTTCCTCCGGCGTGCTGTTCACCCTGGACACCGAGTCCGGCTTCCGCGACGTGGTGTTCGTCACCTCTTCGTTCGGCCTGGGCGAAATGGTCGTGCAGGGTGCGGTCAATCCGGACGAGTACTACGTCTACAAGCCCACCCTGCAGGCCGGCAAGCCGGCGATCCTGCGCCGCTCGCTCGGCAGCAAGGCGATCCGCATGGTGTATTCGGATGTCCCGGGTGAGCGCGTCAGGATCGAGGACACTCCGGTCGAACTGCGCAACACCTTCTCGATCAGCGACGAGGACGTGCAGGAACTGTCCAAGCAGGCGCTGGTCATCGAAAAGCACTACGGCCGCCCGATGGACATTGAGTGGGCCAAGGACGGTGTCAGCGGCAAGCTGTTCATCGTGCAGGCGCGCCCGGAGACGGTGAAGTCGCGCAGCCACGCCACCCAGATCGAGCGCTTCGCGCTGACCGAAAAGGGCGGCAACGTGCTGGCCGAAGGCCGCGCCGTCGGCGCCAAGATCGGTTCGGGCGTGGCCCGCGTGGTCAAGACGCTGGACGACATGAACCGCGTGCAGCCGGGCGACGTGCTGATCGCCGACATGACCGACCCGGACTGGGAACCGGTGATGAAGCGCGCTTCGGCCATCGTCACCAACCGTGGTGGCCGCACCTGCCACGCCGCGATCATCGCGCGCGAGCTGGGCGTGCCCGCCGTGGTCGGTTCGGGCAACGCCACCAAGGTCATTGAAGATGGCCAGCTGGTCACCGTCAGCTGCGCTGAAGGCGATACCGGCTTCATCTACGAAGGCAAGCTCGGCTTCGAGCGCACCACCACCGATCTGGGCAACATGCCGCCGGCCCCGCTGAAGATCATGATGAACGTGGCCAACCCGGAACGTGCCTTCGACTTCGGCCAGCTGCCGAACGCCGGCATCGGCCTGGCCCGCCTGGAAATGATCATCGCCAGCCACATCGGCATCCACCCGAACGCACTGCTGGAATACGACCGCCAGGACGCGGCGACCAAGAAGAAGATCGATGAGAAGATCGCCGGCTACGGTGATCCGGTCAGCTTCTACGTCGACCGCCTGGCCGAAGGCATCGCCACTCTCACCGCCTCGGTTGCACCGAACCCGGTGATCGTGCGCCTGTCGGACTTCAAGTCCAACGAGTACGCCAACCTGATCGGCGGCAGCAACTACGAGCCGCACGAAGAGAACCCGATGATCGGCTTCCGCGGCGCCAGCCGTTACGTCGACCCGAGCTTCTCGGCCGCCTTCGCGCTGGAGTGCAAGGCCGTGCTGCGCGTGCGCAACGAAATGGGCCTGGACAACCTGTGGGTCATGATTCCGTTCGTGCGCACCCTGGAAGAAGGCCGCAAGGTCGTCGAGGTGCTGGAACAGAACGGCCTGAAGCAGGGCGAGAACGGCCTGAAGATCATCATGATGTGCGAAGTGCCGTCCAACGCACTGCTCGCCGATGAGTTCCTGGAGATCTTCGACGGCTTCTCGATCGGCTCCAACGACCTGACCCAGCTGAGCCTGGGCCTGGACCGCGACTCTTCGATCGTTGCGCACCTGTTCGACGAGCGGAACCCGGCAGTGAAGAAGCTGCTGTCGATGGCGATCAAGGCAGCACGTGCCAAGGGCAAGTACGTTGGCATCTGCGGCCAGGGCCCGTCCGATCACCCGGATCTGGCCGAATGGCTGATGCAGGAAGGCATCGAGTCGGTGTCGCTGAACCCGGACACCGTGGTCGATACCTGGCTGCGCCTGGCCAAGCTGAAGGCCAACGGCTGATGCCGTGATGGCTACAGGCTGACGTCGTGTTCATCGGCGTCGGCCGATACTGCTGCTGCATGCAAGCCCCGCCTCTGCGGGGCTTCGTGTTTCTGGCGTGCACCTGCCCCACGCAGACACCGTTTCTCAGCAAAGGACTTCCGCATGATCGCCGCAGCAGCACCCGCCGCCCCCGCCGCAACGCCCTGGTTCCACTCGCTCGACTGGGAACGCCTGCTGGAAACCTACGGCGTGCCGTTGCTGGCCGCGATCGTGGTGCTGCTGGTGGGCCTGTGGGTGGCACGTCGCTTGTCCAATGCAATGCCGCGCGCCACTGCGCGCATGGGTGTGGACCCGATGCTGGGAAGCTTCCTGCGCAACGTGGTCTATGCCACCTCACTGGTGATCGTGGCGCTGCTGGCCATCGACACACTCGGCGTGAAGATCACTCCGCTGCTGGCCGTGCTCGGCACCGCTGGCCTGGCGGTCGGTCTGGCATTGAAGGATTCGCTGTCCAACATCGCTTCGGGCGTGATGCTGGTGACGCTGCGTCCGTTCCGCGTGGGCGATGTGGTCACCGTGGCCGGCCAGACCGGCACGGTGCGCGAAGTGCGCATCTTCCAGACCGTGCTTACCGGCGCCGACAACCAGCACACCACCATTCCGAACACGCTGATCACCGCCGCGCCGATCATCAACCTCACCGCCGAGCCGACGCGCCGCGTCGAACTGGTGATCGGCATCGGCTACGAAGATAACATCCAGCTGGCACGCGACACCGCGCTGGCACTGATGAAGGCCGACCCACGCGTGCTGCAGACCCCCGCACCGGACGTGGTGGTCTACGAGCTGGGCGCACACGCCATCAACCTCGGCATCCGCTGCTACGTGAAGTCGGCCGACTGGTTCGGCACCAAGGTCACGCTGCTGGAGCAGCTGAAGCTGGGCTATGACAAGGCCGGCATCAACATTCCGTATCCGCAGCAGGACATGCACCTTTACCTGCATGGCAAGGATGGTGGCGTGGTTGAGGCCGACGCGCTGGTGCGCGACAAGCCGTGATCCGGCAGTGGAATGCCGGCCAGCGGCCGGCACTACCCCTCGCCGCCTGACTGAAATGCCGGCCAGCGGCCGGCACTACCCCCCTCGCCGCCTGACTGAAATGCCGGCCAGCGGCCGGCACTACCCCTCGCCCACTGGTAGTGCCGGCCGCTGGCCGGCAGCCTCCAGAATCAGGCAGCGACGCTCTCTTCCAGCGCCGGGTAATCAGTGAAACCCTCCGCACCACCGCCAAAGAACGTGGCGCGATCCGGCGGATTCAGCGTCGCACCCGTACGCAGGCGCTCGGGCAGATCCGGGTTGGCGATGAACGGCCGGCCGAAGCCGATCAGGTCAGCCCAGCCTTCGGCCAGTGCCTGCTCGGCGCGCTCGGCGGTGTACTTGCCGGCGTAGATCAGCGTGCCCGGGTAGACCATGCGCAGCGCCTGCTTGAACGCCACCGGCATCGGCGGTGCATCGTCCCAGTCGGCCTCGGCAATGTGCAGGTAGCCCACCCCCATCTCACCGAGCAGGTGTGCGGCAGCCAGATAGGTCGCCTGCGGCGTATCGTCCACCGCCCCCTGCAGCGTGGTCAGCGGCGCCAGGCGCACGCCCACACGCTCGCCACCGGCAACCTCGACCACCGCCTGCACCACCTCGCGCAGGAAGCGCAGGCGATTCTGCAGTGAACCGCCGTAGGCATCGGTGCGCTGGTTGGCCTGCGAATCGATGAACTGGTTGATCAGGTAGCCGTTGGCGCCGTGCAGTTCCACACCATCAAATCCCGCGGCCAGCGCATTGCGCGCAGCCTGCGCGTAATCGGCGACGATGCCGGGAATCTCGTCCTCGCGCAGCGCGCGCGGCATCGAGTGCTGGATCATCTCGCCCACACCGGCTTCGGGACCCGCCCCAGTCGGGTCGACGAACACTTTCACGCCTTCGGCGAGCAATGCCGAGGAAGACACCGGCGCCGCGCCATCGGGCTGCAGGGCCACATGCGAGACACGGCCGACGTGCCACAGCTGGGCGTAGATGCGGCCACCGGCGGCGTGCACCGCATCGGTCACCTGCCGCCAGCCCTGCACCTGCTCGGCACTGTGGATGCCCGGGGTCCAGGCATAGCCCTGGCCCTGCTGGCTGATCTGGGTACCTTCGCTGACGATCAGGCCGGCGCTGGCGCGTTGCGCATAGTAGGCGGCCATTTCCGCGGTGGCGACGTTGCCATCGGCGGCGCGCGAGCGGGTCATCGGCGGCATCACGATGCGGTTGGGCAGCGTCAACGCGCCCAGGCGGTGGGGGGTGAACATCATGGCGGCAATCTCTTGCGGGGGGAGTGCCGCAAAGGATGGGGATGCCGGCTGCCAGGCAACAGGCATGCACTGGCAAAACAATTGTTCCCTCGAGGCAAGGATCACCCGCCACGAGGGCTCATCCACGCATGGCGTGGCTCTACTCCAGCCTTGGCTCGATCTTTACCGCACCATGCGCCACGCGGTCATAGCAGGCGCGCACCACGTCTTCCCCGTACTTGCGCTCCAGCCGGCGCACGATGAAGTGGCCGCGCGCCATGTCCTGGTAGTAGTCGGTGAACATAGTATTCAGTGTTGCACCGGCGGCAGCACCGACGATCGGCACCGCCTGTGCGGCGAATTTCTCAGTGACCACCACGCCGAAGCGCGCCGCCACCTTTTCCACCATCTTCGCCAGCAGCTTTCCAGCTTCTTTCGGTGCCACGCCCAGGGTCAGGTCGCGGCCGGTCACCACACGCCCAGCCAGTTCGGCCGAAAGATGCCGCATCACGTCGGTGGTGAAGCCGCGGGCCAGGTAGTAGCCGGTCTCGCTGGCGTCGTCGCGCGGCGAGTTGCCACCGAGCGCGAACACCTCCAGGCACGCCTGCCGGGTGCTGAACTCGGACAGGTCGAAGCCCTCGCTGCGGGCCACGTCGGCCACGGCGCGCATCATGATGGTGGTCGACACCGGCAGTTCGATAAACAAGGCGGCAAAGCCGAAGGCCCCGCCGACCGCCCCCGAGGTGGCTGCCGCCAGCTTGTGCCAGCGGGTGGACGCCCCCTTGCCGGGTGTGTTGTCCATGCTCCACAGCGCCGCCTGCGCCGACTTGGTCAACGCCGCCTGCACCGCACCGTGGATGCGGTTGGAGACCGAGCTGGGCAGCGCCTTCACCGCGAACTCCAGCGGCGTGCCGACCAGGTTGGCCATGCGCGCGGTGAGGGTTGGCGCTTCCAGCAGGGCCACCGCCCGCTGCAGGTCGGACCAGTCGCGGGCGTCGTGGGCAATATCGCGGGGGAGCAGGATGGGCTCGTTCATGGCGCCGATCTTAGCGCCGGGGAGTTGAACGGTTCGTCGCGAGGCACGACAGAGGGGTCAGAGCCCTTGCCGCGGGAAAGGGGTTCGGCCCCGACGCCTTGCCGGCCAGCGGCCGGCACTACCAGTTCGCGTGTCACCCGGTCGCGCCGGGCCTTGCCCGGCGTTGTTGTTCAGGCCGTGGGCAAGCCCGACAGCGCGCCCATGAACTGGCGGTAATGGCGCAGCTCGGCGATCGAGTCGTGCACGTCGCTCAGCGCGGTGTGGTTGCTGTTCTTGCCGACGCCGGCGGCCACGCTCGGCGCCCAGCGCTTGGCCAGCTCCTTCACCGTGGACACGTCCAGGTTGCGGTAATGGAAGTACTTCTCCAGGCGCGGCATCTGGCGGTGCAGGAAGCGGCGATCCTGGCAGATCGAGTTGCCGCACATCGGCGAAAGGCCGGCCGGGATCCACTGCGCCAGGAAGTTTACCGTCTGCGCCTCGGCCTGGCCGAGGGTGGTGGTGCTGTCCACCACGCGCTGCCACAGGCCCGAACGACGATGCTGGTTGCGGTTCCACTCGTCCATCGCCTCCAGCGTTTCCAGCGGATGATGGATGGCGAATTCCGGACCTTCGGCCAGTACGTTCAGCTGGGCGTCGGTGACCACGGTGGCGATCTCGATGATCGAATCGTTGTCGGTGTCCAACCCGGTCATTTCCAGGTCGATCCAGATCAGTCGTTCGTTGGCCGCGCCGGTGTCCGCCATTGTGTCGCCTCGTTGCTGGGCAGGCGCGCGGCCTACCGGTGAAGGAAAGAGGCGCCCATCATACCCGTTCGCCCCTCAGCCCTCGCCGACGTGGTCTTCCAGCAGCAGCGGCGGCTTGCCACGCTTGGCGCGGAAATAATTGGTCAGGCGCGTACTGGCTTCCTTGGCCAGCACCCCGCCGTGGATCTCGACCCGGTGGTTGTGGCGGGCATCGCCGAGCAGGTCGAACACGCTGCCGCACGCACCGGTCTTGGGGTCGCTGGCGCCGTAGACCAGGCGCGAAACGCGCGCATGCACGATCGCCATCGCGCACATCGCGCACGGCTCCAAGGTCACGTACAGCGTGCTGCCAAGCAGGCGATGGTTGGCGAGCAGCTTTCCACCGGCCCGCATGGCCACGATCTCGGCATGCGCGCTGGGGTCGTGCGAGGCGATGTTGAGGTTCCAGCCCTCGCCCAGCAGCTGGCCGTCGGCGCCCACCAGCACCGCCCCGACCGGAATCTCGTCGAACTCACGCTGCGCGCGCTCGGCCAGGGCCAGTGCATGGCGCATCCAGTGTTCATCGGCGTCGTGCACCGGTACACCCAGGACATCGGTCATGGCGGTTCTCGCTTTTCAACTGGGCCAGGATGGCCGCCGGGGCATTGTACGCCCGGGGCCGTGCAGGCGCCGCTAGCGCGCGTCGAAGCGCTCGCGGGCCGCATCGAGCGCCGGGAAGTTGTGCTCGGCCCAGCGATCCAGGGCGGACAGCGTCTCGACCAGGCCGCGCGCGACCTCGGTCAGGCGGTACTCCACATGCAGTGGTTTGCTGCCCCGGTCACACCGCTCGACCAGCCCATTGCGCTCCAGCTGGCGCAGGGTCTGGGTCAGCACCTTCTGCGAGATGCCTTCGATCTTCCGCAGCAACGCGCCGTTGCGAAGCGGGCCCTGCGCCAATGCCGGCAGCAGCAGCATCACCCACTTGCCTGAAATCAGCGCAAGCGCATCGCGTGCCGAACAGTCGGCGGCATAGACATCCCCGGGAAAGGCCATGGTTACCTCAAGGTGCGTAATTGCCGGCGCATGCCGGCACCGCGAGGATGGTCGCACACTCCTCGAACACCTCGCCCCATGCGTGCCCTGATCCTGCTTGCCCACCCCGAGCCCCGCTCCTTCAATGCACATCTGGCCGCTCAGGCCGCCGAGCAACTGCGGCATGACGCGCTGCAGGTGGACGTGGTCGACCTGTATGTGGAGGGCTTCGATCCGCTGGAAGCGGCTGACCACCATCCGCATCGCCTGCATCCCGGCCACTTCGACGCCCAACGCGAACAGCGGCACAGCGCCGAGCAGGGCCAGCTGCCCGTCGATGTGCAACGTCACCTGAAACTGCTGCGGGCCGCAGACCTGCTGATCCTGCAGTTCCCGCTGTGGTGGTTCGCGGCGCCGGCCATCCTGAAGGGCTGGCTGGATCGCGTACTGGTGTACGGGCCGATGTACAACAGCCGCCTGCGTCACGAGCACGGAGCGATGCGCGGCAAGCGTGCGTTGCTGAGCGTCACCACCGGCTCATCGGCACGGGCCTGCGCAGTCGACGGCCGCGAGGGAGATACCCGGTTGCTGCTGTGGCCCTTGATGTACAGCCTGCGCTACGTCGGCTTCGACGTGATGGAACCGCACGTGGTGCACGGCGTGCGTTCCGGGCTGGCACCGGAGCGCATGCAGGCCCACGACGAGGCACTGGCTGCAGCAACCCACCACTACCGCGAACGCCTGGCGCAATGGCCGCAGTGGCCCACCGTGCCCTTCAACGACAGCAGCGATTTCGAGGACGGCGTTGTGCTGCGCGCGGAGGCCACTACCTACAGCCCCTTCATCCGCCATCGCAACGCCGGATGAATCCACATCTGCGCGCTGGATCGGGACGCGCCATACTACGCACTCTTTGCAAGCACCTTGGCGAACCCATGACCACCCTCCGCCCCTCCCGCGCCGACGACGGCGCCGCTCTTGTCGACCTCTGGCGCCGCGCCGTCGACGCCACCCACGACTTCCTCAGTGCAGAAGACCGCCAGGCCATCGATGCCGAAGTCGCCGGTTTCCTGCCGCAGGCGCCGATGACCGTTGCTGTCGACGCACAGGATCGCCCCCTCGGATTCATGCTGATCGACGGCACCCACATGGAAGCGCTGTTCATTGACCCGGACGTGCGTGGCACCGGGGTTGGTCGCCAACTGTTGCAGCACGCGTTGACCCTGTGCCCACAGCTGAGCACCGACGTCAACGCACAGAACGCGCAGGCCGTGGGCTTCTATCTGCGCATGGGCTTCGTCGAAACCGGACGTTCACCGCTGGATTCGCAAGGCCGTCCGTATCCGCTGATCCACCTTCGGCACAACGGCTGACATCCGTCGGCAGCAGCCACGTGCTAGCGTGGCTGCTTTCGACCAAGGAATGCCGCATGGATGGTGCAAAAGCCCTGTTGACCCTGTTTGCGCTGGGCATCAGCCTGGTCTGGATCCTGGTGCCGTTCGCCATCTTCGCCGTGCGCAACCTGCTGCGTGAAGTACTGGTCGAGCAGCGCCGTACCAATGAACTGCTTGAACACATCGGCGGTTACCGCATTCCGAAGCCGCAACCCGAACCGACCGCCTGGCGCGCGCCCTGAGCAGAAACGTGCCAGGCCCGGATCAGGCCGTCGCCTCGAAGGCCGGTGAGTACTGCACTTCGCCCTGTGCCAACGGAGGCTGCAGGCAAAGTGCCTGGAAGTACTCCGGCGGCACACCCGGCAGCACCAGGCCCGGCTCGGCACAGAAGCCGAAGCGACCGTAATAGGCCGGCTCGCCCAGCAATACACAGCCATGTGCGCCCTGCTGACGCAGTGCTTCAAGTGCGGCATGCATCAGGGCCGCACCGATGCCCTGCCCCTGCCAGGCAGGCAATACCGAAATCGGCCCCAGGCCAAACCAGCCCGTGCTGCCATCGCTGATCGTCACCGGCGACACCGCCACATGGCCGATCACCTTCCCGTCCAACTCGGCCACCAGCGAAACGCTCAGCTCCCCGCGCGCGCGCAGGGCGTCGACGATGAACTGCTCGGTATGGCTGCTGTGCGCAGCGTTCCGGAATGCGGCCTCGGTGAGCGCATGGAGGGTGGCGTGATCATCAATGGCTTCGGCACGGATGGTGTAGTTCATGGCGTAATGCTCGCTTGCGTGAGAGTCGCGTGAATTGGCGACCGTTGTCACAAATTGGTGGTGAAATGTCGAACGCGAAGCGCAATCGCCTGGCCAACCCCGAATCGCCTGTGCCGCAATCGATTCGGCGACGCTGCCGAACGCTGAATGCGTCAAAATTCCGTCACCCACGCCTTGCCGCAGCTGGCGCCAGGTTTCCAGAACACTCCATAATCGATAAACCTGTCACCAGGGAAGGATATATGGACACGGACGCACGATGCAGGATGCCGCCATGGATGTAGCCATGCCGACACGCAAGGGATGCCATCTGGTACCGATGGGCCTCTTGCTGGCGCTGACGGCCTGCTCGCCTTACGCGGACGCAGAGCGTGACGTTGCCGCAGGTGGACGCGGCCTGGCCAAGCTCAACCCGTCACCGCAGCAGGGCTACGAGCTGGTACTGACCCTGAAGGATGCCCCCGGTCCCTTCGCGGTGGTCGAGGGCGTTGCCCAGTACGACGTCAGCAACCACAGGGACTGCGGCCGGGTCCTGTGGGCGACCGGTACCGCCAGCCGTATCACCAGCCAGGAGTTGGTGGAACTACACAAGGTCGACGAGAACGAATACCGCGGTACGTTCTACCTCGACCGCATGCAGGACGAGGATTACTACGGGCGTGGCGTCTGCCATTGGACGTTGACGGGTGTCGGTGCGATGTTGCGCGCTACGACCGGCGAGGCGGATACGCGATTCCTTACGTTCGTCGACAAGGAGCGCATGGAGAGCGACTCACCTCTTACGCTTTATTACCCAAACCTTATCTATCCGCGCGCCGACACTGTCGCCAACTTTGGCGCCAGTGGCGAGGAAGATCCGTCGGGGTACAGCGAAGATCTGCGCGACGCGCTGTTCTCAACCACCACCACTGTGCAGAAGCTCGTGCCATGAGCTGCCAGTTCAACAACCCCTACCCCCAAGGAGGCCGACATTGCGCCACAAGATGATTCCGTGCCTTGCTCTGCTTCTATTGACCGCCTGCAACCCGGAGACCGCCATGAACCAGGAACGTGCCGCTGCTGAAGCCGATGTCGCCCAGGGCGGGCGCGGCCTCGCCAAGCTCAACCCCACCCCGCGCAAGGCCTATGAGCTGGTGCTGCGCCTGAAGGATGCCCCCGGCGATTTCGCACTGGTCAAGGGCGTAGCGCAGTACGACGTCACCAACGAGGATCAGTGCGGCCACATCGAGCCGGCCACCGGCACAGCTGCACGTATCACCAGCCAGGAACCGGTGGAGCTGCGCAAGGTCGCTGAGGGCGAGTACCGCGGCACGCTATATGTGGACCGCATGCTGGATGAGGACTACTACGGTCGTGGCGTCTGCAAGTGGGAGTTCACCGGTGCCGGGGCAATGCTGAAGGCGACGGGTGCCGAAGAAGAGACCCGCTTCCTCACCTTCGTCGACGCCAAGCCGCTGACCGAAGGTGGCGCCCATACGCTCTACTATCCGGATCTGGTCTATCCGAAGGCAGATCGCGTTCCCAACTTCCCAGCCAGTGGCGAGCCCGATCGCAGCAACTACGCCGCTGATCTGCAGGACAAGCTGTTTACGATCACCCTCTCCGCAAGTGAGGTCGCGCCGTGACCATCACCTCTCAGGACTACGCCGCGTTATCCAATGACGCCTACAAGGATCGGGCCGTCGGCCGACGTGAACCCGGCCAAGAAGAAAAAGTCACGTTAAACGGCCATGAGTACAAGATACTTGAGCATGTCAACAATCGTCTCAACGGCTATCAGGGCACCGTCTATCAGCGCGTAGACACCAAAGAGATCGTCATTGCGCATCGTGGCACCGAGCAGATCGCTCGCGATGCGATTCTGACCGACGGCGGCATGGTGGTTGCGCGCACCAACGTGCAGGCGCCTGACGCGATTGCTTTGACACAGAGGACGCTCGAAGGCGCCGCGCTTCAATCCCGCTTGAACGGTGTGCCCGCGCCCCAGGTCACCGTCACCGGTCACTCCCTCGGCGGCGCTCTTGCCCAGATCACCTCGCACCACTTCAACGTCAAGGGCGAGACATTCAATGCCTACGGCGCGGTCAGCCTCAGCTACCGCATTCCGGAAGGCGGCAACACCATGATCAACCACGTCATGGCCTCCGATCCGGTCAGCGCCGCGTCACCGCATTTCGGCCAGGTACGCATCTATGCCAAGCCCGACGAGATCAAGACGCTCGCGGCAAACGGCTTCAGCAATCACGCCCTGCGTGATCTGATTCCGGACCGGCCGATCATTGCGGCGACCAGCTCGTTCGGCGCGCACAAACTGGGCAACTTCCTCGACGAAGGCTCGGTGCTGAAGCACCCGGAAACGCAGAAGCTGGCGAAAGACAACGCCAAGATGATCGAGGAGTATCGCGACGACGTCGAGTCACTGCGTCGCGGCGTCACCCGCGCTGCACGCGGCATCCCGGGCGGCGCCATCGATCTGTACGACCACATCCGCGGCCCGCTGCAGCCCGGTGAACCGGCACGCCGCGAAGCGGAGAAGAATGGCCATCACACCAGCATGCTGCGCATGGACGATGCCAACCACCTGGGTAACCCGCTGTTCAACGACGCGATCCGCGGCGTGCACGCACATGACGTGCGCGTTGGCCGCGTGCCGGACGTGATGAGTACGCAGCTGGCGGGCAGCCTGGCGGCGGAGATGCACGCTGCAGGCGGCAAGCGCATCGACGAAGTGGTGATGAACGCCGATGCCTCGCGCAGCTTCGCCGTGCAGGGCCAGGGCGGTGACCCCGCCCACCTTCGCGTGTCGGTGGATACGGCAGTGGCGATGAACACGCCGCTGGAACAGAGCAGCCAGTGCATCGACCAGCAGGCTGCAGGCCAGCGCCTTGCGCTGGAGCTCGACCAACAGCTGGAACAGCAGCAGCATCAGACCCGCAGCCTGCAGGCCTGATGGACAGCGCGGGAGCCGGTCATTCCGGCTCCCGCCTCAGCACCGTGACTCAGGGGCTGGTGGCCGCGACCGGCGCAGATGCACTGGCGGTCACGAACAGATCCGGCCCGGAATCCGGGAAGCCGCCGCAGGCGCGATCGCCCGGCGCGACCGGATCACACGGCCACTGGCTGCGCGGGACCTTGTCGCGCAACTCGAAGCGATCGCCGGTCCAGACCACGAAGGCAAGATGCTCGCGGTTCCAGTCACTGAACGCACGCGCCCCACCCTTCGGCACCGTCTCCGGATACTGCACGAACCAACGCATGGCCGGCCCGAACTGCAGCTTGCTGTGATCCAGCGTGATCCTGCCCCCACGCGCCAGCTGGCGTGCGCGATCCGCCTCGGTCACCTGTGGCATGACCGGCATCGCCTCGGCGGTAACATCCCTCGGCGGCGCATCGCCACGCACCTGGTACACACGCTGGCCCACATAGGCCTCGCGGCAGCTACCCGCTGGCACACGTACCGGCTCCGCGCTGAACTCATCGCGGTTGGCGACCTGGTCACTGCAGGTGAACGGCGCGGACACCAGGTAGAACGTGCTGTCGGCGTCGCGCCCTTCCAGCGAGCGCACCCAGACGTCGCCCATCCGCACGATGAAGTCCGGTCGCTGGCCGTACCCAGGCACCGCCTTGAACCAGGCCTTCTGCTGTACCTCTCGCTCGCGCCAGTTGCGCGGCAGGTGGATGTCCTGCTCGGGCAGCGCGACCAGCAGAGCGGCCAGATGCGCCGGCATGGTGCCCTGGCAGGCGCCGGTCAGCAGGTCGCCCTGGGTCGCCAGTCGCCCGGCCAGATCCACCGGGCAGCGCGCACCGAGCGCCCGCTCGGTCGCCCGCTCTGGCGGCAATGGAACGATGGCCAATGCGGGCGGTGCGGGTGCTACCGCCGGAACGGTTCGCTCGACGGTGGCAGGCGGTGCCGTCCCTGCAGGCGCATCAGCGATCGCCTGTGCCGTGGCGTGCGTTTCCGCGACCGGCGGCGCTGTCTCCTGAGCCTGTGCCGAGGCTGCGGCAAGTCCAAGTGACAGCAGCCAGAGCGGCGGCAGGCGGCGCGCGGATGCATTGCAGCGGGCAGCGGCCTGCAGGGCATTCAAGGGAACGATTCGCATGTGGTGTCCTTACGGGTGGGTTTCCATGTCGGCGCCACAGGGCGCCACGCGTCGTACGCAAAACAACGGCGGGCACCCTGCCCGCCGGCACCAAGTGCTACAGGGATCGGGAACGCTGCTCCTGCTCGCGGGCGAGCGCGGCCATCGGATCCTGCTGCGCAACGCTGGCCGCCAACTGCTGGCTGCTCTGCGCCAGTGGCTGCTGGGAGGCCTGCTCCCGGTCAACAGACGCACGCAGCATGGCCGGATCACCCAGCGCGCCCTGCACTGCAAACAGCGTACGGCCGTCGTTGCCCGCCAGCAGATGATCGATGCGCGACAGGCCGGCCTTCTGCGCGCCCAGCGCCAATGCGCCAGCGGTATTGTCGAGCTCCTGTGCACTGCGCAGTCCACTTTGTGGCCCCATCTGCTGCAGGTGCCGGCGCGCATCCTCGAACAATGCGTTGCCGGGCTCACCGGCATGCGACATGTCGCGTGCAACGGTCTGCGCCGGCGCACCGACTTCGCCGCGATCCAGTCGCGCCATCACGTCCGGCGTCAACTTCTGCTGCCAGACCTCAAATCGTTGCCGGCGCGCCTCGATGCCATTGAGCGCGCCGTTGAGCGCATAAGTTGCTTCGCGCACATCATGGCGCGCCCCCTCCGGCACCCGTGTCTGCCACTGCCATACGGCAATACGGCCTGCGTGCTCGGGCTGCGCTGCCAGCTCCGGGTGATTCACCAGGTCCAGATCCAGCGCCTTGCCGGCACGCTCGTAATTCTCCTTGCCGACCAATGGCAGATAGCCGCGGCCGTGGTACTTCAGCGCGTCACCAGGCGCGTCGTTGCCCATGCGCCCGCCGTACATCAGCTCAGCCAGGTTTTCCGGGCGACCACGCAGCGCTTCCTGGCGGGCACTCTCCAACGCGGCGTTGCCATTGCGCCACGCAGCCTCCACCGGGATCTGCGAGATTCCCCGGGTGAAGTTGAAGCTCTCGTTGAGCCGGCTCAAGCCGCGCGACTCGTGCCCTGCCTGGGCCATGAAATTGGCCAGTTCAAGCGGGGAGTCGATGCCGGCTTTGGTCGCCTGTCGCAACAGCTGCGACTCTCTATCGGTCGACACAGTGCAACTCCTGAATCTTCATCAGCGCGGATTCCCTTCCGCCGGTTGGAGCTTGGCTCATGGAAGCGACACCTCGGCAACACTGGATGGGTCGAAGTCCTCGAACCTCACCCTGCCCAGCTCCGCCGCCGAGTAATCCCGGATGTTGGTCGCTTCGGTCTCGATATCCACGACCTTGCGTCTCACCCCGTCAACCCAGCAGGCCTTGTCCGCGGGCGCATAGCGGAACCGGTAGGTGCTGCTCCAGCGCTCGCGGCTACCGCCGTTGGTGATCACGCTGAAGGTGCCCTTCTCGACCATTGCATACGCAAAAGGGTCGCCGGCCAGGCCACCTCGGGTGGAACACGGCACCAGCTTGTCGTTGCGCGCGGCCAGCTGCCAGCGCCCGCGCCCATCACCGCGCAGCAACAGCAGCACCCGGTTTGGCCCGTGCTGGCCGGGCACCAGCCCTTCCGGCGTCGGCTGGTCGATGACCAGCAGCTGATACTCGATGCCATCGCCGTTGAGTTCGCCCCTTACGGCTTCCAGCAGGTTCGCACCGGACGGAACAAATGCCAGGGCATCGTCCATGTGTGCGCCAACCCTGTCTTCCATCCCCTCCCACTCCTTCAATGTGGTCATGCCGATACCCGCCTCCCTGCCCAGCCGGAACGCGTTCCGGCTTATCCGCGCCTGCGCGGACAGGAATCATAGCCTTGCGTACGGCAAGACCGCGATGATGGCGAGCGTCACCCGACGCAGGGGCTGACAGCGTCCTCATTGGACGGAAGAACCCCTGCATTCGGCGGCACTGGCGCGTCATTTTCATGACGCGTGGGGAGCTTACCGCGAGGCGTTCTGCCGCGTCGAAGTGCGAGGAAATCGAAAAGCGGAATTGATCACAGAAAACGGGGCTTAGCGTGAATGGCGCCTTACCTGATGAACAGATCCGCCGTGCAGGCCGTTCTGGCGATCCCGCATTGTCCCTGCGGCAGCTGCTTCCATGCCGCCTTCGCGTTGCATTGCTGCATCGCGACAATGACCGCTCCCTGTTCGGACATGGCGGTGGCGACGCTGGTGGTTTCAGTGCCCAGGCCCGCGTGGGCGACCGCCACGCATTGCGCCTGGAACAGGGTCGCCAACGTACATTCGCCTTTCCCGAACTCCTTGCACTCCTTCATGGATGCACGCTTGGCCTTGCCCCGCGAGCGCATCGAGTTGCTGATGAAGGTGTCGCCGCGGGCATCCATCGCCACGCCACGCACGGTCTGCGCCCAGTTGGGGCGATTGTTGTACGGGGAGCCTGAGCTGCTCACCGGAATGGGCGCACAACCCTGTACACCCTGGCCACCGATGGGATACATGCCCTGCGGGCAATTGCCTTCGGCAAGCGCGGTGAACGGCAGCAGGCCTGCAATCAGCAGGCACGGGAGAAAAGCGAGGTGGATTCGTTTCATGGGGAGACCCATTCCTTTGCTGCCCATTGTGAGGGGTGGGATGACCTGAGCGGACGATCGTTGCCCACTGTCGATGCTGGAGCCAAGAGAACAAACGGAGCTGCGCCCAAACACATGAAGCTTTCCGCCGCCATCGCGAGTTGCGCTGACTACCAGTCCGACAATCCGATCAACGGGTCAGAATGACTCATAGACCGGCTTCGTACAGTCCTCGTATGCAACCTGACACGCCTTTCCATCGGTGTCGACGCACGACTGCTGGGCAAACTTCCGCGCTTCGGCGGAGTCCTTGGCGCTGGCAAAACCGGCGCGGGAAGCCCCGCCCTGGCTATTGGGAACCTACCATGCAACGCACTGGTTTCTATACGTGTAGATGACTCGGCAATCGGAAGCACCGCGCCTACCGTAGTCTGCCAGAGCAAACTGCTCCGCGTTCTCCTTGCTCGGCCGGCCCGTCGCAACACCGGCATCTGCGGTCGCGTCGGACGACGCAATTGCCCCCCACGTCTTATGCCACTGACCCGCGGGCCCGGGTTCGCGGGCAGTTACCCCTGCCCCAGGAATCGGGGCGCACCCACCAACCCCTTGATCGCCGATGGGGTACTGGCCGGACGGGCATCGGCCCTCGGCACTGGCGTTGCTGGCAACAAGTAATGCAGCGAACAGCAGAGCAGAAATCACGAAAGCTGAATCACCACGCAGAGATTTGAAGTCGGCCATTGCCTTGAATCTCCGTGTGATGATCACAACCGATCAGTCTTGCTGGAAGAACGGCTTGGTACAGTCAGAATGGAAAACGGAGCAAGCCTGACTTCCCAAATCCTTGCAGTCCTTGATTGCCCGCTCCTGCGCCTGTTCTTTCGTCGCCCCGGTGTTGAATCTCATGCCATTGTCCGGTCGTGCAGCCCGGACAACCGCATAGCACTGGTTGTAGTAGGTAAAAACGACTGTGCAGTCGGTAGCTCCGCCCTGCCGGCATCGCTCGACCGCTTGGCGCTCTGCCGAAGCCTTGGCCTGATGCCCAGTGGCCGAACCTGCATCTCCTCCAGGCGAGCTGGCGACAGCACCCCATGTCTTGACCCAGTACCCGGGATTCTCCTGCGGGGCGCTCTGAGCCGCGCCGGGTATGGGTGCGCAGCCACCAACGCCTTGGTCGCCAATCGGGTACTGACCCGGAGGGCAGCGCCCTTCAGCGAACGCCGAACTGACGTGCACAGAGCCCAGTAGGATCAGGGACAAGCACAGATGCTTTAGAGAGGCGCTTACGTTCATCAACTGAATCTCTAGTTTCCATGACTCGGATTTGCCGCACCACGCTGACCGGGAACCGCTGAACCCGGGCCTCCGGTTCCATCAAACATCTTCCCCATCGCCGACTGCTGACCATGGGAGTTTGAGCCAGAAGACGACTCCGGAGCCGCCGGCGGCGGAGCCGACATGCCCGGCGGACGACCATCGGCACTCGGCGAGGCACTTGCACCACCGCCTATCTGCGAATATGCCATGAAGGTGCCCAGGGTACCCTGGAAGAACATCGCTGCCATTGGGGGTGTAGTCAGGATCAACGCGGTGAGGATCAGGCCCATGCCTCCCTGCTGCATTGCCTGGCTGGTCATGCCGTCGGACATGCTTTCCTTGAGGATGAATTCCTGCACCAGCGCTGTGGTCCAGAAAGTGGCCGCCACACGTACCACCATGTCCAGTGCGATGGAAACCATCGCTGCAAGTACGGCCATGGAGAACATCGTGCCAATGCCGTAGAACAGCCAACGTTGGAACAACTGCTTGGTCTGGTCGAACAACAGGCAGAGGATGAACAGGGGGCCAAAGCCGATGAACAGCGCCATGGCGATTTCATACAGCATCAGCATCGCACCAGCGGTGATGGCTGGACCTGCGGTGCCCATGCCGATGAAGAACAGTGCCCGCTTCTTGTCCTCCAGCAGCTCCCCGTCATTCATGATCTGGATGGCGTCGATACTGGAAAGCGCCACCTGCATCCATGCCAGGCTCTTGTCGATCTGAGCTTCGGGTGACTCGTTCGAGCCTGTCACGACCTTCGTGATTTCTGCCTTGACGTCGTGGGTGAGGAAGCTCTGAAGGTTGGTGCCGAAAGCGCCCATCGTGGTGGCCGCGCTGACGATCAACGCCGCACGCGCCATATTGGTCACCAGCACCATCATTGAGTCCCGGCTGCGGCCGGTCACGATGCGGAAGCCCTGCACCAGCACCCACAGGGTCATGAGCGTGAGGGCGATGCCGCCGACCCACTGCATCATTTCCCCCATCATGTCGATGCCGAACTTGTTTATCTTGCTTCGCAGGAAGTCGAAGATGAACTTGAAGAACACGAAATCCCCGATCGATTGGACACGTGCAACGTGCCCCATCAAATCCTGGAATCCGCCATTGAAATCAAAATTGGCAATCGACCTGATCATTTCCGCAATCCCTTGATGTATCCCTACCGGACAACCTCGTGGAGCAGGTGCCTATGCACCTGCCCCAAGCGGCGTCAGTCGACGTGCAAAGCGCGTTCCAATGCGGCCGTCTTGACCAGCTGCGAGATGACGCCCGGCTTGCCCTTCAATGCCACGCGCGCCAGCACGCGCTGATTGGCCATCATTGACTCCTGATAGGCGTCGTAGGACCGCATGCGCGCCTCCCACTCCTGCTGCAGCTTGGAAATATCGTTTGCCGTACGCAGGGAGTCACTGTTCACGGCCGAAAGAGTTCCCGCAAGATTGCCATCGGCGCCGCCTCGCCAGCCCATGATCTCAGACAACGACGCGTTGATGCTGGGAATGGTCTTCTCGATGAAATCCACCGTCTCGTTGCGCTTCCGGTTTTCCATCATCTGGATGTTGACGCACAGCTGCTGCTGCTGCGCGTAGAGATCACCGGAGGTATCCAGCACAAACTTCTTCAGCAGGCTGCCAGCGCTGAAGCCCGCCGACGTACGGCAGAGGTCGGCGACCATATAGTCGTCTGGAACCCGCTCCAATGTGGCGCCTGGCGGCAAGCCGAAGTTGTTGATCATGCCCTGGATCTGGACAAGCGCATTTTGGTACTCCTGGAACGTCCTTCTCCACCGAGTTACCTGAGCCGCGTACTCCAGCCCGTCAGCCTTCATTTGCGCCTTCCCTTGGGCAAAGTCCTTCAGTGCCTGCATGAGATTACTGAGGTCGAAGACAGGGTAACCACCGGCCGAAACCGACGTGGTGGAGAACATGACCATGCTCCCCAGCAGGATGGCTGCCAGGCGCTTCTGACGCAGACCGCGGTGGCGCTTGTGATTTCGGGATGTCATGCTCATGTTCTTCTCCAGGGGAATGGATTTCATTCGGCGCTGTCTGATCCAGGGCTTTCAAGCCGCATCGGTTTCGGCAGAGGCCTTGGCTTTACCAGAGCCCTTTCGGTTCTTGTAGAAGTCCTCCAGCCACTGTTCCGGCGTGAGTTCGTCCACGGTGATCCGATTGCGGACTGCAGCCGTCTGCAGCACCCGATGCATGATGTCGATGTTGTCGGTCGAGGCCGAGATCACCGACAGGATGTCGTCCATGCCACGCAGGTTGAGCTGGCAGACACTGGAAGCATGGCCCTGCTTGACCAGGAAGCAGCGCGAGCGCTCGTCCAGTGCCGTGACCACCTTGAACTCCGCCTCGGTCAACTTCAGGCCATCCATGTAGTCGCTCTTGCTGGCGTTCGGGTTCGGCAGCAGGATGAGCGTGGCGGTCTGCTCGATCAGGGCAGCGGAGATATCACTCTTCAGCGCGTCTTCCGGGCTCTGCGTGG
Source organism: Stenotrophomonas sp. YJH_SMC_133 (assembly GCF_059370655.1). Lineage (NCBI taxonomy): Bacteria > Pseudomonadati > Pseudomonadota > Gammaproteobacteria > Lysobacterales > Lysobacteraceae > Stenotrophomonas > Stenotrophomonas sp. YJH_SMC_133. The sequence goes on along the minus strand of NZ_JCAFTW010000005.1, from coordinate 82,546 downwards.
CGAAGATGCCCAGGCCGTTCTGCTTACGGATGGTCTTCTGCTTGTTCTTCGCGAACTCCTTCAGGCCACCCTCGCCGTCCAGGATCTTCCAGAATTCGTCCATCACATAGATCAGCGGTCGACCGTCGATCAGCGATTCCAGGCGGTGCAGCAGGTAATTGATGACCGGCACGCGCACTTCGGGATTGTCGATGATGTCGGTGTAGTCGAAGCCGATGATGTTGGCCTTGCTCAGATCCACCGTATCGATCGGATTGTCGAAGACCCAACCCAGCGAATTGCCCGAAGTCCAACGGCGCATGCGCGCATAGAGGCCGTCGTCGCCCATGTTGGGCAGGCTCTTCTGGAAGTTGGTCATGCTGCGCAGATGCATCGGCGTATCGAGCATGCTCTCCACCGCACGGTAGATGTCCTCTTCCTCGCGGGCGCTGTACTCGCGCTTGCCGGCCAGCACCTTGATCAGGTCGGCCAGGAACTGCACGTTCGCTTCGTTGTTCTCGCACTGGAACGGGTTGAAGCCAGTCGGCGCACCGTTCTCCAGGGCCAGATAATTGCCACCGCAGGCACGCACGAAGATCTCCGCACCACGGTCCTTGTCGAAGAAGAAGATGGTCGGTGACGGCTCGTACTTCTGAACCTGGCTGAGCAGGAAGTTGATCAGCGCGGTCTTGCCGGTACCGGACTTGCCGATCACCATGGTGTTGGCGATCGCCTTCTCACCCAGCGAATTCTCGGATGGATGGGTGGCATGGAAATTGAAGTAATACGGCTGACCGTTGGTGGTCTGCAGCGTGGTCACGCAGTCGCCCCACGGGTTGTTGTGCTGCTTGCCGGTGGCGAAGTTGTGCAGCGGCGACAGGCCGAGGAAATTCAGCGAGCTGACGTTGGCCAGCCGCGTGCGGAAGCGCCAGTTGGCCGGCAGCTGCGAATAGAACGACGAGGTGACTGCCAGATCCTCCTTGGTCGACACGAAACCGGCGTTGGACAGCTCGGCACGGGTCGAGGCCACGTTCTGCGACAGCTTCGCCTGGCTGTCGCCATACACCGCGATGATGAAGTGGTATTCGCCCAGCACGAAGTTGCCTGACGACAGATGATCCATCGCCTGGTCGAGTTCGACGATCTGACTGACCGCCTTGTCGCCCGAGGAGATCATCATGCCCTTGGTCCGGTCCAGCACCTTCAATGCGTCCTGGCGTCCCATCGGGCTGAACGAATGGGTGATGACGTACTCGTAGTCCAGATACTTCAGACCATTGAGGATGCCCGGATAGGTGCCCTCGGCATATTCCTTGATATTCAGGATCGCGCCGAAATGGTTGACGCCATTGGGCGTATTGATCACGAAATCGCCGGTCTTGGCCGAGAACATATGACGGCTGACCGGAAGATAGTCTTTCACAGGCGCCGACAGCACCGGTACCGGCTCATCGATGCGGTTGATCAGGTAGCCGAACAGCTCAAGCGTTTCGGAAAACACCACGCCGTTCTTGGCTTCGTACATACCGAGCCGGTAAGGCGCGTAGTCGCGGATCACAGCTTCGACGTTGCCGGCGAGCTCCATCAGCTTCTCGACGGCCTGCTCCTGCTCGGCGCGCAGCTTGTCCACGTTCGCGGACTTCTCCACGAAGCGCTTTCCCGCCACCACCGGACGATAGATCATCGTCAGGTACAGCTCGTTCTGCATGATGCGCTGGGAGGACAGCATGCCCATGTACTGGTCGGACACATCCTGGTTGAAGCGCTGCTTGTAGTAGCTCTTTCCCTTCAGGGTGCGACGGCGCCGGATGTCATGCACCCAGAAGGCAACGTTGACGAAATCCGGCGCGCGCAGCGTCTGCAGCAACCGGTTGAAGGTGTTGTGCCGATGCTCAAGCTCCCATTCTTCGCGCCCCACGAACGGCAGCCCTTCCAGGTGCCACGTCAACAGGTAGTCGCCGCCCGTGGTCTTCACCACATTCGGAGCCACGTGCGACGACAAGGGGATGAATTCGCTGATGGAGGTATCTGGGTTGAACATACGACTGCTTCCAAAAGGTACTGCCGACAAAGATGCGGAGTTGGCCAGGCGGGCGCTCAACGCCCGCCTGGCCGGATCCAGCCCTCAATCCCTGGGGGCTGGCTTGTTGCGGTAGTGATTCGGGTTGAACACCCACATGCCATCATGCTCCTGCACGTTGCGCACCTTGAGCTTGAACATCAGGCGCAGGCCCAGCAGGCGGAAGATCATCTCGTCACGCTTGGCCATCTGCCGCATGATGAAGATGGCCACCGGGATGGTCAGCAGAAACCAGAAGTTCGTGTACATGCTCAGCAGCAACAACCCACCCGCCACCATGAAAAATGGCAGGTAGGGAACGCCCAGGAACATCGCTGGGCGCGTGCATCCCCGGAACAGGACGTTCTTATGCACTGTAGTACTGGACGGCGTGCTTGATCATTTCAAACGCCATGCCAGCGCCGTCGCCACCACCGACCTTTTCGCAGCTGCCAGCCTCCTTGCCGAGCAGCATGCGCGCGATCTGGCCTGCCGCGCCGATCAGCACACCGCCGATGAGGATCGGGGCCACGTCACCGATGCGCTTGTGGGCAAACGCAATCTGGTAACCGGCGAAGATCACGGCGATCGTGACCACGGCGATCGAGGCCATGTTCAGCAGACCGTTGATGTTGGAGAAGAAGCCGCAGACCTTGCCATCGGTACCACCGAAGTCAGTGCCGGCCAGGGCCTGCGGAGCGAACACAGCACCGGCGAATGCGACGGCCATCAGCATGGTCTTCAGCGTGCGCTGGGCCTGGACGAGGTCGAGATTGAATCGCTTCATGGATTGATTTCCTTGTTGATGGACTAACACAACTGAATCGACCAGCCGGGGGACCGGTCGCACCACGACTTCGTCAGAACACGAAGGCCGCATCCCCTGCGGGAATCTGCTGCACCGGCGCACGGGGCGCCGGTGCGTTGTAGAAATTCTGGGTGTCCGCTGCCGGCGCGTTACGCTCATTCCACGGGCGCAGCATCACCGGCGCGTTCGCCCCGGCAGCCATCCCGGGAAGCTGTTGCGGCATGGCGGCCCCGCCCTGCGCCGCACCAGGCTGCTGATACGGCTGTGGAGCCTGCTGCGGCATGTCGTTTCCACCCTGTGCCTGTGGCTGCATCATTCGATCGACCGAGCCCAGCACCACGCGCGATACCGCCTGGTCGGCGATGTTCAGCAGGCTGCCGCGGGCCATCGCACCGGTGGATGGGTAAACGGTGTAGGCCCGGGCCGGGTCATTGGACGGCACGTACACCGGCGCACTGGCCTGGGCGACGATGCGTGCCTGGGCCGGCGAGGCCGTCTGCGGATGATGTTCGACCCTGACCACCCGACGCTCGCCGCGGCTGACCACGTCAATCGGCGCGACGCCGTTGCTTGCGACCTGCTGACCGCGGCGGATCGAGTCATAGATCTTCTGCACGTACCCGTGACGGAAGCCGGTCTCGAAGTTGCCCGAGTAGTAGCAGCTGAACGACTTGCCCCAGTCACCACCGGAGCGCTTGTAGCAATCGGCGAGGATGCGCGAACCAGCCTGCAGGTTCGGGCACTGCTGGAAGGCCTTCTCGTAGGAATCCAGCCCGTACTTGCCCAGGTTGTAACGGTTGACCTGGGCCAGGCCAATGGAGAAGTTGTAGCCCTTCTCCTCCAGCATGCGAACGGTGGCCAGCGCCTCGTCGAGGGCCTTGGGCTGGCGCACCAGGGCGCCGCCGACCACGCCGATGGCATAGGGGTTGCGCGACGATTCCACGTTGATGACGTGCTGCATCACGTCCATCGAGACGGCCATTTCCGGGCACGCCATCATTTCCAGTCCTGGCAGCATTGGTCAGCCCTCCTGCCCCTGGGCACGCCCAGGATTGAAGTCGATGCCGGTGATGTAGCGCGAGCCGGCATGCGCCTTGATATGCACGACGATGTCGATGGTCATCATCAACAGTCGCTTGATCACGTTGAACTCCAGGCCCGAACCCTCGGCCGAGGCCTTCACCATCAGCGCCAGCTGATCCCAGGTCTGCTCCGGGCTACCGGCATGGCAACTGGTGATCGAGCCCGGGTGGCCCGATGCGCAGTTGCGGATGAAGTAGAACGCCTCGTCACCGCGCAGCTCGGCCAGGATGATGCGTTCTGGCTTCATGCGCAGGCAGGCTTCCATGCAACTCTTTGCGCTGACATTGCTGGTGCTCTGCCCGCCCTTGGAGTACAGCAGGTGCACCACATTGGGTTGGGTCAGAAACAGCTCGCGTGCGTCCTCGATCGTGACCAGGCGCTCGTTGTCCGGGATATGATTGACCAGCGCTTTCATGAAGGTGGTCTTGCCGCTACCGGTCGCACCGGAGACCACGATGTTCTTGCGGTACATCACCGCACGACGGAAGAATTCTGCGTACTCGCGCTGCTGGCGCAGTTCCAGCAGCTCGCGGTCCTGCTCGCTCAGACTGCCATCCTGTTCCAGGATCTGGTTGAAGAAACCATCCTCGTGGTACTGGGTGAGCGACTTGGTGTGCTTGGACGGCAGGCGGATCGTGATCGAAACCTTGCCGGCATCACAGGCAGGTGGAATCACGAACTGCGCACGCTGGCCGGTGGGGAACGTGAGCGACACCACCGGATCGGCATCGGTGATGCGCTGGCCGGTGTTGCTTTCGTTCACTACGGCGGTGCAGAACTGCCGGGCCCGCTCGAAGGTCAGGCCCGGCACGTCCACCCGCTGCCACCCGGCCCGGGTTTCCAGGTACAGCTCACCGGGACGGTTGATGCAGATTTCCGTCACTTCCGGGGATGTCATGTACTCGGCGATGCCCAGCACTTCGTACTGATAGCGCAGGAAATCGCTGGAAACGAGGGCGAGGGGTGACACTTCGGCGTCCATGGTTGTTCTTCGGGTTACCGGCGCGGGTTGAGCACGTTGGTGAAGTCAACGTCCTTGGCGACGTAGACGTTCACGATGGTGCCCTGGTTGATGGTGACAGTCGGCGGGCGATTCGAACTGGTGAGGGCTTCGTTGGCGAGACGCTCCATCGTGCGCGCGGTGGCGCTTTCATAGGGCGAACGAACGGCGAAACCATTGCTGGAAACCGTCGTCGACTCTGGGCCATGTTCGGCTGCGGCGTACTTGAAGGCGTCGGCGATCAGGCTGATCATCAACGCCGACGCAATGCGACTACCCCAGTGCGCGCTGTACTGGCCAGGATGACCGGCACCACCCAGCTGATCCACGCCCGGGCTGGACATGGCCACGTCGATGCCATTGGGCGTGGTGATGCGATCCCAGATCACTTCCACGCGCTTGCCCTTGGGACCGCCACCGTACGCACCATAGATCTTGGACCCCTTGGGCAGCAGCAGGCTGCGGCCGTTGATCGAGTAGACCGGCTCGGTCAACAGGCACGACGTATAACCTGCAAGATCGGTGATGATGCGGGTCTCGAGTACACAACGCAGATAGGTGCCACGCACCAGCAGCGCGTCGGGGCTCCGGATGTAGGAAGCATTGGACACATCCTCCACATCAGGCCCGCGGCGCACCTTGGCCGGCGGAGCATTGCCGTTCTGCGCCTGCAGCGCAGCCAACGTGGCCTGCATGTAGGGATCGTCGTTGTCCCCTGCTGCGGCCTGGCCGCCAGCGTCGCCCGTGCCCACGCCTGCGCCACCACTACCGGCAATGCGGCGATCCAGCAGACTCGGGCCACGCTCGACCTCGCGCTCGGGTTCGGCACGAGGAATGAACGTCGGGCCCATCGTTTCCTGCGGCGGTGGCGGCAGCATCGGAATGGGCTCGGCGGCTTCCCGGGCAGCCTCGCGAATCGCGGAGGGTGCAATGATCGGCAGGTCGGGGGTGCTCGAACGTGCAACCTGCGGCGGCGCCTTGGCTTCTTCAGCGTCTTCCTTGCCCTTGCGCAGCAGCAGGAAGCCCATGGCCAGCAACAACACCAGGATGCCGCCGAGGAACAACAGCGCCTTGCGGTTCAAGCGCTGCTCTTCCGCAGAGCGAAGCTGTGGGGCACTGGCATCCAGATCCGGCGCCGCCTCTGCCTGCGCGTGCCCGTAGTAAGGGTTCGCCGATGGCTCCTGAGCCGCAGGCCCCTGTCCGTACGGAGACGGATTCGGATCGTTTTCGGGAGTGTTCTGCTGGCTCATTTCTTCACGTTCCTTCGCAGGCCGACGACGAAGTCGCCGTGGCGGATGACCAGGTACGGGTACGTCCCGTGCACGATCAGCGTATTGCCCTCAACCGTGGTGTTGACCACGAAATCCTCGCCATACTCCTTCTCGCGACCGAATACGGCCGGGAAGATACCGGTCTTGTACTCGGGCGAGTTGGGCAGTTTCAGATAGGTGAAACGGCCATCGTCGTAGGCGTTGACCGGGACCAGCCATCCCATCTTCTTGGCCTTGCTGGTCGAATAGGAGTAGTTGAAGTTGTATTGGCGATCCTTGGCCAGCTCGGTACTGAGCAGCGGCTGCGCCTCCTCCTCGACCGCCGACTGGGCAGGGCCAAACACAGTGTCATTCGGATAGACGAATGCGATCTTGTACTGCACGCCGGCGCGACGGGCCTGCTCAAGCTGGCGCCAGTCGGTGGCAACGACCTTCAGCTCGAAAATGTACGAATGGGTCTCGGTACGCACCATCATGTTGGTGTCGACGTCGACGTTCTTCGGCTTGAGATAGAACACGTTCTCGCGACGGGTGAGTTCCCAGCCGCTGCTGAAGCCGGTGCTGTAGTCGAGGATCTTCTCGTTCGGGCTCAGCTCGATCTGGGTGGTGAGGCCCAGGCCGGTGCGAATCGGGTAGATGCGGTCCTTCTCATACTCGTAGTGGTCAACTGCCTGTGCCATCGCCGCGCTGGAAAACACCAGCGACAGCAACGACAGCAGCGCCCACGCGCTTCCCCTGATTTTTCGACTACTCATCGGTTGCTTGCTCCATCAGCATTTCCGGTGGAATGGTTCGGTGCCGGCATCATTGCCGGCTGTCCCGGCGCGCCCTGCCCCGGCATCGGCTGCCCCTGGACCGGCTGCCCCTGCATGGGCGCACCCTGCATCGGCTGCATCTGCCCATTGGCCGGCACTGCGACAGGCTGACCGGTGGCGGGATCGATCATGGTGGCAGCGGCCGGATTGTTCGGAACGTACATGCCCTGCGCCTGCTGCGCGGCGAGCTGTGCCTGTTGCGCGGCATCCTGGGCCTGCTGCTGCATGGCACCGTCATCCGGCACGGGCACCCCGCGCGCATAGTCGTTGTCGACACGGTACTCCGTGACCTGGAACGCCAATGGGTTGAGCACGCGGTCCTGTTCGGAGAGCGCCAGATTCTGGTTGTACTGGAAGCGCATGGTGACCAGCTGGTTGTCCAGATAGGTCGACACACCGCTGCGCTTGTCGAGCAGGCTGCGCTGGATGCGCACGGACGCGCCACGGAAGCTGCCGTTCGCCTGCACGCCCAGCGGGGTGATGCTGAGGATCTTGACCCTGATCGCCTTGCCCCGGCCGTACATCACGAACGGATTCTGCGGATTGTTGCTGGCATAGCGCTGCTTCATGCTTGCGGCCACGGCATCACTGGACATGACGAACACCAGCTCCCAGTCGCGCAACCCCATCACCGCGGAGTCGTACGACTCGCGCGCCAGCACGTACTGGGCGACATTGCTGCGGTTGACCGCTTCGTTGGTGGTGATCGTCTCGCCCTGGAACGTGCCCCTCAGGCGCGCCACCGTAGCGGTACCCGTGTAGGCATCGGCCATCACCAGGAACGGCACCTTCTCCTTCAGCGGCAGCATGTAGTAGTAGCCGCCAGCCAGTGCCAGCGACATCAGCAATGAGCCGGTGGCGACCCACCAGGCACGGCGCTCACTGCGACGCGCCATGTCGGCCACGGTGATCTCGTAGCTGACCGCCTTGGCGACCGACTGCTCGACCTTGGGACTATTGCCGGGATCCTTCTTGCGGAACATGGATTCTTCCGTACTGCTGAAACATCAATGGGCGTGGCACCCCTGCGACAGGCGCGGGGAGCGGCACGTTCGATGATTTCGAGGTGGACTCAGGTGCCGCTGTTGGAATCAGCGCCCTGTGCCGACGCGGTCGGCGTCGAGCCAGCGCTCTGCACAACGATCTGGTTGCCAACGATGGAGACGGAGATGCCCTGCGCTGCATAGGCCGCCGTCAGATCGATCACGGCCTGCTGAGCGTTGGTGGTATCGATGTTGGAGACCGCGCCGTACAGGGTGAAGTCCGAGCTCAGGCGGTAATCCAGCGTGCGTCCGGAATCCTTGGCCCAGCGCTCGAGCATGGCTTTGAGCGTGCCATCCATCGGCGAGGCCTGGTAGACGTAACTGGAGTACAGCGGGATCTCGGTGGTTGCCGCAGCAAAGCGGTTCACCGGCTTCCAGCGGCCTCCGAAATCGGGAGCGGACTTGGTGGCGCAACCGGCCACCATCAACGCCGCCACTGCGGCGATGGACATTTTCGCGATAAACGCCTGATTCATACGGGCTTCACTTTGACGTACGAAAAAGCAGTCCCGAGCATTGGTCCCCTGGTCGTCCGGCGCTGCGTCGCGCACGCCGGAATCGGAGCGACGCACTGACTGGCAGCACACCCACTCCGGCTCCCCTGCAGCCAACGGCTGCCAACCAAGTCGCGGGGCCGCCAGACACTGCCGGCGACACACCCGCATACCTCACCAACGTCGAAACCATCCATGTTTCATGGCACAAACTCCTGGCCACCCTGCTCTACAACATCTGCCATCCATCACACATTTCTGAACGGCATGCACAGGGTCGCACAACCACGCGTCAATTCCATGTCAGACAAGTCTGAAAATCTATGAACAAATGCCGAATTCTTGACTCAACTCACGTTTTCACGTCAGTGAATATGAATCTACGTCACAAATTTAACGACGTGAATTAGACGTTAAGCATGGGAACGTCGACTTTCGGCAGCAGCCGCGAGGTGAAGTAGCGATCCTTGTAGTAGCGGATCTTGTCGCATTTCACCGGATGCGGTATGCCCTCGTACAGGAACACTTCCTTGTCCGGCCCCATCGCCTTCAGCTCCTGCGGCAGCATCAGTGCCCGCCGCTCCTCGGTGAAGCTGTGGGTCTTCTCGCGGGCGTGCGTGACGTTCTTCTTGCGGATGGTGGTGTAGCCCAGCATGTCCGAATAGTCGTTGGCGTCCTGCTGCTCGCGCGGCGCGTACAGGATCTGCAGCGCGTGGTTGGTGATGATCGTGCGCGAGACTTCCCGGCCGTAGGTGGCATCGAGCTGGGACATGCTCTGGATGATCGGCAGCAGGCGGATGTTGTAACCGGCCATGTAGGACACCGCCGAGGCGATGATCTCGACCTTGCCGATCGAGGTGAATTCGTCCATCAGCAGCAGGCACTGGTACTTCAGGTCCGGGTTGGACTTGGGCAGTTCCTTGGTGTTGAGGTTGATCAGCTGGCTGAAGAACAGGTTGATGATCAGCCGGCTCTCGGCCAGCTTGTTCGGCTGGATGCCGATGTAGATGGTCATCTTCTTCTTGCGCACGTCGGTCAGCAGGAAGTCGTTGCTGCTGGTGGCCTTGTCCAGCACCGGGTTGATCCAGGGATTGAGCGGTTCCTTGAAGGTGCCCAGGATCGAGGCGAAGGTCTCGTCGGCCTGGGACAGCATGTTGGCGAACGCCGATCGCGCGTTGCCACTGAGGAATGAACGCTCCGACAAGGCCTTGAGGTACTTCTTCAGATCGGTGCCATCGCCGGATGACAACCGGTAGACAGAACCCAGCGTCGGCGTGCCCGAGCCGCCCGGGAAGCCGCTGCTGCGCTCGTCGTCCCAGTTTTCGAACAGATACAGGGTGAAGGCCATGAACGCGTTGCGCGCCTGGCTGACCCAGAACTTCTGGTCCTCGGCGCCGTCCGGATACAGCATCGCGGCGATGCTCATCAGGTCCGACACCCGGAATGCCGGATCATCGGAGACATAGCTGAGCGGGTTCCAGCGGTGCGTGCGCCGATCCTCGGCGAAGGGATTGAACAGGTAGATCTCCTGGCCCTGGCTGGCGCGCCAGCCGCTGGTCAGGTCGAAGTTCTCCTGCTTGATGTCCAGCACCACCAGCGATTCGCCGTATTCCAGCAGGTTCGGGATGACCACGCCCACGCCCTTGCCTGAACGGGTGGGTGCCGCAAGAATCACGAACTGCTGGCCATCCAGCCGCACCAGTTTGCCGCCATGGCTGCCGACCACGATGCTCTGGCCGGTCTTCTTGAACATGCCATGCCTGGACAGGTCGGCGCCGGTGGCGAAACGCGCGTCGCCATGCAGCGAGCGCTTGTCCTTCTTCAGCAGCAGCACCAGACCGGTCACCAGCAGGACCAGCAGCGGCAAGCCGAAGCCCACGTAGCCGGCCCACTTGATCTTGCCCACGAACGGCGCAACCTGCGGTTGGCCGATGGCGTGGTAGTACTGGTAGTACGTGTTCCAGGTGAACAGCTTGGTGTCCAACCCCAGGAACAACAGGGTCAGGTAGCCGGAAAACACGAAACCAAGCAGCAGGGTCGCCAGCGTGACGATGGCGATGAGCAGATACTTCTTACTGGGCAACACCCGAATCCTCCATGATGCGCACGAGGGCGCGACGGCCTAGCGGCGGCGCCAGCGCGACGCCTTCTTCCGCAGGTTGTTTTCGTTCTCCAGCCCGGGCTCTTCGCCCTCTTCACGCACCCGCTGCAACAGCAGTTGGCGCGCTTCGGCCAGTGATACCAGGTCGGTCAGACGATCCCCATCGTCGGCGACGACCGCATGGCCGACCACATCGCCCGGAGCGTACACCGGCTCGTAGGACACTGCTACCAGCTGATAGCGGCCACGGGTTTCCAGCACATGCCTGAATTCCTGCATCGCATTCCTCCTTGTCGGGGCAACACTGCGTCCCCTGCCCCGCCATGATGCCCATCGCAGTGTCATCGGCGTATGCACAAGCGCTACGGTTTCTGCGCGAAACTGTTGCGGATATCCAAGGAGACTGCAATGGACTGGGTAGCACTTGCACGCACGCTGGCCACCGAGGCCCACACGGGCCAGACGGACAAGGCCGGCCAGCCTTACATCTGCCATGTGGCGCGGGTGGCGGCCGCGGTGCGCGGCGACGATGACGCCGAAGTGGTGGCCTGGCTGCATGACGTAGCCGAAGACTGCCCGGCGTTTGCCGCACGGATCGAGGTCTTTCCCGCCCCGCTGCGCGAGGCGGTGCACCTGCTCAACCGCGACGCGGCCCCCGACGCGGACAGCTACTACGCGCGCATTGCCGCCCACCCGCTGGCACTGAAGGTGAAGCAGGCCGATCTGGATGACAACGCCGATCCGCAGCGCCTGGCGATGCTCGACGCGGCGACGGCCGGGCGCCTGCGCGGCAAGTATGCGCACGCCCGGGCAGCGCTGGGCATCTGATCGCGCCGCGCGGTGGCCGGTGGGCGAACGTGTCACGGATCAAACGCTGATTTACCCTGAGTGCTGCTGCCCTTGTTGCGGTGCAGCAGTACAATGACCGGCTCCCCGCCCCCATCGCGCCCCGCATGAGCCCCAACTCTTCCCTGGCTGCGCGGCTGACGCCCCGTCAGCGCACCCTGATCATCCTTGCCCTGTCGCTGGGCGGCTTCGCCATCGGCACCAGTGAATTCGCCAGCATGGGCCTGATGCTGGAGATCAGCCGCGGCCTGTCGATTTCCGAAACCCAGGTCGGCCACCTGATCAGCGCCTACGCCATCGGCGTGGTCGTCGGCGCCCCGATCCTCGCCTTCGTCGGCGCCAGCTTCCCTCGCCGCAAGCTGCTGCTGGCACTGATGGGCTTCTATGCCGTCGGCAACCTGGCCAGCGCACTGGCGCCGAACTACGGCACGATGCTCATTGCGCGTTTCGTCGCCGGCCTGCCGCATGGCGCCTACTTCGGCGTGGCGATGCTGGTTGCCGCCGCGATCAGCCCGGCCGGCCAGCGCGGCCAGGCGATGTCGCGCGTGTTGCTGGGCCTGTCGATCGCGATCCTGGTCGGCAATCCGCTGACCACCTGGCTGGGCCAGCAGCTGAGCTGGCGCACCGCCTTTGCCCTGGTCAGCGTGCTGGCCATCGCCACCGTGGCGATGATCGCGCGCTTCCTGTTGCCGGACCCGGACGAGGTCCGTACCTCGCCGATGCGCGAACTGCGCGCCTTCAACACCACCCAGGTGTGGCTGGCGCTGGCGATCGGCGCCGTTGGCTTCGCTGGTATGTTCTGCGTGTTCACCTACCTGGCACCGACCCTGGTGCAGGTCACCGGCGTGGCCGAATCGTGGATGCCGCTGGCGGTGGGCGTGTTCGGCATCGGCGCGATCATCGGCAACATCGCCGGTGGCTGGCTGGTGGACAAGTTCCACTTCAAGGCCGCCGCGGTGGTGCTGCTGTGGTCGATCGTGATGCTGCTGCTGTATCCGCTGGCCGCGCAGTCGGTGTGGACGATCGGTCCGATGATCATCACCGTCGGCACCATGGGCGCGCTGGCGGCGGTGCTGCAGACGCGCCTGATGGACGTGGCCGGCGAAGCACAGACCCTGGCCGCCGCCTCCAACCATGCCGCCTTCAATACCGCCAATGCGCTGGGGCCGTGGCTGGGCGGCATGGCGATCAGTGCCGGCTTCAGCCCGGCCAGCACCGGCTATGTCGGTGCCGCCACCGCCATCGGCGGCCTGCTGCTGTGGTGCGTGGCGGTGATGCTGGACAGGAAGCGCAAGACAGCCGGCGTGGGCAGCCACTGACCTTCGCGCCGGATTGTCAGCTGCTGCCCGCGCGGCGGCGGCGATCCGGCCGCAGCAACGCCGTATCGCCGGCCGCAAGTGTCGGGCGCGCCAGCTCACCGCGCTTGACGCGCTCCAGCACCCGCCGCGAGTTGGCCGCGCAGTCGATGCCCTCCGGCCGCGCCTGGATGTCCTCGATCAGGGCCAGCAGGTGCGCCCGGCTCTCTGCCAGCCGCAACTGCAGCGCCTCGATGTCGGCCACCTTCTGCTGCAGCATTGAGATCAATGCGTCGTGCTGCCACTGGCCCATGTCCGGTGGCAGCAAGGCGCGTATCTCCTCCAGGCTGAAGCCGGCGCGCTGCGCACCGGTAATCAGCTCCAGCAGCAGCACCGCCTACTCCGGGTAGTCGCGGTAGCCGTTGGCCTGCCGCTGGACGACCAGCAACCCTGCCTCCTCATAGAAGCGGATGCGTGACGCCGCCAGGCCCGTGCGGCGGGCCAGCTCACCGATCTTCATCTGCCTGAATCCTCGACATCGGAACCCATTGACCTTCAATAAAACTTGAAGGTTAGCGTAGCGCCATTCCCCTGTCCTGGAGCTGTCCCATGTCGCTGTTCTCGCCCCTGGCGCTGCCTTCCGGCGCCCTCATCCGCAACCGCATCGCCAAGGCGGCGATGGAGGAGAACATGGCCGACGCCGACCACGCCCCCTCCGAAGCGCTGCTGCAGTTGTACCAGCGCTGGGCCGACGGCGGCGCCGGACTGATCATCACCGGCAACGTGATGGTCGATGGCCGCGCCATGACCGGCCCCGGCGGCGTGGTGCTGGAGGACGATCGCCACCTGGAGCGTTTCATCGCCTGGGCCGACGCCGCGCGCTCGCGCGGGGTGCAGATGTGGATGCAGATCAACCACCCCGGGCGGCAGATGCCGGCCGCGCTCGGCCAGCCGGCATTGGCGCCTTCGGCGGTCCCCTTGGACATGGGCGCACTGTCCAAACAGTTCGCGCCGCCGCGGGCGATGACCGAGGCGGATATTGAAGACGTGATCGCTCGCTTCATCCGCAGTGCCGAGCTGGCCGAGCGCGCCGGTTTCAGCGACGTGGAGATCCATGCCGCGCACGGCTACCTGCTCAGCCAGTTCCTGTCGCCGCTGTCGAACCGCCGCGATGACCGCTGGGGTGGCAGCCTGCAGAACCGTGCGCGCCTGCTGCTGGAGATCGTGCAGGGTGTGCGCGCGACGGTGGCGCCCATGTTCGTGGTGGCGGTGAAGCTCAACTCCGCCGATTTCCAGCGCGGCGGCTTCTCGCCCGAGGACGCGCGCGACGTGGTCGAGATGCTGGCGCCCCTCGGCGTGGATCTGGTCGAACTGTCCGGCGGCAGCTATGAAGCACCGGCCATGACCGGCGCCGCACGCGACGAACGCAGCGTGGCCCGCGAAGCGTACTTCCTCGAATTCGCGCGCGAGATCGCCACGGTGGCAACGATGCCGCTGATGGTCACCGGCGGCATCCGCCGCCGCGAAGTGGCAGAGCAGGTGCTGGCCAGCGGCGTGGCCATGGTCGGCATCGCCACCGCGCTGGCGATCGAGCCGGATCTGCCGCAGCACTGGCAGCAGGGCCGCGATCCGGTGCCGACACTGCGCGACATCAACTGGCGCAGCAAGCCGCTGGCGGCCAGCGCGCACATGGCCGCAGTGAAGTATCAGCTGGGCCGGTTGAGCCGGCGCCGCCCCACCGCACCCACGGTCTCACCGGTATGGGCCCTGCTGCTGGCACAGGCGGCCGCAAAGTGTCGGACCCGCCGCTACCGGCGCTGGATCGGCGCCCGCGCCGTCGCACACTGAGCCGCGCGGTCTTCTCATCGCCGCAGCGATGCTCCACCATCTGCAGGATCGGCGGCAGTTCCGCCGCCGGTCGCAGCATGGAGACGGAACCCACGTGGCAGCAGGATCGACCAGGAAACGGGAGAAGCTGCTCGATGACCTGCTCTCGCTGGGCCGTAACTGGGCGCTGGCGATTGCCATCGGAGGTGCCGGGGCAGCAGTTCACTACAGCGAGTCGGTGTACGAAGCAGGACTCTGGCGAGGCCTGCTGCCTACCATCTGCTTCCTCGTCGCGATCATCTGGATCGTGCTCAGCATCATCCGCTTCGACCTGACCCTCCAGCAGCACTTCGAGCGCAAGCGCACGCGCTGGCTCAGCCGCCTGCTCTATGTCGTGCTGCTGGGTACCGGCATCACCGCCGTGTTCTTCGTGACCGAACTGGCGTCCAACAACCACATCGCAAGGATGTGCGACGCCGTGGCCAACGAACCGGCCAGCCGGATCCACCGGTCCACCGAGTGCCAGCGCCTGTACCAGCATCGGGCGGCGTACCGGCAGCGGTTGGAATCGGCCGAGGGCGAGTTCGACTGAGCAGATGCATGGGCGAAGGCGCACGAGGACTCACACAGGGGTCCAGCAAGGGTGGATTCGAAATAGTTGTATGGACTTCATTGCAACGCGACGCCACGCTTTCTTGCCAGAATGCCGTGATCGAACGCAGTCCATGAAGTCACCCACCGCCCGCTCCCGTCTCCCCGCCCGGCCGCGGAAAATCGGCAGCGAAGTACGCATCTTCAGGCGCTATCACCAGTACGCCATCGTTGCCGCCGGAGCCGGACCACTGGCAATACTCCTGTTTGCCGTCGCACCCGAACTTGGGCCGCTTCCGGCACTGGGCGCCGCAGCGATTTTCACGCTGTCGCCGCTGATTCTCGGCTTCGTTGTCTATTCCCCACAACGGGACCGGGTGGTACTGGAACAGGATCGTCTGGTATTCCAGCACCGTCCTCCTCTCCCGTTCAAGCAGATCCGGTCCTACAACCTGGACGATCATGTCGATCTGATCCTGATCGATGGACCGAGCGTGCTGCTGCAGCGCACGCGGGCATCGATGCATGATTTCCCAACCTTCCGGGACGCACTGGCAGAGGCGCTCGCAGATCGGCCCGCCAACGCTGCCGCGGCTCCGCAACGTCGCCACTTCTTCGGTGCCTGGCCCGCACGCGTTTGGGGTGCGGGCCTGTTGCTGGCGACGGCGGCACTGGTGATCACGGGCGTACTGCATGGCTGGCCGTTGTACAGAGCACCGATCCTTGGGATCGTGCCCGTGGTGGGCATTGGGCTATTGCTGTCGCGCCGCCGTCACTGATCACGCCGTCGGCGAAGTACACATGGCGTGGATGTGTATTCGGGCACAGTACGCGCGCCGCTCACGCTTGCAACCATCCAGCCACCATGCTCCACGCGCCTGCCCCCGCACATCACGATGCCATCGCCCTGCAGGCGGGCGTGCTCGGCAGCGTGTTGGGCGTGGCTCTGTACAAGGCCATCGCGTTGTCGGCGCTGGCGACCGGATCCTTGATCGTGATCGGGCTGTGGCTGCTGGCCTGCGCGCTGCTGGCTGCCTGGGCACTGGCCGCCTGCCTGGCCTGCCTTGCGCTGAGCCGGCGCGTATTCGTGCTGATGCTGGCGCTGAGCATGATCCTGATGATCTGCGTCGCCTGACAGCAGCAGGCGCCGGACCATCGCGCATCTGTTACAGAATAACAAGTGCAATTGGACGGATTGCTCGTGCCCGGGGTCACGTATTTGAATTCCATGGCCAGCCCGGCACCACCCGAGACCCCCCATGACCCTGCAGCCCCTGCTTCGCGCCTCCCTCACCGCCATTGCCCTGGCCACGCTCAGCGCCTGTGCCACGTATGACGACAGCAACATGCACCAGGCCTGCCAGGAGTCGCCGCATCTGAAGGACCTGCCACCCGAAGTGGCTGCCCGCGAGAGCCGCTGCAACAAGAGCATGGAAGTGTGGTCGAGCGAGCGCAAGGGCAGTGACAGGCCGATCGACCTGAGCGGCAAGAAGAAGGATCTCTGAGCCGCCGGGCATCTTGATCGTTCCAATGCATGCGGATGACCAGCCCGTCACGATCGGGGGGGCAGGATAAGGCCTCCCCATCACGACGACTTTCCCGATGCCGGCCACTGGTCACCCTGTCATCCATGCCTTTGAAGCTGTGTTCGACCTGTCTGGCGGGGTGGAGCGCATTACGGCGCTCACTGTCATCTGCCGGCATTGCTCTGAAACCCGCTCGGCCAGCGAAGACAATCTGGTCCAGCTGCCGGGCGGCGCCTTGTTCCGCTGCGACGGATGCGGCAGTCATCAGGCGGTGAGCCATGCGCGGGTTGCCGATTGGCAGGTGAATTCGCTTCTGGGTGTCTGAGGCTGCAATACGACGGTGCCACGACGCAGGCTGTTGGCGCAGGGATGATGGTGCAGTCAGAGGGCGCCCCGTGAGTCACCTCGTGCGCCGCGCAGGGCCGATGACAGCCAGGGCAAAGGAGCTGTGCAGGGCGCAATGACATCACCTCGGCTAAGCTGCGGCACCTTTCTTCGCGCACGGCCATGCATCCCTTCCCCCTTCCTGTCTCGGCACCCGATCAACTCGCCTACCGACTGCTGCAGGACAGCGACTGGGCCCGTTCCGCCGACGCGACCAACGCTCCTCCCGAACTTCGCGCTCTGCTGGCGATGATCCTGGATTCTCCGGAGCCGCTGTGGATCGCATGGGGCCGCGACAACAAGGCGTTCTTCTTCAACGATGCCTACCTGCCGATGCTGGGCGGCAAGCTGCACGGCGCCATGGGCAGCCGATTGGAAGACGTCTGGGCGGACGTCTGGGCCGACGTCGTCGATGCTGTCAACGACGCCTTTGGCGGCACGAGCCGCAGTTTCAAGAACATGCCGTTGATGATGGACCGTGATGGCACGTTGCGCGAGACATTCTGGACGTTCTCCTACTCGCCGCTGCGTGCCGGTTGCGGAGGCGTGGCCGGCATCATCTGCATGGTCAGCGAGCAGACCGAGCGGGTGATCGAACGCGACCGGCACACCCGCCAGGTAGCGGCCATCACCGAGCAGGCACGCGAGGCCCATCTTGAACTGGTACGCGCCCGCGAACAGCTGCGGCAGTCGCAGAAGCTGGAGGCCATCGGCCAGCTGACCGGCGGCGTTGCCCACGACTTCAACAATCTGCTGCAGGTCATCACCGGTTCCGTGGACATGCTGCTGCATACCTGGCCGGCCGAAGATGCGCGCCTGCGCTATGTACAGGCGATCGAAACCGCCGCTGACCGCGCCACTCGCCTGACCGCCCAGCTTCTGGCGTTCTCGCGCAGGCAGAGCCTGTCGCCGCAGGTATTCGACCTCTGCGAGAGCGTACGCGCGCTTTCAGACATCATCACCACAGTGCTGGGTGCACGCATCTCCGTGTCGGTGAACCTGCCCGACGCCCCGTTGCCGGTGCTGCTGGACCGGACCCAGCTCGACACCGCACTGATCAACATCGCGGTGAACGCGCGCGACGCCATTGACGGCCACGGCAAGGTGACGATCGATGTGGAACAGCTGACATCGGTGCCTTCCGTACGGTTCGCGGCGCCGATGAAAGGCAACTTCGCTGCGATCAGCGTCAGCGACACCGGTGCCGGCATCGATCCGTCCGTGGTGGACCGGATCTTCGAGCCATTCTTCACCACCAAGGGAGTGGGCGCGGGCACCGGGCTTGGCCTCAGCCAGGTGTTCGGCTTCGTCAAGCAGTCCGAGGGCGAAGTGGACGTACAGAGCCAGGCCGGTGTCGGTACGCGCTTCACGCTGTATCTGCCGCTGGCGCAGGCAAACGCCTCCATCGAGCTGCCGACCGCGCAACCGGGATTGCTGCATGGTCACGGATTGTGCGTGCTGGTGGTGGAAGACAATGTGGATGTGGCCGAATTTGCAGTCGGTGCGCTGCGCGAGCTTGAGTACAACGTGGTACTCGCGCGCAATGCCGACGAAGCACTGGCGGAGCTCGAGCGCGACGCTGCGCGTTTCCACGTGGTGTTCAGCGACGTGGTCATGCCCGGGACCAATGGGCTGGATCTGGCCCGCACCATCCGCAGCCGCCTGCCCGATCTTCCGATCATTCTCACCAGTGGCTACAGCGAACTGCTGGCCCGCGATCCAGGCCACGGTTTCACGCTGCTGCGCAAGCCCTACTCACTGAAGCAGCTGGCCTTGGTGATGACCGAGGCCAGCTGTCGCTCGCAGACGATGGTGACTGCGCATTAGCGGGCAGATCACCGGGTCGGACCGGTCCAGGAAGCAAGCGCTGAATCGAGGCCGGACATATCCCCCCGTGTGCCACAGGCCCAGGCAACGATGCCATCCGGGCGCACCAGCACCGCCCCCAGGCCCGACGCCACATCCCCGGTATCTGCGGCGCAGGCGATGGATGGCTGCCAGCGTTGGCCATGCTGCGGCGGCGAAGACGCCGGGTCGAAAACAAGCAGCGCCGCCTGCCCCGCTCTCAGCAGTTCGCCCAGGCGGCGGCCATCGACCAACCGGAAATCCGGCGCGCTCCTGCCGACCAGCGGGTGGTCTCCGTCAAGATCCAGCTGCTGCGAAACACCCCAGATCCGCTCGGCCAGATACGTGGCCCCATCGCGGGTGCCGGCCAGGTCGGCCATGATCGCTGCCAGTGCGCGCGACCCGGGCCCGGGTCGCATCAGCGCAACCTGCGCGCGCGACCAGTCCAGGACCCTGGCACCCACCGGATGGCGCTCAGCCTGATAGCTGTCCAGCAGCGCCTCATCGGCCTTGCCCCGCGCCACGGCGGCCAGCTTCCAACCGAGGTTCATCGCATCGCCGATGCCGAGGTTCAGTCCCTGGCCGCCCAACGGCGAATGCATGTGCGCGGCATCACCTGCCAACAGCACACGTCCGCTGCGATAGGCCGTCGCCTGGCGCGCAGCATCGGTCCATGTCGTGGCCAGGTGCAATGCAGTGATCGTTGCCTCGCAGCCAGACACCCGCCGCAGCAACGCTTGCGCGGTGTGCCGGTCCAGTGGCGTGCGATGGCCGGCGCCACCATCGAAATCGGCCAGCGCCAGCATGCCTGGCGGGTTGAAATTGCACATCCCGTGATCGGTGAACTGTCGGCCTGGTGTGAGTACACACCCATCTGCCAGTTCGACCAGCAGCGTGTACCCGGTGAACTCTGGCCCGGTTCCAGCAAAGAGGAAGCCCGATTGCTTGCGTACCGTGCTGCGGGCCCCATCACAACCGACCAGCCAGCGGCTGTGGACCATGCCGAAGCCGGTGTGCACGGCAACCTGCGCCTCGTGCGCATCCACCGCCTGTACCGCACGCCCGCGTTCGATGCGCACGCCCAGCGCAGTCGCACGTTCGGCAAACACCGCTTCCAGGGCCTGCAACTCCACCGCCATCTGGGTGCCCGCCGGTGTCGGCAGGCGCCAGCTCCAGCGCGCCTGGTCCACATCGTCCAGTGCAAATGGAATGCCCGCGAAGTGACCACCCAGCGCACGCGGCTGCGCCAGCCAATGGGCGGTGCCGGGCGGCGGCGCTCCCTTGTCGGGCTTGAGCACCTGCGTCGCGGCGACCGCGTCCAACAGGCCGCGCCGATCCAGTGCCTCCAGCGTGGGGGCGTTAAGGCCGCGCAGCCCGAATGGCAGGCGCTTCAACGGCGAACCGGCGGACCCGGCCTGTTCCAGCACCAGCACCGAACACCCGGCCAGGGCCAGTTCGCAGGACAGGAACAGGCCAACCGGGCCAGCACCGGCAATGACGACGTCGTACAGCATCGAGATTCCTTGTGAGCGCCGGGTCGGCGCTCTGGCGGGTCAAATGTTACACTCGGTGTACGTTTCCACAAGTGAACCGCCCATGACCCCGCCTCCTGGCCGCCGCGAACAACGCAAGGCCGTGACTCGACAAACGATTTCGGACGTCGCCACCGAGCTGATCATCCGGCGCGGCTTCGAGGCCGTCTCCATGTCCGAGATCGCCGAAGCCGCGGGCGTCTCACGCAAGACGGTCTTCAACTACTTCGCCAGCAAGGAAGACCTGGTGTTCGATCGCGATGAGGAGGCGCGCATGCTGCTGCGCGAGGGCATGATGGCGCGCAGCGCCATGACCCCGCTCGCGGCCTTCCAGTCACTCGTGCGTGAGTTGCTGGAGGCCGGCCATCCGCTGCTGCGCATCAATACCGGCGCTGCCGCCTTCTGGGGCACCGTGGCCGAGAGCCCGGTACTGGTCGCGCACGCGCGACGCCTGCAGGCGCAGTTAACTGACGATCTGGCGCGATTGATGGCCGACGCTGTCGGCCGGCCAGCACATGACGCCGAAGCGCGATTGGGCGCGGCCATGCTGCTGGCGTCGATGGTGGCGGCCTATGAGAAAGGACTGGCAAGCCAGCTTCAGCACGAGGACCCGCGCGAGGCCATGCTGCAGCTGATCGTGCGCGGTGCCACCGGGGTGCTGGTGGCCCTGGCGGGTACCCCGTATACGGATCCCGGCGCGCGTCCATAGCGCATTCGGGGGATGGGCTTCGAAGTGTTGCAAATGCTAATCTTTCTCATTTGCAGACACATGACCCTCCCCCAATGCCCCTTTCCACGCCCCTGCAGCGCAGCCTCTGCCTGGCACTGACCCTGCCCCTGGCCGCCCTTGCCCATGCTGCCGAGCCCTCGACGACCACGCCCAAGGACCTGGACAAGGTCGAGGTTCGCGGACGTGCACAGACGCTGTATCGGGTAGACGATGCCGCGGTCGGTACCCGCACGGATACACCCCTGGAGCTGGTCCCACAGTCGATCCAGGTCATCCCGCGTGAACTGATCGACGACCAGGCCGCGCGCCAGGTGACCGACCTCTATCGCAGCATCAGCGGCATCAGCTATTTCAGCTATGCCGGGGTGACCCTGCGCGGCTTCCGCCAGGAGAACGTGCTGTATGACGGCCTGCGCGGCGACCCGTACGCAGGATTTTCGGTGCCGCAGCTGTTCAACATCGAGCGCGTGGAAGTGCTGAAGGGGCCGGCAGGCGCACTGTATGGCGGGGGTGATGCGGGCGGTGTCATCAACTACGTGACCCGCAAGCCGAAAGCCAGCGACGAACGCCGCATCGAGGTCCAGCTCGGCGACAAGGACTTCCGTGCCGGATCGATCGAGGGTACCGGGCCGTTGAATGCCGCCGGCAGCGTACGCTATCGCGCCGGGCTCTATGCCGACAGTGAACAGGGCGTGCGCTGGAACACCGACAGCGAGAGCGTGATCGGCGACGCCTCGCTGGCCTTCGACGTTGGCCAGACCGGCGAGCTGGTGCTGCAGTTCACCGACATCACCCAGAACCTTGGCGGCAACCGCCTGCGTGGCGTGCCGGTCAACGATGCAGGCACGTTCCTGACCGACCGCCGCTGGAACCACAACGAGGCCAGCGACTTCCTCGACATGCGCGCCAAAGTGGCGCTGGCGCAGTACCGTTTCGCGCCGAGCGACACTCTGGACCTGGACTTCGCCGCCCGCTGGTTCAGCAACAACGAACACCAGATGTACCACGAGCCGATGGGCCTGATCGATCGTGACCGCGATGGCGTGGCCGAGTGGATGACCCGCCAGCTGCGCAACCAGATACGCGACAACGAAGCATTCACTGCCAACGGCAATGCCGTCTGGCGGGTGGCCACCGGCACGGTTGAGCACAAGGTGCTGTTCGGCGCCGATGTGTACCAGCTGGATGCGGATTTCACCGCACAGACCGCGAACAGCGCTGACCTTGCGCGTGGCGCCGGGCCGGTGCGCGGCATCGACCTGTTCAATCCCGTGTACGGCGCCAGTACCTGGCACGACTACAACCTGGCGGCCCTGCCCTGGCGCAGCACATCCACCCGCAGCAAGCGCCATGGCGGCTACCTGCAGGACGAACTGGTACTGGGCCCGCGCTGGCATTTGCTGGCCGGGGTGCGCTGGGATGGCTTCAAGGATGAGGATCGCATCACTGGCAACAGTGTGGATGGCAACGATCTCAGCTGGCGGCTGGGCAGCACGTTCACCGTGCGCGAGGGCCTGAACGTCTACGCCAACGTCGCCAGTGGTTTCGTGCCGCAGAGTGCCGCCAACCAGAACCCGGCCGCTGGCGGACCGTTCGATGCCGAGCGCAGCAAGCAGTGGGAAGTAGGCATGAAGTCGCTGCTGGCCGACCGTGTGGCCTTGAACATGGCGGCCTACCGGATCGACCGCAGCAACATCGTGCAGGCCACCGGCGAGGTGATCGGTGGCGTGAACCAGTTGGCCGCGCTGGGCCTGGTACGCAGCACCGGCATGGAGCTTGACCTGCTGGCCGACCTCAGCGAGCGCTGGGTGCTGAATCTGACGTACGCATACAACGATGCGCGGGTGAAGGACGCCGGCCCGAATGGCATCACCAACGCCTCAGGCGACCGATTCGCCAATGCGCCGCGCAACAAGCTGGGGTTGTGGACGCGTTATGACCTGCCGGCGATCAACTCCGCCATCGGTTTTGGCGCGGATCACGTCGGCGAACGCGTCAGCCTGGATGGGCAGACCGTCAAGGCCTACACCGTGTTCGACATGAGCTGGAAGACCACGTGGAGGCAGTGGCAGTTCCAGGCCAACGTCAAGAACCTGTTCGACAAAGTGTATGCGGCCAGTGGCTTCATTGAACGCAACGGGCATTTCCCCGGCGATCCACGGCGGGTGTATGTGCAGGCGGCCTACAGCTTCTGACCGGAAGCACGTGTAGCGCTGATCCACTGCCGGCAAGCAGATCGTTGCCTGGCACTGGTCCACGCGCGTCCGAAACCGTCGGCACTTCCAGTCACTTGTGCAAGATCACCTCCGCCTGTAGCGTCGCCATTGCCCAAGAAGGGCTATCAACGGAGTGAAGCATGAAGATTGGATTCAAGCTGTCTGTTGCTATCGCGGCTGCTGCACTGACCCTGGGAATCGGCAGTGCCTCCGCGCAGTCCCGCTGTACCCCGTGCTACACCGCGTATGACGCGTGCCTGGCGGCGGGTAATGGCGAGAAGGTCTGTTACCCGGCGTTTGCTCGTTGCCTGCGGAACAGCGGCTGCACCATCCCGTAAGCCACGCACTGCCGTGATGCGTGCCGGCCCCCATTTCGGGGGCTGGCATTGGCTGGCAGGCGCTGCGCCTTACTACTGAAAAGGTTCCATACGCGACTGGCGGTGTGATTTCATCCCATCCGCATCGCATGGTTCTCGCGCGCCTGCACATCAATTTCCTGCTGGCGTTGCCCGGCAGTCTGCTGGCGCTCCAGGTCGACCGCTTTCATCTGCTGCAACGACTGCGCAACCGGCGTCTGTACTGCTATATCCGTGGGCATTGAAACGCGCAGGTGGGCGGGGTCGGTCATCTCGCCCTGCACCACGAACACGTTCCGCCCTGCGGGAGCGTCGGCCGTCTGGGCGCTCAGCAGCACGTGATCGGCGCGTTCGAGCTGGTTGCGGCGGGCCAAGGCCATCACGCTCGCCACAAGACGCTCGCTGTTCTCATCGTGGGTACGCCCCGCGCTGGCATCGATCGCGGCCACGCCTTCGCGCACCTGCTGCAGCAATGTGTACTCACGGTGGCCAGGACCAATGTCGGCCAGACGGGTCGGCGCCTGTGAGGGATCCGGCACGTCGTCCACCGCTGCGGTCAGCGGGCTGCGGGTAATGGTCCGATACGGGTCGTCCGGGTGGAACTGGGTTCGCTTCTCCAGGCGCTCCAGACGAACCTCGCGCGCGTCGTTGAGTTCGGCGATACGTGAGGGATCGGTGATCTCCCGCAGCGACATGTGACCGCCGCCCGCACTGATGCTGGCCCATTTCCTGTCCGCCTCAAAGTACATCGCGTAGTAGCTGTTGCCACCGATGACGTTCGGATCGACCGCCGAGCGCCCTTCCAGGGCCTGGGTGGCTTCCAGCACGCTCAACCGGGTGAGGTACTGGCCGCCTTTCGTCCATCCCATCTGGCTGATGGCATCGACGATGGTGTTGCCTACACGCGGGCCTCCGGCGTAGTCATTGTTGAGCATGTTGGTCCAGATCTGTTCCAGCTTCTCGGGGCCGCTCTTCTGCTCAGCCGCCTGCAGCAACACGCGCGGCGTCCAGCAGTTGGGATCGAGTTCATGCCGTTCAAATGCACGGTCGTGAGCCAGCATTACATCCTTGCCGGGAAGATTCAGTGCCAGGTCTGGGCGCCCCTGCTCCATCCAGTACAGGCGTCGCTCCAGGTCCTGGCGCAGAAGCGTCTGCCCAAACATCTCCCATTGGCGCTCGCTCAGCTGCGCATCGGGAAAGCCGGAGCCCTTGCCCTCCTGATCACGGGCGTAATCCTGCGCGTAGCTGTTTGCAACGCGGCCTGGCAGGCTGTCGTTGCGAACAACACCCAGCGCAAGCGTGCCATAGCCATCCGCATCTGGCAGCTGCGACAGATAGTTCCAGTACAACTCGCGGTTTCCGGCCTTGGCATAGCTGGCCAGAATCTTGAGATTCTCTTGCGTCAATCCACTCATAGCCTGCTCCTGAATGCACTCACTACCGGACGCGGGAGCGCGCGAGAACATCCCGCACCGCATCTTCCATCCGCTTCCAGTCCGCCAGGAAGGCCCGCTTGTAGTTCAGCGAGATGGAAAGCTTGTTCTCCACATCCGAGAAATAGTGGAAGCACCCCGCGGCGGCTTGTCCTTGCTCACTGATGACCTGATCGCCCTGCAGGCGAACGCCATCCCCCCGGAACGCCGTGCTTTCGCATTTGATGAATGTGGTCAGGCCGCCGTTGGGAGCGCGCGCGATGTACCAGTCATCTTCAAAGGCAGGATTGCGCGTGGGCGGTTTTCCATAGCGTGCTTCGTATTCCTTCGAGAAAACCCCCATCCTCGTTTCATCGATGGCGTAAGGCGTCAGGCCCATGACGTCGGGCCGCGCAATGCGCAGATCGAGCCGATCCCGAGGATCCCCTCGCTCCACCGATCCTTCCTCGGTGGATGCCTGATTAGAGGACAATCGCTCCAATGATGTTTCGATTGGCGCGCGATCGATGTAATCGATCGCCACAGCAATCTCCTTCCGGAAATCATTCGTACGCGGATTCGCCCGCGCACCCGGCGCCGTCGGCTTCATGTCCGGCCACTCGATGACCAGCGTCACGCCCTCGCCCGGCCACGGTGCGATCTGGCTGTCCAGGTAGTTGGCTGGAATGCGGAAGGTATTCGGCCCGAGCTTCACGTCCACGGGCGCATCGGTATAGGTGTGGCCGTTGATCGTGCGGCCGGTCTGGGTTGCGCCGGACATGGCGGAATTCCTTTCGTGTTCGTTGGACGGTGGCCGCGCACAGGCGCCGGCACTCACTGCAACGGCAAGTGCAAGCGTCAGACACCGGCTGGGGGACATCACGTGCATGGGCATTCCATTGCAGGGTTCCAGCGCCACTATAGGCAACCGGGCGTCCACGGAACAGGAACCGCATCGCAGCCCTTCATGAAACCAGGCTGCGCGCCACATACGCTGCCTGCAGTACTGCGGATACTGCTTCGGCACTCCACTCCAGGTCTCAGCCGTTGCTGTCCGTGCCTTTATGGCCGCGATAGGTTTCACCCCACTCGCGCATGGCAAGCAGCACCGGCACCAACGTGCGACCGAATTCGGAAAGCTCGTACTCCACCTTCGGCGGCACTTCCGGGTACACGTGGCGGATCACCACCCCGTCAGCCTCCAGTTCCCGCAGCTGGCTGGTCAGCATGGACTGGGTGGCGTTGGGCACACGCCGGGTCAGCTCCATGAAACGTCGCTTGCCTGTCATCAGGTGAAACAGAATGATCGGCTTCCACACGCCGCCCATCACCGACAGCGTGACTTCCACCGCGCAACCGCTCTTGCCATCCCAACGCCTGCTACGCATGCATACTCCGGAAAACCATAGTACCTACGGAAATTCATCGTTCTTGTTGCGATAACGGTGCGAGCCTAGCATGGCCCCATTCCTTGAATGTGAGGCCCAGCATGACGTTCAAAGCACTGCTCACCCGCAAGACGAACAACCAGGTTTCGACCGAGCTGGTCGATTTTGATGAAGCCGATCTGATGGACGGCGACGTTCTGGTGGACGTCGAGTACTCCACGCTGAACTACAAGGATGCGCTCGCCCTGACCGGCAAGAGTCCGGTCATCCGGACGTTCCCGCTCATTCCCGGCATCGATCTGGCAGGTGTGGTGCTGGAATCCAGTAGAGCCGACTTCCAGCCAGGCGACCGCGTTGTGCTCAATGGCTGGGACCTGAGCATGGGACATCACGGCGGGCTGGCCCAGCGCGCGCGCGTGCGGGGCGAATGGCTCAACCGGATTCCCGGCAACTTCAGCACCCGCGACGCCATGGCCATCGGTACCGCAGGTTATACCGCCATGCTGTGCGTACTGGCCCTCGAACATGCGGGGCTGACGCCCGAAAAGGGCGATGTGCTGGTGACCGGCGCCAACGGTGGCGTCGGTTCGATCGCGGTGGCGATCCTCTCAAAGCTGGGCTATCGCGTGGTGGCAGCCACCGGGCGCCCGGAACACGCCAGGTGCCTGCACAGCCTGGGCGCCGCCGAGATCATCGATCGCGCGCAGCTTTCAGAACCGCGCGAGCGGCCGGTGAGTGCCGAGCGCTGGGCCGGGGTGGTCGATGTGGCAGGCGGTCCCACCCTCGTCAACGCCATTGCCGAGACGAAATACCGCGGCGCGGTGGCCGCCTGCGGGCTGGCGCAGAGTGATGAGCTGCATGGCTCGGTGCTGCCCTTCATTCTGCGCAACGTGACGCTTGCCGGCGTGGATTCGGTGAATGCGCCGCAGGACATCCGACAGCGCGCGTGGGACCGACTTGCGACCGACCTGGATCCGCAGAAGCTCGAAAGTACCGTGCAGTTGATCGGGCTCGCCGAGGTGCTGGATGTCTATGAGCAGATCATCCCGGGCAAGGTGCGTGGGCGGATTGTCGTGGATGTGAATGCGTGAGCAGATAGTCTGGATCAACTGCATTTGATGCAGCTTCCATGCTGCGGCGAATGGTGAACACGTAGTGAAACAACGCGGGCGGCGATGACCTCAAGCCACTGCCGCTCGCATACGCTCGGGTTCCCATCGCTGCCTGGACACCCGACATGCCAATGACTGCATTCGCGCTTGCCGCTGCGCTTTCGGGCCTGCCCGACATCACCTGGGAGCGCGAGCGCGCCGAGGATGCGCACCAGCTCATGCTGTGCCAGATCCATCGCGATGCGCTGAAGCAGAACGAGGGCAAGGACGATGCCTATCCGCGTGCCAAAGCGGTCTGCGACCTGCTGGCACGCGAGTACAAGGACAAGTGGGATTTCGATGCGCAGGATGCCCTGGCCGCTTCGGCGGCGGATCTGGCCGAGCTGATCCGACGCGGTGATGTGGTGGAAGTACCGCCGACGAAGCAGGATCGCGCCTACGAGTGATGGTACGCGATCCTAGCGCCGTGATCTTCTCGGCCTGCCCCAGGTTGCGGAGCCACGAGCGCGCCTCAGCACCCACACCTCGCCCACCTCAAACCGCCCCCGGCAGCTCGCTCTCGATCTGCTCAACCAACTGATTGAAGACGGGTCTCATCTTCATGATATCCAGCACCGAATCGCCCACTTCATCCAGGATCATGGGGTCCGCACCACAGGAGAGAAGGTAGACAACGGCCTCGAGGCTTTCACTAATCACGGCGTTCGCCATCGGGGTCAATCCAATATCCCCGAGTACGTCGATATTGGTGACGAACGGCATCAACTCTTTGAGTAGATCCACGTCGTTATTGAACGCCGCTATATGCAGCGGCGTATCGTCGTCGATCCCATGGCTTTCCGGACTGGTCAACTCGCAGCCTTCGAAGGTGTGGCACTCATCGAACCTTGCCAGCAACCTCTTTAATTCCGGATCCACTGCATTCATCGGGGCATTCCCTCCCAAGCCATTCTCCAAGCACTGCTTCCACTTAACATGCAGTGAGCCGCCGGATCGTGGCACACCATTGCACAGGTGCATAGTGGCACGTACGGAGCCCGCATCCGGGACGCACGCGATAAACGCGACACCCCGCGACTCCACCGACCACTTCCTGCGCACGCGAAGCCCGTACCGAGGTCAATCCGCGAGCTGACGACCACAGGCGGCTTCCAAGCCCCTTATCATGTGGGCTTAGGGGCTCAATAAGCCCTATTGACGCTTGCAAGGCAGTATCTGGATGTCTATGGAATGGCGCCCTTCGGGCTGGGGCCGACGCGTGACCCGTTCGCCCCATTGGTCGCTGCGGCTTGATGGCGAGTACGTTGAACTCAGTGTCTCCGGCCAGCAGTACCGGCTGCGCGTGGATGATGATCAGCAGATGCAGGTCCATCGAGGGGTCATCTGGTCACGGGTCGAACTGCAGACCGGCGATGCTGCCGGGCTGTGCGTGGACGGGCTCCCTAACGGACCAGCGTCCCGGCTTGCGGGGGCCCTGCAGCACCTGCTCTTTGCGCGAACCACGCGTGGACGCAAGGCCCTGTTCGACACGATTCTGGAGCAGATCCAGTCCTGGTTGAGCGACGCGGATGCCCTCATCGATCGTGGCAGTGCCGGCCGCCGCTGGATCACCCATGAGCAGCAGCAGGCGCTGCTGGCGAAGCGCTCAGACCTGCCCCTGCAGCCGCCTGAGCTGGAGCAGCTGTTCCGCGATGAAGACGTGCATGAAGATCTGCATGCGGACAGCCATCGCGCAGCGCTGGACGCCCTGCGCGACTGGAACCTGGATTGGCCCGCTGCCTGGGCCGAAGCCAATGAGGCCATGACCCTGCGCGAGCTGGTGTTGGCCAGGGGCTTCCTGGGCCGGGTCGAGAGCAAGCCGCTGACAGAGGAACAGGCCCGCGCCGTCATCTGCTTCGACAATCGGGTGCAGGTCGTGGCCGCAGCCGGCTCCGGCAAGACCTCCACCATGGTCGCTAAGGCCGCTTATGCCATTGACCGCGGCTTTGTCGAACCCGAACGCATCGTGATGCTCGCCTTCAACAAGGATGCTGCCAAGGAACTGGAGGAGCGTGCGCAGCGAACCTTCGATCGACTCGGCATGGGCAACACCGTGGTTGAGGCCCGGACCTTCCACGCCCTGGGCCTGGCCATCATCGCCAAGGTCACCGGCCGCAAGCCCGACATCCCCGAATGGGCCATTAACGCCACGCTGGGCTTCAACAAGCTGGCCGAACTGGTGGACGACCTGAAGGATCGCTCGATCCACTTCCGCACCCAGTGGGACATGTTCCGCCTGGTGTTCGGGCGCGACCTGCCGGCATTCGGCGCGGAAATGGAGGCCGATGGCTACGAACGCGATGGCACGCCCTACATCTGCACCCTGCAGGGTGAGCGGGTGAAGAGCCTGGAAGAATGCGTGATCGCCGACTGGCTGTTCTACAACGGCGTGACGTACGACTACGAGCGACGCTACGAGTTCGATACTGCGACAGACACCCACTGCCAGTATCGCCCCAACTTCTATTACCCGCACGCCGGGCTGTATCACGAGCACTTCTCGCTGGATGCGGATGGCCAGGCGCCAGAGCAGCTTCCCGACTACGCCGAAGGTATGCATTGGAAGCGTCAACAGCATGCGGCACGAGGCACCGCCCTTGTTGAAACCACCTCGTTTGGTCTGCGCAGTGGATACGCCCTGCGGGATATGGCGGAGAGGCTTGGCGACTCCGGTGTCGAACTCGACCCCAACCCCGACCGCGAGCTGCCCGAGCAGGGCGCAAAGCCCATGCCGGACGCGGACCTGATCGGCTTGATGCGCACCTTCATTGCCCATGCCAAGAGCAACTGCCTGACGCTGGATGATATGGCGGAGCGCCTGCGACAGATGCCCGAAGACCAGTTCAGGGAACGGCATCGGCGCTTCCTGGAAATCGCCAGCCCTGTTTTCCAGGCCTGGGACAACGCACTGGCTGACGAGCACGGCATCGATTTCGAAGACATGCTCAACATGGCGGCCGGACTGCTGGAACAGGGCCGCTATGAATCGCCCTACGAACTGGTGATGGCCGACGAATTCCAGGATGCCTCGCGCGCCCGCGCCCGGCTCTGCCGTGCCTTGGTCAGCCGCCCCGGCCGCTATCTGTTTGCGGTGGGCGATGACTGGCAATCGATCAATCGTTTCGCCGGTGCCGACGTTTCGGTGATGACCGGATTCCGCGAATGGATGGGCCATGGCCAGGTGCTGAAACTGGAGCAGACATTCCGCTGCCCCCAGGCGCTCTGCGATGCGTCCAGCCGTTTCGTCAGCCGGAATCCAGCTCAGATTTCCAAGGCGGTTCGTTCTGCCGCAGCGGCAATGGGGCCGGTGCTGCAAGCGTTCCAGATGAATCGTCGCGAGGAGCTGCAGGATGGCGTTCGCCAGTACCTCGCCAAGCTGCATCAGCAGTTGCTGTCCGGGGCGGTGCCGCAAGGGCGCAAGGGACGCGTGACGGTCTTCATCCTGGGCCGCTACCGCGCGGACCGCAGCGCGATGCCTTCGGATTGGAAGACAGTCTTCGGCAGCACGATGGACGTGGAGTTCCTCACGGCCCACCGGTCAAAGGGACGCGAGGCGGACTATGTGATCCTGCCAGGCATGGTCAACCGCAGCTTCCCGAGCCTGCGCTCGGATGACCCGGTGCTTTCCCTGGCAATGCCGGAGGGTGATACCTACCCGCTGAGCGAAGAGCGGCGGTTGTTCTATGTGGCGCTGACGCGTGCGCGACGCTCGGTGGCCATGTTCACCCTACAGGGGAAGCGTTCGCCGTTCCTGGACGAGCTGGTGAAGGACGGCGCGGTGGAAGTGACCGCGATTTCAGGCGCGGCCATCCACGAAGAACGCTGCCCGGTGTGCAAGGTCGGCGTGTTCGTGGACCGCAATGGGCCGCATGGGGCGTTCCGGTCGTGCTCGAGTTACCCGTTGTGCCATAACAAGCCGAAGGGCGGGCGTCGGGGATGAATGCATCCCGCTCCCTCCACATATGCCTGCCTGCATCAGGGCACACAGGCGCCGCCTCGGTTTCGCTCCCGGCATGATTGCTCGCCATGGCCTTTCCGGAAACGAGAAAGCCCCGGCAGGACCGAGGCTTTTGTCTGGACGGTGGCGAGGCTGCAGGGTATCGCAAGGTCCCCACACGTCCCCGCCGCGTCCTACTACGGGATAATGCAGCCGTTCAGACGGAAGCATTGCATATAGTTCCGGGTACAGATACTCAAGTCTGTACCTGACGCCTCGCATGCAATGTATTGGACCTCGCAGACGGAACAAGGGCCGGGGGCTTTCGCCGTGGCGTTGCCGATTCCAAAGGTCAACGCACAGGCCGCAACAGCAACAGAAAGCTTGAATCCAATCTTCATGCCATAACTCCGTTGGTCGCCCTCCATGGGCATGCGCGGGTGCTCCCCCTCCTCTCAGCCGGCGTGAAGCGCAAGACGGGAGAGACCAACGCTCGCTATGGCCAGCAATTCGTGGTGGACTTCGGCCGCTACCTGAAAGGCTTAGGCTTTGCCAAGGGAATCGGCTTCCATACCTTCCGCCATACCCTCGCTACCGAATTGGATGTCAACGATGCTCCGGAGAGGGAGATTGCGCTGGTCACTGGCCACAGC
The DNA here is from genome assembly GCF_059370655.1 of Stenotrophomonas sp. YJH_SMC_133. NCBI lineage: Bacteria > Pseudomonadati > Pseudomonadota > Gammaproteobacteria > Lysobacterales > Lysobacteraceae > Stenotrophomonas > Stenotrophomonas sp. YJH_SMC_133. The sequence continues at coordinate 50,204 of NZ_JCAFTW010000005.1, read as the reverse complement.
ACTGCTCCCCGGGATCGGGTCCAGGTGCTGCGCAAGCACTACCTCCACAAGAAACCGTACGTGACCCGGAGCAAGCAGATCAGCGCCATGGAGCTGTATCGGCCCAAGGTGGAATTGCCGCGATACCAGAAGGGGCAGTTCGCCAAATGATTGACCGACTCCAGCAAGTTTTTTCCTTGACCTCTTTGCCCTCCCTTTTTCCCACCGCTGGGCTCCGCCGTCAGTGGCGGGTGACTAAGACCAGCATTGCCTACTTCCCCCTCTCTTTACAGCAGCTCGAGCACGCTCACTGTTGAATAGGTCGCTCCGCCAACAATCCATTCCGCAGGACCAAGACACCGCGCGCCAAAAGTGTTTCGGCCCTACCCACTAGAGCAGCACGCAGCTGCGCGCTCGTCGTTCGGAAGCCCAGCCGGCGCGACACGTGAAGCGCTACTTCATCCAATGATGCCCCTAAGTTCTCGCGCACCAGTTCCAAGATCGCGACATCCATCTCCATGGGTGGAAGCAACTCAGGTCGACGCAAGCTCAGAGAATGAACGCAGCTTCTGTCCCTCACTCGAATAGCGCGATCGGGCCACAGGAGGAACTCCCCATCCTGCAACACCAGACCGTCTTCAACCGCCCGCCGGATGCCCTCATCCACCGCACTCTGAATGCGCCCTCCGGCTCGTTGCAAGCCCCATAGAGAACGAATGCGAACAACGGCCTCTGACCGATGGATCGGGCCCTCGACGTGAACCAAGTCGCGCACAAAACCTGCCATCCGCATTGCAGGAACTGCATGCAGCTCCTGTTGCTGACTGGGTACCGCGAAGTTGGCTTCCACATAAGGCTCGGTGCTGGGCAGCTCGTCAGAGCTAACCAGACCCACTTCGACGAATTCGTCGTGTTCCACGCTCTCGATGTTGACTGGAACGGCGCGCGATCGAGAGACCGTCTCTGCCTCAAAGGGGTCCGGCTCCAGCTTTGAACGCTCGATGACGCGCACCAGGGCATCAAGTTCCGCGGCAGGCCTGAGGAACCATTCCGCACTCCATACCCTGTGGACTTGCCAGCCCTTATCACGGAGCGCCTGGTCACGTAGACGGTCTCGATCACGCGCACCGTTGGACCTTCGGTAGGAGTCTCCGTCGCATTCGATACCAATGATGTAGCGCCCTGGCCTCTCCGGATCGGCGATGGCAATGTCGACGAAGAAGCCGGCCACCCCCACATGCATGTGAAGGTTGTAGCCACGAGCGATGAGCGCTTCTGCAACCTCCTGCTCAAACGTCCTTTTGCGCTGTTCGACAGCCTCGTCGGCGATATGGAGGCGCCCTGTGCGGGCATAGTGCAAGAACAGTTTGAGTGCAGCAGTGCCCTTGCCCTTGCCTCGACTGAGATCGATGTCTTCGTCAGTGATGGACGAAAAGACCTCACATCGTTGTTTGGCGCGACTGATGAGCACGTTGAGACGTCGTTCACCGCCTTCGCTGCTGACCGGTCCGAAGTTCATGCTCACGCCGCCGCGCGAATCTCGGCCATAGCCGATAGAGATGAAGATGACATCGCGTTCGTCGCCCTGGATGTTCTCCAAGCTTTTGACGAAGAACGGCTCGTGGGCGTGTGCCGTGAAGAAACCTTCGGTCTCAGGGTGTTGGCGACGCAGCAGCTCCACTTCGTCAAAGATTGCCCGCCGTTGCTGGGTCGAGAAAGCGGCAGCCCCCAAGGTAAGATGCGGTGTCGTTTGTGCGTGAGCAATGACCGCCATGGCAACAGCCTTCGCCTCACGCGCGTTGGTGCTAGTGCCACCACGATCATAGACGGCGTCGGGCAGGTGGTGGAACCGCAGACCCACGCCCGCCTCACTCGTGTATGGGCTTGGCACGATCAGTAGCTTGTTCTCGTAGAACTGACTATTGGACACCGCAATTAGAGACTGGTGGCGGCTTCGGTAGTGCCACTGGAGCATTCTGTCCGGTAGCCCCCGCGCGAGGCACAGTCCCAAGATACTCTCCACATCCGCCGGCGCTGCGGACTCATCCACATGTGTGGACGAATCGCCCAGAGCTCTTGAGAAGAACCGCGTGGGCGGCAATTGACGCTCGTCGCCTACGATGACCAGTTGCTTGGCGCGGGCGATGGCACCCAAGGCGTCGATTGGCTGGACCTGACTAGCCTCGTCGATGACCAAAAGATCAAATTCCACCGCACCTGGGGGTAAAAACTGCGCCACCGACAGCGGGCTCATCATGAAAACCGGCTTGAGTGCTTGGATGGCAGGCGCCGCCGACACCATCAGTTGGCGAATAGGGAGGTGGCTTCTCTTCTTCGCCATCTCGCCGAGAATCACCGCCACAGGGCCCGCCGCCCCGTTCTTCGACGGGATTCGCTCGCGATGCGAGCGGGAAACCTGCCTCCGAGCCAAGTCAATGCGGCTTCGATCTAGCTCGCAGAACGACTCGACAAGCTCGGTCTGCTTCTTACCGTCGAACGTCGCCAGTTCAGGGGCCCGCGCCACCATTGCTGACAGAACCGCCTCATAATAGGCGAGATCGAACGTGCCCCGAGCCTCATCAGGAGTTAAGACACCGGTCGCCAGCGCATCGACGAAGTTCTTCAGTCCACGTCGTTTGGCCACATTTGCTTGAGCTATGTAAGCAACCCATTGCGGGAGCCCTTCCGGATCTGCTTCCCACGCTTTGAGCTGGCCTATCGCGGCATTCACGGAGACGTCAGCGGTATTCGATGCAACCTCGTCGTTGCCAGCAAATCGTAAAGTAGTGAACAGCTCAGAAAGCTCGATGTCCAGCCTTTCAGCTTCCTCAAGCTGATTTGTCGCCTGCTCAAGCATCTGCTGGGCGTCGACGGTGCGGGAGGCCAGCATCCTCAAGTCAGCATTGGTAGTCATCCAGAGACAAGCATCTTGGAGCGCAGCAGCATCCGAAGCGAAGCCTCGCCACAGGTCACCGAACGCGGCTTCGCCTTGCCGGTCGACTTGAGCCAGTGCGGCAAGTGCCGCCTGAGTACTGGTCAGAGCGTCGATGCGTTCGAGGGCCAGTGACACGGTCATCGCCTTAGCGTTATTCAGCGAATCGCACGCCGAAATTGCCTGTTCGAACGGGGCCGTGTCGTCTAACAATCGATGCAGCGGGACCCTTGGAAGCGAGGACTCTACCGCGCTCCACAGCATCTGCCCGCTAGTGAGCAATGATTCATGTATGGGAGACAAAAGGGCTTGGACTTCGGCCAGTCCCGGGCCAAGGCGAGCCGCCAACACCGCCGCTAAGCCCTTATCACCAATGGCGGCGACTTGCTCGCGCGCACCCAGCCCAAGCGGGCGCATGCCACGCATCCAAGCTACAACGCCTCTTAAGAAAGCGGTATCAGAACGATCACGCTCCCAGTTGGCGCCGAACGCTTCCTCACCCTGAGCATTTCCCTCGTCGAGCCGGCGGAGCGCTGCCTGGGCGTCAAGGAGTTTGTCCAGTGCTGGCAACAAATGATCAGCTGGAAGCTTTGGATTTCGCAGCTGCGCGCGGACCAGTCGATTTGCGGCACGCCACTCGCCGCTTAAAAAGCGCAAGAAGCTCCCGGTACGACTGGCGATTTGCAGCCGAGCGCCCTCAAAGTTGGAAGACCATGCAGAGTCGCGGAACACCTCACTTAGTTCACGGCGGGCTGCCTGGACCTGTTGCACCCATTCGACCAAGTTCTGGACCGAATCAACGCCTCGCTCCCAAATACGAGCAACCAAAGCATCGCGATCAATCTGTGGCGCTGAGCTGGCGCGCTCCGCAAGCGCACAGACATGAGCCATTACCTCGAATGTTAGCGGCCGCTGCTCCCCTACCAACTGGGCTAGACGTTCTAGGTCAGACCCCATGCCTGACAGCTTCTGGTGCGCATCGCGCATCACAGACAGTTCCCTGACGAGGACGAAGTCGACAGGAACATTCGACAACTCTTGCCTCGTTTGCTCCCATACGCGTTCAACTGCCGAATCGGCCGCAAATTCGTTACAAGTTCGGCGCAGCTTCTGCGCACGCCGAACGTCTTCGACCAGGCTCTCGAGGCCCGAAGGAGTCTCCCAAGACGCGTCGGCGAGTGCACCGGGTCCGAGTGCCGGTGCCGTCAGCAGAACCTTGGTTCGGTCAATTGCGGCTTGTGGCGCATCTAGGCTGTCCGAGAACGTAAGGTCGAGAGCGCTGGTCAGTTCGACAGTGCGTCGCCTCCATTCCTCCAGAGTAGTGGCGAGTTCAGCGATCTCCCCAATCAACCGGTCCCGATCGTTCGGCAGCAGCGCGTCATTCCCGACACCGGCCCAGGCGTGCTGGTCGGGGATACCCATTGCAAGGACTCGGTCGCACAGGTCCTGAAGCAGCTTCTGGTTTTCCTCTACCCTGTCCCACGCCCACTCGAGCGGCGAATCAAGCCGGATGCGGGCCGTGACATATCCCTCCCGGCGCAGCCGAACAAGGTTGCCGAACACTTCGTAGGGCGTCAGTCTCGACGGAAGCATTTCTTGGTGCAGGCGCGAGGCATGGGCGTTAAGCAAATCGCGTCGCTCAGTGAGCTGACGAACGATCGGCCCGCTGTCCTCATTGGCCAGCGGGCTCAAGTTCCATGTGAGCCGAAGTTCTTCCAGCAGGGCTCGCTTGTTCGCCTTGTTGCTGTGAAGTTCAAGACAGGCGGCGCCGAGTCGAACTTGGTCCAAGCGCCTCTTCACAACTTCTAGAGCCGCCAATTTCTCCGCCACGAACAACACGCGCTTCTTATCAGCAATTGCCCCCGCGATAACATTCGCGATGGTTTGAGACTTACCGGTTCCCGGCGGCCCTTGAACGACGATGCTCCGCCCCTTGAGTACGTCATGGACAACGAGGGACTGGGAGCTGTCGCTGTCGACGACATGGCGCATATGTTCCGGGCTTACAGTGGCATCAATGTCCTCTTCGCTTGTCGAAATAGCAGCGCCGGGAAATCCATCCGAAACTACGCCCCGAAGTGCAGGGAGCGCTCCTAAGCCACCAGACTGCTCCCAGCTCGCAGGGTCTAGATCCCGATACATCATGAACTTCGCAAACGAGAATAGGCCCAATACCGCATCGTCCGGCACGACTGCCCAGTCAGGCTTACCCTCAATCAGGGACGCAACCTTGGACAGGTAGTCATCGATGTCGAGGCTTTCGAACTCATCGATTTCTGGCAGCTTCATCTCAAACTGACGTTGCAGGAAGAGCTGGAGCGACAGGTTGGCGACGATCTCATCACCCTGCCATCTGAGGTGGAATTTCTCGCCTGCGTTGCTGCGCTCCAACGCGACGGGCACCAGCACGAGTGGAGCATATCGGTCGATCTTAGGGGTGGTCGGCGCACGCCATTTTAGATAGCCAATACCGAGGTAGAGCACGTTGATGCCCTGCTCTTCTTGAAGCGTGCGGGCATCAACGTAAAGATCTAAGAGTCGCTTCTGCAAGCCGGTCGGTGTCAAGCGCGTCATCAACTGGGCGTCCCAGTGGCTAACGCGGCGCCCCTGCTCGTCCAGCTCTAAGTTCGGCTGCGCCAGAAGTTCGAGGTCGTCCAGCTCATCCTCGACAAGCGTGAGGTCAGCTTCCGCATCAACACCCTTTACCTGGACGGCGCCGGCTGAGTCGGACTGATCGCCTTCCTCGCCTACGGCATCGTCTGCGGCTGTCTTTGGGTCGGCCCTACCTGCAGCGAAAGTGAAGCGCTTTCCATCGATGACGAGCGTCTGATACATCGCCTTCGCGAGCTCATTGACCACTTCCACCGTCTTAGCGTGGCCGGACCTAGGGACGCTAAGTAACCGGTTGCGGGTCGATAGGTCCAGCAGCTCGAGGCGGGCCCGATTGACCTTGTCAATCAGCGAGCCTCGCTCCCGGAGCACAGATCCGCTCTCCGGGGCGTCGACCGTCCCTTCCTCAAACGACTTATCCATGTCTCCCCCCTATGGCCCGGAACTGGGCGCCAAGGCTATAGTGCCTCCATCTGGGCCGGCCTTCCAGCCGGCGACCAAAGGTATCCATGGAAGGCCTACGCCCGACTGAAATACATTGGATCATCAGCCACTACATTGGCGTGTCAGGCGGTTACCTGGGCGATTTCACCTATTCATCCCACCGTGAGTTCTATGCCGCCTATTGCGACCTAACGATCGATCCGGAAGACTATCCGGGCACCACGCGGCAACGCTTCTTGGCGGTGCTCTCTTCCGCCGATCCGCAGACTCAGGCGGCGATAGTGCGAGGCGTTGCCCGCCGATTTCCGGTGGGGTCAGAGGTCCAGCGGACCCTAGATGCACGTTCGAAGCTGCTTGCCATGGCAAAGCGATGCAACCAAGTAGCCGCCGTAGAGCCGACGTCACCCAGGTTAGCTAGCGAGCTGGTGCGTCAAGCCTTGGCCGATGCTGCATCGCTGCTGGAGGTGCAGGGTCCAGTGAGTGCCTTGGATCGCGTTCACACGGCCCTCCATGGTTATTTGAAAACGGTATGCCGATCGGCAGGGCTGGACTTGGCTTCGCTGCCAGCAGATCCTGGAGTCACTCAAGTTTTTAAACTGATGCGAGAAAGCCATCCTGCGCTGCGCGATATGGGCGTCCAAGACGACGCAATGCGCAAGATTGTCTTTTCCATCGGAAATATCCTAGATTCGCTTAATCCGCTCCGTAACAGAGGGAGCCTAGCTCACGCCAACGATCAGCTTGTCGAACGCGATGAGGCGCTGCTTGCCATCAATCTAACCCGCAGCATCATTCAATACCTAGATAGCAAAATCGTGACTGATCGCAATACGTAGGACTGCAGCCGACAGTCTACCGTCAGCGGCCTGATGTTGAGAGGCTGGGACGAAAGATCCACTTAGACTGCGCCAGTTATCACTGATTGACACACTCACCTTGCTGAGCTCTCGCCCCCCTTCTAGCGAACTCGCGCATTCGGTGCACCAGCGCCTCCTGTGCTTCCTTGGGCAATCGTGCCATCACCAGGGTGGACTCTGCCATGGGTTCGCTGACAGCCTGGAAGTAGGCGACGGGACGCGCGTCGTCAGCTGCTGCAATGCGGTGGTGTTGGCCGCAGTCCTTCCAGCCACATCGGTCACATCGCTGCGCAAAGCAATGATCAGCCCTGCCTGCAACGTGATCGTCTCGTCGTGCTGGGTAACCTTGGTGCTGAGATCTGAGATCGCCTGAGCGTTATTATTGCCCTAGCCGATGATCGACATCGTTCTGCACTTCCAGCTTGGGCTGGCCGACCGTCCTATGAGGGCTCGCCGCATCGGAGGCCATCATGGGCGCGGCTGAAAGACTGGAAGAGCTGCTATCGCTTGATCACGTGAGCCAGATGACCGGTATGGACGCCACCTTTATCTGCGGAGAGATCAAGGCTGGCCGCTTCCGGCGCTCTATCCGCATCAGACGCCGCGTACTCTGGATACAATCCGAGGCGCAAGGCCGGGTTCGGCAGCAGATCGTGCAGAATCGATCTTTGCAGGTGAACGGGTAAGCGGGCGGGCAGCGAAGGCTGTAGAAACAAAAAAGCCCCTGTTTCCAGAGGCTCTTTTAAACAACTGGCGGAGAGAGTGGGATTCGAACCCACGGAAGGTTTGACCCTTCGCCGGTTTTCAAGACCGGTGCCTTAAACCGCTCGGCCATCTCTCCAATCGGGTCCCGGTCGCCCGGGCAGCGCCGTATTCTCGCACGTGAAGGCCATTTGCCCAAGACCACCCTTGCTCCCGCCCTTCGCATCCGGCACGGTGGGGCCTCCACTGCAATCGGATCCCCCATGGCCCACCTCGATCTGGCCAACCTGCGCACCACCCTGCTGGACGACACCCAGCTGGCCGCAATGGCCCTGCATCGCACCTTCGCCGGGCACCTGCCGGTCAGCAGCGGGCATCTGGTGGTCTGCGATCCGCTGGTCCAGGCCGAGGCGCCCGCGCTGGCCGACTACACCGCCCCGCTGGGCCGGCATCCGGTCGAAATCATCGTGCACAGCGGCCGCCCGGCGTTGGCCGTGGTCTGGTTCAAACCCCGCGAAGCCCTCACTGCGTCTGCCCTGCACTGGCAGATGGCGCGCTGGACCACGCAGGATCTGACCGGTCTGGATGAAGACAGCTTCATCGGCTATCCGGTCGACGCTGGCATCGGCTGCTTCATGGATACAGACACCCAGCGGGCGCTGCTGGCCCTGATCGAACAGGCCGATGGCGACGAAGACAACGCGTGGTCGGATGCGCTGATCGACCATGACGGCCTGGATGAAGGCGCCGAGTACCGCCCCTGGGGCGAGGACTCACCGCACGGCCTGGTCGTATTCACCAGCGGCTGGGGCGACGGCGTCTATCCGAGCTACTGGGGGCTGGATACGTCCGGCATTCCGGTCGCTCTGGTCACCGATTTCCTGTGCATCCAAGGCGGTGATGGGCGCGACGATCGCGAGATCGCCGACCAGGCCTATCGCGACAGCCTTCCGCCCGAAGAGGCTGAAGCGCTGGCACGGCTTGTAGCGGCCGTGAACCACGATGACCCGGATGCGCTGCGAGAGCTGCTGAAGGATGCGCCACAGCGCGCCAACCAGATTGAGCCCGGATGCGGTGGCACCGCCCTGTTCGAGGCGATCCGTCTGGACCGCCCAGAGGCGTTGCGGGTACTGCTGCAGGGCGGCGCCTTGCCGGCCATGCCCGAGCGCCTGCACATGAGCAAGGTGACCAGCTATCTGGACTACGCGCGCTTCCTGAAGAAGCCGCGCAGCGCGGAACTGATGGCGGTGCTGGAAGCGCCGGTCATTGCCGAGCCCACACCGGCCGCACCCCCGCGGCGCAGCTTCTGGGACCGGCTGTTCGGCCGGAACTGACCGGGGCCGGAAAGCAGCAACGCCGGGCATGGCCCGGCGCTACCGTTTCACAGATCGGCGGTGCAGTTGCGGGTAGGTACCTCAGCCCGCGTCCACCGCCAGCGCACCCAGTGCACTGGCCTTGATCCGCTCCTTGGCCTTTTCACAGGCGCCACCGCAATCCAGGCGCGAGGCTTCCAGCTGCGGCGGCAGGTGCTCGGCCAGGAAGTCGATGAACACGCGTACCGCCGGCAGCAGGCCGCGGCGCGAGGCGAACACGGCGTGGCATACGCCCTGCGGCAGCGACCAGTCCGGCAGCACTACTTCCAGCTCGCCGTTGCGCACGGCGTCGGCGCACACGGTTTCCGGCAGCATGGTGATGCCGAAACCGTCCTTCACCATGCTCTGCAGCAACGGGAAGTCGAAGCCGGCCACGCGCGGCTGCAGGTCGACCCGGCGCACTTCGCCTTCCGGCCCGTGCAGCTCCCAGCGTTGGCGGGCTTCGTCTTCGCTGATGCTGAGGGTGACGTGCTGGGTCAGCTCTTCCGGGTCCTTGGGGCGACCGGCGCGGTCCAGGTACTTCGGGCTGGCCACCAGCAATTCCTGCACCTGGCCGAAGCTGCGCATCACCAGGCTGCCGTCATCGTCCAAGCGCGAACGCACGCGCAGGGCCACGTCGTAGCCTTCATTGATGATGTCCACGCGGCGGTTGCTGATGTTCAGCTGCAGGCGCACCTTCGGGTACTGCTCAAGGAACTTGGGCAGCAGCTTGGGCAGCTGCATCTGCGCCAGCGACACCGGCACGCTGGCGCGGACCACGCCGCGCGGTTCCGCGCTGAGCCGGTCCACCACTTCGCGCGCGGCCTGGGCCTCGGCCAGCATCGTCTGCGCATGGCGGTGCACGCTGGTGCCGACATCGGTGACCGCGAAACGGCGCGTGGAGCGCTGCAGCAGGCGCACGCCCAGGTCGGTTTCCAGCTGGCTGATGCGGCGGCTCAGTCGCGACTTGGGGATACCCAAGGCGCGCTCGGCGGCGGCGAATCCGCCGTGGTCGACCACCATCGCGAAGTAGTACAGATCATTCAGGTCATGCATGCCCGAGTTCCATATCTAGAACAATACGTGGCATTCAATCACCTTTATTCCGCCTTTGCAACAACCTATCGTTCTCTCCGTCGGCGGGGCCACCCCGCCCCTTCCCTCCAGAACATAGGTGACTGCCATGAAGCTTCTGCATCTCGACGCCAGCGTGCTTGGCGACAATTCCGTCTCGCGCCAGCTGTCGGCCGCCGTGGTTACCCGCTTCACGGGCCAGATCGATGGCCTGCAGGTCGATTATCGCGATCTTGACGCCAATCCGGTACCGCATCTGCGCAGCAGCTCGCTGGCCAGGACCGATGCCGCCGAGGCGACCGATGCTGAACAGGTGATGCAGCAGTTCCTGGAGGCCGACATCGTGGTGATCGGCGCGCCTATGTACAACTTCAGCATTCCTTCCACGCTGAAGGCCTGGATCGACCGCGTGGCCGTGGCCGGCCGCACCTTCAAGTACACCGAGAACGGCCCGGTGGGCCTGGCCGGTGGCAAGCGGGTGATCATCGCCAGCAGCCGCGGTGGCATCTACACCGACTCGCCGGCCGACTTCCAGGAGCCGTTCCTGCGCCAGGTGTTCGCCTTCATGGGCATCAACGAGGTCGAGTTCGTGCGCGCCGAGGGCATCGCCTACTCGCCGCAGCACCGTGAAGACGCCATAGCCGGTGCACTGGCAGCTCTGCCGTCGCACGAAGTGGTCGAAGCCGTCGCTGCATAAGCGTTCCAGCGTTCGGCGCCGCTCTCTCCTCGTCGAGGCGCTGAACGCGGGCCGTGGATCCCCTCCCCCATCCCGGCCCACCCTGGCTGCCCCGCTTTGCGGGGCCGTTTTTTTGCGTCAGTAGATCCACGCCATGCGTGGATTCGGTGCCATGCGCGGCGCTCACCAGCACGTTAGGCTGGGGCCATGAACTACATCGTGACCACTGCGCACCGCAGCGAATTTCCGCACCCGATCACCCTGCGCCGCGGCCAGACGCTGGTAGTGGGCGAACGCTATGAAGGCCCGGAGGGCTGGGATGACTGGTTCCTGTGCGAGGCCGAGGGGCAGCACCCCGGTTTCGTGCCGGCGCCGGTGATCGGTCGCGACGCGCAGGGTGGCGCGTTTGCCACGGAGGACTACTGCGCGCGGGAACTGGATGTGGATCCCGGACAGCTGCTGCGTGGGCAGCGCACGCTCAATGGCTGGGCGTGGTGCGTGCCGGAGGCCGGCGACCCGGGATGGGTGCCGTTGGAGAAGTTGCGCGCTGTGGAGTGATCGTGGGGTTCATCCACGCATGGCGTGGATACGGTGCCATGCAAGCATGGCACCCACCCGAGCCGCAGCAGTGCCATGCAAGCATGGCACCCACCAGAGCCGCAGCACCGCCCGATCAGGGAATCAGGCGATGGTTTCCAGGCCGCCCATGTACGGGCGCAGGGCTTCCGGCACGGTGATGCTGCCGTCGGCGTTCTGGTAGTTCTCCATCACCGCGATCATCGCGCGGCCGACGGCCACGCCCGAGCCGTTCAGGGTATGCGCCAGTTCCGGCTTGCCGGTGGCCGGGTTGCGCCAGCGCGCCTGCATGCGGCGGGCCTGGAAATCACCACAGTTCGAGCACGAGGAGATCTCGCGGTATGTCTCCTGCGACGGCAGCCAGACTTCCAGGTCGTAGGTCTTCACCGCAGAGAAGCCCATGTCGCCGGTGCACAGCAGCACCTTGCGGTACGGCAGGCCCAGCTTTTCCAGCACCACTTCGGCGCAGCGGGTCATGCGCTGGTGTTCGGCATCACTGTCTTCCGGGCGGCTGATCGAGACCAGCTCGACCTTCTCGAACTGGTGCTGGCGGATCATGCCGCGCACGTCGCGACCACCGCTGCCGGCCTCGGCACGGAAGCACATCGAGTGGGCGGTCATGCGCAACGGCAGGCGTTCGGCGTCGACGATCTCGTCGCGCACGATGTTGGTCAGCGGCACTTCCGAGGTCGGGATCAGGTAGCGCGTGGAATCGCCCACGGCCGTCTTGAACAGGTCGTCCTCGAACTTCGGCAGCTGGCTGGTGCCGCGCAACGAATCGGCGTTGACCAGCAGCGGCACGTTGGTTTCCTCATAGCCGTGCTCGCCGGTGTGCAGGTCGACCATGAACTGGGCCAGCGCACGGTGCAGGCGCGCGATCGGGCCGCGCAGCACGGTGAAGCGCGAGCCGGACAGCTTGGCCGCGGTCTCGCCGTCCAGCCAGCCGTTGCGGGCGCCCAGTTCGACGTGGTCGAGCACCTTGAAATCGAACTGGCGCGGGGTTCCCCAGCGCGACTGCTCGACGTTGTCGTTCTCGTCGGCACCGGCCGGCACGTCATCGGCCGGCAGGTTCGGGATGCCCATCGAGATCGCTTCGATCTTCTCGCGCAGCTCGTCCAGCGCCACTTCCGAGGCCTTCAGCTCGTCGGCGAAGGCTGCGACCTCGGCCATGATGGCCGAGACGTCCTCGCCCTTGGCCTTGGCCTGGCCGATGGCCTTGGAACGGCTGTTGCGCAGGCTCTGCAGCTCCTGGGTCCGCACCTGGATGCGCTTGCGATCAGCCTCCAGGGACTCCAGGGCAGACACGTCGAGCTCGAAGCCGCGGCTGGTGCGCAGGCGTTCGGCGAGGTCGGCGGGCTGGTGGCGGAGCAGGGCTGGATCAAGCATGGCAGGTGTCGTGGTGGGTATCAGGGATGGGATTATCGCTTGTTATACGGATTTCTGCCGCCCGGTTCATTCCCGCCGTGGCAGAATCGAGCCATTCCGTACTGGTCCGGTCCATGTCTGCACCCCGCTCGTCGTCCGCCAAGTCGTTCACTGTGCATATCCCGCGCAACGCCCTGAAGATCGCCGGCATCGCCTTCGGCGTGGGCGTACTGCTGTTCGTGCTGGTCTGGCTGACCGGTCGCGACAAGGAGTTCTTCCGCGCCGATCCGGCTGCCCAGACCCCGCAGGAAACCGCCCAGATCGAGCCCCTGCCGGAACCACTGGCCGCTGCCGCCGGTTCCAGCGACATGCCCGATGCCAAGCCGGCACCGGTGGAGGAAGAAGCGCCGAAGCTGGTGGAAACGGCCCCGCCACCGCCCGCGCCCGTGGCTGAAGCGGCTCCTGCTGCACCGGGCCCTGCGCCGGCGGCCACCGGCAACAGCCAGCCGATGCCGATTGCCGGACAGTCGCCGCCGCCGTCCTATCCCGCCGCCGCCCTGCGCGCCGGTGAAACCGGCACGGTGGTGGTACGCGTGGACGTGGACGCCACCGGCTATCCGAACAATGCCACGGTGATCCAGCGCAGCGGTTCACGCGAGCTCGACCGTGCCGCCACCGACGCTGTGCGCCGCTGGCGCTTCACTCCGGCGCAGAGCAACGGCCAGGCCGTACCCGGCAGCATTGAAGTGCCGTTCGACTTCAAGACGCAGTAACTGAACACTTCCCGGCAGGCAAACTGAACCCTGCCGGTGGCGTTGACGCAACGCTGACACTTCCCGTCCGTGGCTCGGGCAACACTGCCCACGTCGTCCATTGACGGAAGGAGTTTGCGATGACCGCCACCACCCACGAAGACCTTCATTCGCCGCAGCTGCCGCACGATTCAAGCGCGCAGCACAAGCCCACGTCGCCCTGGATGTGGATCGCGCTGATCGTGGCGATGTTTGCCGGCGCCCTGCTCTGGCTGCGTCATTCGAACCAGGAAGACGTGGCACCGGCGCCGGTCGGTGAGCGCATGCTGCCGGCCCCTGAGCAGCCCGCGGTGACGGATGCAGCGGCCCCTGCCGCGCGCCAGGCAACCCCGGCTACTGCTTCGCGGAAGGCCGCGCCGGCAGTGCGCAATCGTGAAGCCCGCCCGCTGGCTAGCAACCGCATGCCCACCTACCCCGCCGCCGCGCTGCGTAGCGGCGTGCAGGGCAGCGTGATCGCCAGCCTGAATGTCGATACCCGCGGCAATGTCGCCAGCGCTGCGATCGTCTCGCGCAGCGGCGAGCGCAGTCGCGATCTGGATCGTGCGGTGCTCAATACCGTGCAGAACTGGAAGTTCCAGCCGGCGGTGCATGACGGCCGCGCAGTAGCAAGCGTAGTGCGAGTCCCGGTGGATTTCCGTACCGAGCAGCGTTGATCGCGGACGAGGGGTTCGTGATGTTTAGACGGAGGCTTCGGCCTCCGTCCTTTTATGCGGGAAAGCGTGCCAACCAAGGTTGGCACCTACCAGGAGATGTGAGCGTGCCAACCAGGGTTGGCACCTACCGGGAGATGTGTGCGTGCCAACCAAGGTTGGCACCTGCCGGGCATTGCGATCCGCCGGGCATGACCCGGCGGATGCAGTGACGATCAGGCCAGGTTGAATCCGGCGCTGCGGGCCAGGCCGTCGAAGTCCGGGAAGGACGTGGCGACGTTGGCGATATCGTTGATGCGAACTTCGCCGTCACTGATCTGGCCGGCAATGGCGAACGCCATGGCGATGCGGTGGTCGCCGTGGCTTTCGATGGTGCCGCTACCCAGGCGTACACCACCGTGCAGGGTGGCGCCATCTTCGGTCTCGTCCACCTGCATGCCCAGCGCGCGCAGGCCGGTGGCCATCGCCGCAAGGCGATCGGATTCCTTCACCCGCAGCTCGGCGGCACCGCTCACCACGGTCTGGCCTTCGGCGGCGGCGGCGGCCACGAACAGCGCGGGGAACTCGTCGATCATGTCCGGCACCAGTGCTTCCGGAATGCGTGCACCCTTCAGCGGGGCGTAGCGCACCACCAGGTCCGCCACCGGTTCACCGCCCTGCTCGGCCGGGTTCTCTTCGGTGATATCCGCGCCCATCAGGCGCAGCGCATGCAACAGACCGGTGCGGCGCGGGTTCAGGCCGACCTGTTTCAGGCGCAGCTCGGAGCCCGGAATGATGCTGGCAGCCACCAGATAGAACGCCGCAGACGAGAAGTCGGCCGGCACCACGATATCCGTGGCACGAAGGCGTTGGCCGCCGCGCAGGCGCGCCTTGCCCGGCGAGAATTCGATGTCCACGCCGAACGCGGACAGCATGCGTTCGGTGTAGTCGCGGGTCGGGTGCGGCTCGACAACGCTGGTTTCGCCCTGTGCGTACAGGCCTGCCAGCAACACCGCCGACTTGATCTGCGCGCTGGCCACCGGCGAGGCGAAGTCGATGCCATGCAGCGTCTGGCCGCCATGCACGTGCAGCGGCGGCGTGCCGTCATCCTGGGTGTCGATCTTCGCGCCCATCTGCGACAGCGGGCCGGTGACGCGGCGCATCGGTCGGCCCGACAGCGACTCGTCGCCGATCAGCGTGCAGTCGAACGCCTGGCCCGCCAGCAACCCGGCCAGCAGGCGCATGCCGGTACCGGCATTGCCGCAGTCCAGCGGTGCGCTGGGTGCCTGCAGACCGTCGATGCCGACGCCGTGCACGATGCGCTGCGACGGGCTGGGGGTTTCGATGCGCACGCCCAGCTGGCTGAAGATGCGCGCGGTAGCGCGGGTATCTTCGCCTTCCAGGAAACCTTCGATATGCGAGGTGCCATCGGCCAGCGCGGCGAACATCACCGAGCGGTGCGAGACCGACTTGTCGCCGGGAATGGTCAGGCTGCCCTGCAGCGGCTGGCCCTTGCGGGCGATCCAGTGTTGCGCGTTGCTCATCGTTCGATCATTCCGTAAACGCCGGCAGCGCCGGCGATGCATCAGGGAGCGGCGGCCAGGGCCGCCGCAGCAGCACTCAGGGCACGGCCACCGGGTAGGAGCCCAGCACCTTGATCTGTGCCGAGTGCGCTTCCAGTTCGGCCAGTGCGGCCTGCATCGGCGCGTCGTCGATGTGGCCGGCCAGGTCGATGAAGAAGCCGTACTCCCACTTGCCGTGGTGCGACGGCCGCGACTCGATGCGGTTCATGCTGATGCCGTGGCGGGCGAACGGGCTGAGCACGTCGAACAGCGCACCGGGCTTGTCATGGATGAACACCAGCACCGAGGTGCGGTCGTGGCCGGAGGTCGGGAAGATGTTGCGGCCCACCACCAGGAAGCGGGTGGTGTTGTCGGCATCGTTCTGGATCGGCTTGGTGACCACCTTCTTCAGGCCGTACACGTGGCCGGCACTCTCGCCGCCGATGGCCGCCGCGTCGTCGGCGTTGCGCGCACGGCGCGCACCTTCGGCGTTGCTGGATACCGGAATCTTCTCGGCCTTCGGCAGGTTGGCGCGCAGCCACGCCGAGGTCTGCATGAACGACTGCGGGTGTGCGTAGATGCGCTCGATGTCCTCGATGCGGCCGCTGCGCGACATCAGGTACTGCTGCACGCGCAGTTCCACTTCGCCACAGATCTTCAGGTTGGAGGTCAGGAACATGTCCAGAGTGATCTGGATGGTGCCCTGCCCCGAATTCTCCACCGGCACCACGCCGAAATCGGCGTTGCCCGCTTCCACTTCCTGGAACACTTCCTCGATGCTGGCCATCGGCAGGCCCAGCGCGGAGCGGCCGAAGTGCTTGAGCACCGCCTGCTGGCTGAAGGTGCCTTCCGGGCCGAGGTAGCCGATCTTCAGCGGCTCCTGCTGGGCCAGGCAGGCCGACATGATCTCGCGGTAGACGTGCACCAGCAGCTCATCGCTGAGCGGGCCTTCGTTGCGATCCACCACCATCCGCAGCACCTGCGCTTCGCGCTCGGGGCGGTAGTAGTCGACGGCAGCGGCCAGCTTGCCCTTGGCCTTGCCGACCTGGTGGGCGAAACGTGCGCGCTCGGCGATCAGGCTCTGGATGTCGCGGTCGATCTGGTCGATCTTCGAGCGCACATCGGCCAGCGCCAGCGGCGCCAGGGTGGGCGCCGGGTTCGACGAAGCCTTGGACGTGCTCTTGCCCTTGGCCTTGGTGGAGGCGCTGCCCTTGGCCGGTTCGGCCTTCTTCGGCACCTTCTTGCTGGATTTGCTGCTTGCCATCGGAATTCCCTGTTGCGGGGCACGCACCCGACGGTGCGCGCCGTTCATTGCTCAGCCGTGACGCTGCTGGAAATCGGCCATGAAGGCGACCAGCGCCTCGGCCCCGGCCAGCGGCATGGCGTTGTACAGCGAAGCCCGGATGCCGCCGACCACCTTGTGGCCCTTCAGCGCCAGCAGGCCAGCGGCCCTGGCTTCGGCGACGAAGCGGGCGTCAAGCTCGGCATCGGGCAGGAAGAACGGAATGTTCATGCGCGAACGGGCCGCATGTGCGACTTCATTGCGGTAGAAGCCGCCGGAGCCGTCGATGGCACCGTACACCAGCGCGGCCTTGGCGGCGTTGCGCTTGGCGAATTCGGTCACGCCGCCCTCGGCCAGCATCCACTTGAACACCAAGCCGGCCAGATACCAGTTCCAGGTCGGCGGGGTGTTGAGCATCGAATCGCGGGCGACGTGCGAGCGGTAATCGAAGATGTCCGCGCGCGGCTGGCCACTGCGCTCGAGCAGGTCGCGGCGGATGATCATCACCGCGATGCCGACGGGCCCGAGGTTCTTCTGCGCGCCGGCGTAGATCACACCGTAGCGGCGCACGTCCAGCGGCTCGCTGGCGATGGACGAGCTGAAGTCAGCGATCAGCGGAACGTTGCCGGTGTCGGGCACATCACGGAACTCGACGCCGTGGATGGTCTCGTTGGCGGTGATGTGCACGTAGGCGGCATCGCGCGACAGCTGCCAGTCGGCACGCGCTGGCAGTTCGCGGTAGCCGTGGGCCTCGCTGCTGGCGGCGATGTTGACGTCGACGTAGACACCGGCCTGCTTGACCGCGGTCTTGCCCCAGTGGCCACTGACCACGTAATCGGCACGCTGGCCCGGGGCGGCGAAGTTGAGCGGGATCAGCGCCTGCTGGGTGGTGGCGCCACCGGACAGAAACAGCACCGCATAGTCGTCGGGGATGTCGAGCAGGCGACGCAGGTCGGCCTCGGCTTCGGCAGCCACGGACATGAATTCCGCGCCGCGATGGCTCATTTCCACGATCGAAGCGCCGGACCCGTGCCAGTCCAGCATTTCCGCCTGCGCCTGGCGCAGGACCGATTCCGGCAAGGTCGCAGGGCCGGCACTGAAGTTGAACGCGCGCGTCATGTCACACCTGTGGGGCAAGACCCCTAGTATGCCGCAGTGCACCAGCCTTGCGGCCTTGTGGCGCAAGGGAAATTTGGTTTCATTGGAATCCATTGGCGACGCGACCGGGTAGTGCCGGCCGCTGGCCGGCAACCTCATGGATTCGGGGCGGCGGTTGCCGGCCAGCGGCCGGCACTACCGTCACCGCGCGACCGTCACCGCGCGCCGAACCAGAGCAGCAGGCTGAGCATTGCCGCCAGCAACAAGGCGCTGGCCAGCAGCCACGGCCAGCGCCGGACCCTGCGCGGCGTCACCGGCAGCACCGGCGCCTGTTCCGCGTCTTCGCCGGACTCGTCCGCGGTCGGCAACGGCCGCCGACGTGGATCATGCGGCACTTCCAGCACGAAACGATGCTGGCCATCGAACACCACCTGGTCGCCGGCCTGCAGCCAGCAGTGGCGCACGGCTACGCCGTTGACCCGGGTGCCGTCGGCACTGCCGAGGTCGCGCAGCAGCACACGATCACCGTGCACTTCCACGCGGGCGTGCTGTTCGGCGAAGGCCGGATCGTCGATGGCGATGTCGGCGTCGCTGCCGCGGCCGATCAACCGTGCCCGCGACAGCGTATAGCTGCGGCCATGATGCAGGCCGCCGACACCGCGCAGCAGGCGCTGCTGCTCATCGGTGCCATCGTCGTTCTTCGGCGCGGGTGCCTGCAGCAGGCTCTCGACCTCGCCCTGCAGCACCATCTCCACGCCGTCCACATAGACCGCATCGCCTGCACGCAGCAGCGCCATGCGGCGCACCGGCCGACCATTCACGTGGATGCCACGGATACCGTTGCCGACCTGCAGCCACAGGCCGCGATCGTCCATGCAGAACTGCGCCAGCAGCAGGGCGCCGTGGCCGGCGTCGCCGAGCCGCACGCTGCCGTTGGCCTGGCGCACGATGCGTTGCACCCCGGGCCGCAGCGGCTGGTCGGGCTGTTGTTGTTGACTGAAGTGAACAAGCAGGTTCTGCACGCGGCGCAGCCTAGCAGGTTGGCCGCCAACGAAGAAGAACCTGCGATGAGTGCTTGGCGCGACGGCCCTCGATGCGCACAATGCTCGCCCTCATTGATCATCCCCGCCCGGCGCCAGGAGCCTGCATGTCCACCATCGATGTCCGTCACGCCCACGCCCTGCCCGACGCGCAGGCACGCGCCGCGATCGAACAGGTCGCCGCCAAGCTGTCCGAGCGCTTCGGCCTGAAGTCGTCCTGGACCGCCGACGTGCTCAACTTCTCTGGCAGCGGCGTGGACGGTGCGATCGAACTGCAGCCGGGCGCCGTGCGCGTCACCGCCAAGCTGGGCTTCCTGCTGTCGGCGATGAAGGGCATGGTCGAGGGCGAGATCCAGCGCGTGCTGAAGGAAAAGCTGGGCTGAATCCCGGCGACGGCCGTCACGGCCGTGCAACGCCATCGCGCGCTACTCTCGGGGCAGGCCCAACTCCCACGGGAAGTGCGATGAACCAGTACGAAAACGATGACCGCCGCAACGACGACGCCTCGTTCGGTGACCAGGCCGAGCGCTTCTCGCGCAAGCTGAGTGACTCGGCGCAGCAGGTCTGGCTGGCCGGCCTGGGCGCTCTTGGCCGTGCACAGGCCGAAGGCAGCCGCTTCTTCGACGGCCTGGTGAAGGAAGGCGAAGCCTGGGAGGCCCGCCGCCGTGAACGCCACGGCGAACAGGGCCCGGGCTGGCGCGACAACGTGGAATCGTCACTGGATGAGGCCCGCGAGAAGGCCTCTGGCACCTGGAACAAGGTCGAAAAGGCCTTCGATGACCAGGTGCAGGGCGTGCTCAAGCGCCTGCATGTCCCCACTGCGGACGAGGTGACCGCGCTGGAAGCCCGTATCGACGCCCTGCACGCGCGGCTGGCCAAGCTGGAAAACCGTGCGGCCTCAGGCACCGATGCACCCGCACCGGGCAGCCATCAGTCGCCAGGCAGCGTGCCCTGACCGGCCATTGTTGCAATGCAATAAATTTTGATTGACAATCGCGAGCAACCCGCCAATCGCTTCGGCTGCCGTTTGTTCCCTCCCCTCACGGCTTCAGGATTGGCGGGTTTTTCGTGCTCGCCGTATGCCGATCTGAGCGTTCCATCACGCTTCCTGTCAGGAACGTCCTGACCCAGCCGGATAGTGCGACCTTTACACTGTCGTCTTCCGCATTCGCCCCTTCCGCGCACCTCCTGCATGCTCCCTTGGATCCTGGCCCTGCTGTCGGCCCTGCTTACCTGTTCCCTGGCTGTTGTCTATCTGTGGTGGATCAAGCGGCGGCAGAAGGAGATGCAACTTGGCCTGCAAGCGCTGGCCGGCATGCACTGGCGCGAGTTCTCGGTACTGGTCAAGCGCATGCTGCGCGAACAGCGCGGCCTGCGTGAACTGAATGACCCGGCGGAGGAATCCCGCGAGCCGAGCAGCGACTTCCTGCTCAGCGACGGCCCCAACCAGTGGCTGGTGTCCTGCAAGCATGGCCTTGCCTACCGTATCGGCACCGCCGCAGTGAACGAGCTGGGGGCTGCTGCGCGCCTGGCCGGCGCCAAGGGCGGCGTGCTGCTGACCGAAGGCCGGATGGAACGCGACGGGCGCAGCGCTGCCGAGAAGCAGGCGGTAGAAGTACTGGACGGTCCGCGCCTGTGGCCGCTGCTCCAGCCCTACCTGCCGGCGGAAATCGAAACCCGTGTGCGTGCCAGCGCCCGCCATGAAGCCCTGCGCCGGATCGCCATTGCCGCGCTCGGCGCGGTCACGCTGGGCCTGCTGGTGGGATTGAGCCTGCAAGGCTTGCATGTGCAGGACACCGCGCCTGTTGCCGAGGTGGCGGACACCCCCGCGCCGGTTGCACCTGCGGTTGAAGCGGCGCCCGAACCGGCGCCGGCCCCCGCCACCACGCCGCCGGCCGCTGCGCCTGCACCGGCCGCGCCCTCAGCCGACGCGCGCAGCAACCCCAACCCGGATGCCGCCACGCTGGAGCGCTTCCAGGCCGATCTGTCCCGCGCCTTGGCCGGCAAGCCCGGTATCGCCAGCGGGGTCTGGCTGACCCGGCAGACGCTGGCGATCAACCGCACGGGCGAGCTGGACGCGGTCTGGCCGCAGGTCTGCGAGGAAGTGCTGCACTACCCCGCCCTGCGCAACGTGCGCATCCAGCTCAACGCCCGCCCCGGCGTGGATGAGCCGGTGCGCTGGCGGCAGTGCGCCACGTACTGATGGGGCCGCATCCACGCGTGGCGTGGATTTACTGAACCCCGATGCGCGACCCCTTGGTAGATCCACGCCACGCGTGGATGCCTTTGCAGAGTTGAGCCACACGCGAACAGCAGCCGAGCATCGGCTCGGCTCCACATGGCGCCAGCTCAGCCCAATGCCGCGAGATGGGCGATGTAACTGGAGCGCGATTCACCCGCCGCTCTGGCCTGCGCATCCAGCCTCGCCAGGATCCGGCGTGGCAGGCTGATATTGACCCGCTCGATGGTATCGTCCAGCAGAGCCGGATCAATGCAGATGTACGCAAGAATCCAACGGATGTCCTTGGATGCCTCGGCGGCGATCTTCTGTGGCGCGGAAGGTGTCGGAATCGAGCGCCCCTCATCCAGGGCCGCATCAATCCAGGCGAGTGCAGCTTCCTCGGCAGCGCTGAGCGCATCATCAAGCGTGTCGGCCGCCGAGAAGCACCCCGGCAGATCTGGAACGACCACACCCCACGCGGTGCGCTCATCGCCTGCCTCGATCAGGACTGGATATCGCATGGGCCCTCCTACGTCAGTCCTGCGAGCTTCCGCAACGCCTGCACCAGCCCTTCCCCAGATCCTTCCTTGGGTGAGGAACGGTGATGATGTGAGGGTGCTGCGGGTGCACGAATACATGATGGGATCCGCGGATCCGACGACAGATCCAACATGCCGCTTCCAGATCCCGGATGAGGTCCCTGCTCTTCATGCAGGGACGATACACATCGCACACACGCCCCGACAGAGTTCAAGGCGACAGTCGTTCCGGCCCAGTAGATCCACGCCATGCGTGGATGGAATCCCTATCGCGCGCCCGGCGCGAAGCGCGCCACCAGGTCCCAGGCATCCCCCAGGAACACCTGGCGCACGCGGGTGATCGGCTGTTCGCCACGCCAGGTCAGGCGTTCGATCACCAGGCAGGCGGTACCCGGCTTCACCTCCAGCAGCTTGGCGGTGGCGGTATCTGCCCCCCAGGCACTGATGCGGTGCTGGGCACGGGTCCACGACACGTTCTGCAGCAGCCAGCTGCCCGGTGCGGTAGTGCTGAAGTCGACCTCCAGTACCTCCGGCACCCCCACCGGGCTGATCAGGCGGTGCTCCAGCGCCAGCGGGCGACCATCGGCCAGATGCAGGCAGCGCATCGCCAGCAGGTTTTCCTGACCGGCCAGCTCGACTTCACCGGCATTGCCGGCATCGGCAAGGCGCAGGTCGCGCTGCAGCAGGCGATAGGCGTACTGGTGGCCGCGCGAGCCAACCTCCATCGCGATATCGGGGATCTCCAGCGCCACCTGCTCCAGGTGCGGGGGTTGCCGCGCCACGAACGAACCGGCACGGCGGCGACGCTCGATCATGCCGCTCTCGGCCAACGCGGTCAGCACCTTGTTCACCGTCATCCGCGAGCAGCCGTACTGCTCCATCAGCTCGTGTTCGTACGGAATCCGAAAGCCCGGCGCCCACTCTCCACTGAGGATGCGGCTTTCCAGATCGCTGCGGATACGCTGGTTGAGCGTGGCGGACTTGCTGACCTTCACGTAATGGGGTCTCGGTGGCGGGAGGCGATCAGCCCAGCACGCCACGCAGGGCGGCGGTAAAGGCGGTGGTGATCGCCTCGCGCTGCAGGTGGCGGCCCTCGGCCACGCATTGGCGGCCATGGCGCCAGACCGATCGCAGCGCGCCATTACGTGCGGCGAACACCCAGCTGTCAAGCCATGCGTCATCCTGTCGCGCCTGCAGCGCCGGGTGCCCGGCATCCAGTTCGACCAGGTCGGCACTGGCGCCGACCTGCAGGCCAGCGGGCACGCCCAGCGCCTGTGCACCACCGTGCAGTGCGCCTTCGAACAGGAAGCGGCCGGTACTGCGGGTGGCA
This sequence comes from Stenotrophomonas sp. YJH_SMC_133, assembly GCF_059370655.1. Taxonomy (NCBI): domain Bacteria; kingdom Pseudomonadati; phylum Pseudomonadota; class Gammaproteobacteria; order Lysobacterales; family Lysobacteraceae; genus Stenotrophomonas; species Stenotrophomonas sp. YJH_SMC_133. The sequence goes on along the minus strand of NZ_JCAFTW010000005.1, from coordinate 27,124 downwards.
TCCGGGGCCAGCACGTTGCGACCGCGCAGGGTCAGGCGCTGGCCGTATTCGAGCAGGCGCAGTTCTTCGGCCGCATCAATCAGCACATTGGAATCGGAGCCGACACCGAAGCGCCCGCCCTCGCGCGCGAACGCCTGCATCGGGAACAGGCCGTCACCCAGGTTGGCTTCGGTGATCGGGCACAGGCCGGCCACGGCCTGGCTGGCCACGATGGCGACGCGCTCATCGTCGGTGATGTGGGTGGCGTGCACCAGGCACCAGCGCGCATCCACCGGTGCATGGTCGTACAGCCACTGCACCGGACGCTGGCCGCTCCAGGCCAGGCAGGCCTCGACTTCACGCACCTGCTCGGCGATATGGATGTGCACCGGGCCGTCGGTCAGCGGCAGCAACGCACTCAATTCCTCGCCGGTGACTGCACGCAGGCTGTGCGGCGCGATGCCGAGCACCGCATCCGGCAGCGCGGCCAGTGCCGGCTTGGCGGCGTCCAGCAGCTGCGCGAAACCGTTCACGTCGTGGATCAGGCGCCGCTGCGCTGGATTCGGCGCCGCCCCGCCGAAATCGGCATGCGCATAGAACACCGGCAGCAGGGTCAGGCCGATGCCGGTCTGCTCGGCGGCGGCAGCAATCCGTGCACTCATCTCGGCGCGGTTGGCATAGGCGCGACCATCGGCGTCGTGGTGCAGGTAATGGAATTCGCCGACGCGGGTGAAGCCGCTTTCCAGCATTTCCATGTAGGCCTGGGCGGCGATGGCCTGCACCGCGTCCGGGCGCAGATGGGCCAGGAAGCGGTACATCAGCTCACGCCAGCTCCAGAAGCTGTCACCGTCGCCGCCGCCGATCTCGGTCAGCCCAGCCATGCCGCGCTGGAAGGCGTGGCTGTGCAGGTTGGGCAGGCCCGGCACCAGGATGTCGACGCGGGTGTCGCCGTGCTGGGCGCCCTGCCCCATGTGGATCGCCGTGATGCGGCCGTCCTGCACCTGCAGGCGGACATCGCGGGCCCAGCCGTCGGCCAGAAGGGCGTGGGCGGCATGGAAACAGAGCGGGGAACGCGAATCGGACATGGCTGGACAACCCGAAATGGACGCCTATATTGTATAGACATATAAGCACAGCCGCGTTGTGGATGCCATGCACGTCGATACCCTCTGGTCCAACGTCCACCTGATGACCCTCGATGGCGAGGGGCTGGGTGTCATCCGCGATGGCGTACTGGCCTGCGCTGGCGGCCGCATCGTCCATGTTGGCCCGGCCGGCAGCGACGCCCACCTGCAGCCGACCACCCGCATCGATGGCGAAGGCCGCTGGATCTCGCCCGGCCTGATCGACTGCCACACCCACCTGGTCTACGCCGGCAACCGCGCCAACGAATTCGAGCAGCGCCTGCAGGGCGTCAGCTATGCCGAGATCGCCCGTGCCGGCGGCGGCATCGTCTCCACCGTGCGCGCCACCCGTGCTGCCACCCCGGAACAGCTGGCCAGCGAAAGCCGGCCGCGCCTGCTGGCGATGCGTGCCGAAGGCGTGACCACGATCGAGATCAAGTCCGGCTACGGCCTGACCCTGCCCGACGAACGCAAGCAGCTGCAGGTAGCGCGTGCGCTGGGCGAGGAGTGCCGGGTCAACGTGGTGACCACATTCCTCGGCGCACACGCGATTCCGCCAGGCCGCGAGGCGCAGGAATACACCGACGAGGTGTGCAACGTGATGATTCCGGCCATCGCCGCCGAAGGCCTGGCCGAAGCGGTGGACGTATTCTGCGAGAACATCGCCTTCTCGCCGGCGCAGGCGCGGCAGGTCTTCGAAGCGGCGCGCGCCAACGGGCTGGCGGTGAAGATTCATGCCGAGCAGCTGAGCAACCAGCATGGCGCCGAACTGGCCGCCAGCTTCGGTGCCCTCTCGGCCGACCATATCGAACATCTGGACGATGCCGGCATCGCCGCGATGGCCGCCGCCGGCACCGTCGCCGTGCTGTTGCCCGGTGCCTTCTATTTCACCCGCGATACCACCCTGCCGCCGATCGCTGCGCTGCGTGCGGCCGGCGTGCCGCTGGCGCTGGCCACCGACAGCAATCCGGGCACTTCGCCGCTGACCAGCCCGCTGCTGGCGATGAACATGGGCGCCACCCTGTTCCGCCTGACCGTCGATGAGTGCATCGCCGGCTTCACCCGTGAAGCGGCGCGCGCGCTCGGACGCAGCGATCGCATCGGCCGCCTCGCCGTGGGCCTGGACTGCGACCTGGCGATCTGGGACATCGATGGCCCCGCCGACCTGGTCTATCGCATTGGATTCAACCCGCTGCACGCGCGCGTGGTGCGCGGACAGCCCGACCTGCCTGCCTCCTGGAGCAACACATGAGCAACACCCTGGTTCTTCGCCCCGGCCGTGTCACTCTCGCCCAGTGGCGGCAGGTCTATCGCGGTGCGCCGCTTGCACTGGACCCGGCCGCGCTGCCGGTGGTGCGCGCCAGTGCGGCGGCGGTGGCCGCCATCGTCGCCAAGGGCGCGCCGGTGTATGGCATCAATACCGGCTTCGGCAAGCTGGCCAGCGTGCGCATCGAGCGCGAAGATCTAGCCACCCTGCAGCGGAACATCGTGCTCTCGCATGCCGCTGGCGTGGGCGAGCCGATGCCGGCCAGCGTGGTGCGCCTGATGATGGCGCTGAAGCTGGTCAGCCTGGCGCAGGGGGCTTCGGGCATTCGCGAGGAAACCCTGCTACTGCTGGAAGCGATGCTGGTCAAGGGCGTGCTGCCGGTGGTGCCCGCACAGGGTTCGGTGGGTGCCTCGGGCGATCTGGCGCCGCTCTCGCACCTGGCCAGCGTGATGCTGGGCGTTGGCGAAGCCTTCATCGGCGGCGAGCGCCTACCGGCAGCCGACGCACTGGCACGTGCTGGCCTGCAGCCGATCGAACTGGGCGCGAAGGAAGGCCTGGCGCTGCTCAACGGCACCCAGTTCTCCACCGCCTATGCGTTGGCCGGCCTGTTCGAGATCGAGACCGTGTTCCAGGCCGCACTGGTGACCGGCGCGCTGTCGGTGGAAGCTGCCAAGGGTTCCGACACGCCCTTCGACCCGCGCATCCACGCGATCCGCGGCCAGCGCGGGCAGATCGCCACCGCCGCCACCCTGCGCGCGCTGATGCAGGGCTCGGACATCCGCGAGTCGCATCGCCACAACGACGTGCGCGTGCAGGATCCGTACTGCCTGCGCTGCCAGCCGCAGGTGATGGGCGCGGCGCTGGACATCCTGCGCCAGGCCGCGACCACGCTGGAAATCGAAGCCAACGGCGTGTCCGACAATCCGCTGGTGTTCACCGACACCGGCGAAGCGCTGTCCGGTGGCAACTTCCACGCCGAGCCAGTGGCCTTCGCCGCCGACATGCTGGCGATGGCGGTTTGCGAGATCGGTTCGATCAGCGAGCGCCGCCTGGCGATGCTGGTGGACCCGGCCCTGTCCGGCCTGCCGGCGTTCCTGACCCCGCGCCCGGGCCTGAATTCCGGCTTCATGATTCCGCAGGTGACCGCCGCTGCACTGGTCTCGGAAAACAAGCAGCGCGCCTACCCGGCCAGCGTTGATTCGATTCCGACCTCGGCCAACCAGGAAGACCATGTGTCGATGGCCGCGCATGGCGCACGCCGGCTGATGCAGATGGCCGAGAACGCCGCCAACGTGATCGGCATCGAGCTGCTGGCCGCCGCGCAGGGCTGTGATTTCCATGCGCCGCTGCGCTCCAGCGCCGCGCTGGAAACGGTGCGCGCCACCCTGCGTGCGCAGGTGCCGACGCTGGAAGAAGACCGCTATTTCCACCCCGACATGGTGACCGCCACGAATCTTGTGCGCAGTGGCGCGCTGGCGCAGGGCCTGGGCGATCTGTTGCCGACTGTGGAACCGCAGGCATGACGACCCTTCCTGAATGGTTGACGGTGCACGAGGGCGATGCCCCCCTCATCGTCAGCTTCCCGCATACCGGCAGCGAGCTGCCGCACGACCTGATCGGCGACTACCACTCGCCGTGGCTGGCCCGCCGCGATGCCGACTGGTGGGTGCACGAGCTGTACGACTTCGTGCGCGGCATGGGCGCGACCACGGTGCGCTCGGCGATCTCGCGTTCGGTGATCGACCTCAACCGCGATCCCAGCGGCGTGTCGCTGTACCCGGGCCAGAACACCACCGGCCTGTGTCCGCTGACGACCTTCGACAACCAGCCGCTGTACCACGCCGGGCACGAACCGGACGAAGCAGAAATCGCCCGTCGTCGCGACACGTATTTCCTTCCTTACCACGATGCGCTGGCTTCGCAGATCACGCGCCTGCGTGCACGCCACGGCACCGTGGTGGTGTACGACGCGCACTCGATCCGCTCGCATATCCCGCACCTGTTCGAGGGCGAACTACCGCAGTTCAACCTGGGGACTGCAGGTCCGTCCGGCGCACCGGACACCTCCTGCGACAACGCCCTGAGCGACGTGGTGGAGAACCTGCTGAAGATCAGTGGCATGAGCCAGGTGCGCAACGGCCGCTTCAAGGGCGGCTGGATCACCCGCCACTACAGCAACATCGCCGGCGGCGTGCACAGCCTGCAGATGGAACTTGCCTGCCGCGGCTACATGCACGAACCCCTGCCGGACCAGGTGGACGAACACAGCTGGCCCACCCCGCTCGACCCCGACCACGCCGCACCACTGCGCCACACCCTGGCGCAGGTGCTCAACGCCTGCCTTGAATTCGCTACGAACCGGAGCGCCGCATGACCCGCAACGACCCGTCCCGCACCATCGCCGCGCCGACCGGCACCACGCTCAATGCCAAGAGCTGGCTGACCGAAGCACCGCTGCGCATGCTGATGAACAACCTGCACCCGGACGTGGCCGAGCGCCCGCAGGAACTGGTGGTGTATGGCGGCATCGGCCGCGCCGCACGCGACTGGGAAAGCTTCGACGCCATCGTCGAAACGCTCAAGCGCCTGGACGATGACCAGACCCTGCTGGTGCAATCGGGCAAGCCGGTGGGCGTGTTCTGCACCCACGCCGATGCACCGCGCGTGCTGATCGCCAATTCCAACCTGGTGCCGCGCTGGGCCAACTGGGACCACTTCAACGAGCTGGATAAGAAGGGCCTGGCCATGTACGGCCAGATGACCGCCGGCAGCTGGATCTACATCGGTGCGCAGGGCATCGTGCAGGGCACCTACGAGACCTTCGTGGAAATGGGGCGCCAGCATTTCGGCGGCGACCTGACCGGGAAGTGGCTGTTCACCGGTGGCCTCGGCGGCATGGGTGGTGCACAGCCGCTGGCTGCCGTGATGGCCGGTGCCTCCTGCCTGGCCGTCGAGTGCCGCAAGAGCAGCATCGACATGCGCCTGCGCACCGGCTACCTCGACACCTGGACCGACAATCTGGACGAAGCGCTGCGCCTGATCGATGAATCGTGCAAGGCCGGTACGCCGAAGTCGGTGGGCCTGCTCGGCAACGTTGCCGATGTGCTGGCCGAACTGCTCAAGCGCGGCGTGAAGCCGGACCTGCTGACCGACCAGACCTCCGCGCACGACCCGGTGAACGGCTACCTGCCGCAGGGCTGGACGGTCGAACAGTGGGATGAGAAGCGCGCTTCCGCCCCCAAGGAAGTGGAGAAGGCCGCGCGTGCATCGATGGCCAACCACATCCGCGCCATGCTCGGCTTCCATGCGCTGGGCGTGCCCACCGTGGATTACGGCAACAACCTGCGGCAGATGGCGCTGGAAGAAGGCGTGGCCAATGCCTTCGATTTCCCGGGTTTCGTGCCGGCCTACATCCGCCCGTTGTTCTGCCGCGGCATCGGCCCGTTCCGCTGGGCCGCACTGAGCGGCGACCCGGAAGACATCGCCAAGACCGATGCCAAGGTGAAGGAACTGATTCCGGACAACCCGCACCTGCACCGCTGGCTGGACATGGCCGCCGAGAAGATCAAGTTCCAGGGCCTGCCGGCGCGCATCTGCTGGGTCGGCCTGGGTGATCGCGATCGACTCGGCCTGGCGTTCAACGAGATGGTCGCCAACGGCGAACTGAAGGCGCCGGTGGTGATCGGTCGCGACCACCTGGACAGTGGCAGCGTCGCCTCGCCGAACCGCGAAACCGAAGCGATGGCCGACGGCTCCGATGCGGTGTCCGACTGGCCGCTGCTGAACGCCCTGCTCAACACCGCCAGCGGCGCGACCTGGGTGTCGCTGCATCACGGTGGTGGCGTCGGCATGGGCTTCTCGCAGCACGCCGGCATGGTGATCGTCTGCGACGGCACCGAGGCAGCGGCCAAGCGGATTGGCCGCGTGCTGTGGAACGACCCGGCCACCGGCGTGATGCGCCATGCCGATGCGGGGTATGACATCGCGATCGACTGCGCGAAGGAAAAGGGGCTGGATCTGCCGGGCATCCTCGGCTGATCGCAGGGGTGCCGGCCAGCGGCCGGCACTACCGGAAACGTATGGTAGTGCCGGCCGCTGGCCGGCTCTCCCTGATGCGGGAATCGGTGCCCTTGACCCGCTCTTCCGACGTGACCAACATGCGCCATCACCGCTGATGGATCACCGCGATGTACCGCACCCTGGCCGTTGCATTGCTCTGCACGCTGTTTGCGATCCCACCCGTTTCGGCGCTTGAAACTGCCGGCGATCTTTCCAAGCAGCTCAGCACCCAGCTGCAGACCAACCGCGAGCGCTACGGCATCGCCGGCCAGGCGGTACTGGTCGCCCACAACGGCCAGGTGCTGTACCAGGGCGCCAGCGGTGAACGTGATCCCGCTGCCCATGCGCCTGCCACTGTCGATACGATCTTCGCCGCCCAGTCGATGGCCAAGCTGCTGACCAGCACGCTGGTGATGCAATTGGTCGACCAGGGCAAGGTGGATCTGGATGCACCGGCCAGCCGCTATGTGCCGGACCTGCCTGCAGCATGGCAGGCAATCCACGTGCGCGATTTCCTCAACCACAGCTCGGGTATCGGCGAGTACTACGATCGTGTCGACAACCGTTGGGTCAGCAAGGGCTACCCTGGTGTAGCCCCTGTCCTTGGCGCTGCACTGAAGGTAGCCGGCGCGACACCGATGCAGTTCGCCACCGGCAGCCGCGTGCAGTACACCCAGGCCAACTACCTGGTGCTGACGGCGTTGCTGCAAGCGCACTACCGCAAGCCCTACCCGGCCATCGCTCGCGAACGCATCCTGCAGCCATTGAAGATGGCCAGCACCTCGTGGGGCGGTGCCAGCGTGCCGGCCCGGCGCGCGGCGGTGCCGTACATCGGCAAGGATGGCCAACTGCAGCCCGCCAATGAAGATCCCTGGCCGGACTACGGCTGGGGCCATGCCGACCTGCAGACCACCGTGGGCGATATGAACCGTTTCCTGCAGGCGCTGGCGAGCGGCAAGCTGGTGCGCACGGCGACCCTGGAAAAGCTCTGGCAGCCGCAGAAGCTGGTCGGTGGCGGCAGCAATTTCTTCTCCACCGGTTGGGACACCACCCGAAGCGACGGCTACACCCAGGTAGGTCACGATGGTGGCACCCGTGTACGTGCGCGATTGGCCTACAAGGGCACGCTGGCCAACGGCTACTGGGTGTTCGTGTACCTGACCAACGGCAGCGCCCGCAATGTCTGGTCCAGCACGCTGGTGGAGAGCACGATGGCGGTGGTTGCGCCCGGGGAGTTTCCGCACGCTGTGCTGTCCGAGCGGCTGATCGCCTATGCGGTGGATGACAGCACCGATGCGAAACCGCGAATGCGTAGCTGGCTGCGCGTCAGCAATGGCGTTCCCACCGATGAACTGGAACGTGCGATCAATGCCGATGGCTATGCCATCCGCGAGAGTCTGGGTGCCAGCAAGGCACTGAAAGTGTTCGCGCTCAACGCCGAGCTGTATCCGGATTCGGCCAACGCGTGGGACAGCCTGGCCGAGTTCCATGCGGCATTGGGCGATGCAGAGATTGCCAAGGCGCTGTACGCGAAGGCCAAGGCGCTGGCGAAGCCCTCGCCCTAAACCCTGCTGCAGAGCCGAGCCCATGCTCGGCTGCTCTTCGTTGCGATCTCAGGAGACCCGCGCTGCGCGCGATAGCCGAGCATGGACTCGGCTCTACATGGATGTTGCGGGCGGCCATACGCGAGCGATGGGTGACGTGACGCCGCCGACCTGTTAACTTGCGCGCCACTTTGGTGGTTTACAGCATTCCCGCATGTCGCTCTCGTCGTACCGCCCCACCCCCTCGCTGCTGTTCCTGGCCGTTTCCCTCGGCCTCTCTTCCACCGCCGCTGCCGCCCCACAGGCCACCACGCTGGATGCCGTGCAGGTCACCGCTGCCGCCGATGCCAGCGCGCAGGCGCGCGAGGCGCTGAAGCGCGTGCCCGGCGCCAGCAACCTGATCGACGTGGCCAAGGCCGACAGCCGACTGTCCACCAGCGCCGATGTGCTGGCCTACCAACCGGGCATCAGCGCGCAGTCGCCGGGCAATGAGGGCACCAAGATCTCGATCCGTGGCTCGGGCATCAACCGGGGCCCGGGCGCGCACGCCTCGGGTATTGCGGTGTCGATCGACGGCCTGCCACTGACCGGCCCGGGCGGCACGCCCTACGAGCTGCTGGAACCGCTGTGGCTGTCGCGCGTGGAAGTCCTGCGCGGCGCCAACGGCTTCGAGCGCGGGGCGCTGGCGCTGGGCGGTGCCATCGACTACGTCAGCCGCAGCGGTCGTGATTCGGCGGGCGTGCAGCTGCACTACGAAGCCGGCAGCCGTGGCTACCAGAAGCGCGGCATCAGCTGGGGCGGCGTCAGTGGTGATGTCGACTACTTCCTGGCCTACACCGATACCGAGTTCGACGGTTACCAGCGCCATTCGCGCGGCGACGGCAAGGGTGCGATGGCGAATGTGGGATGGCAGATCACGCCCGACCTGCAGACGCGCTTCTTTGTGCGCTATCGCGAAACCAATCATGAAACGCCCGGCCGCCTGACCCGCGATCAGATCCGCAACGATCCGCGTGCCGCGAATGCGGCCAACCTGGCCATCGATGCGCGTCGCCCGCAGCCGGGCAGCACCTGGGTGGGCAACGTCACCACGCTGCAGATCGATGAGGACTCCTCGTTGCAGGCCGGGCTGGTCTATCACAAGTACCCGATGGACTTGAACGAGAGCCTGTACCGGCAGCAGCTGGACTACGCCAACCTCAACGCCACGCTGGACTACCGCCGCCGCCACCGGCTGTTCGGCCTGGACAGCGAGACCACGGTCGGCCTGCGCGTCACCCACGATCTGGACGCCGATGTGCGCGAGTCGCTGCGCTTTGCCAGCAACGGCTATGCCGCCGGTACGCGCACGCGTGACTACCGCCACCACGGCACCGACAGCACGCTGCACGTCAGCAATACCCTCACCTTCAATGACCGCCTGCGCATGCAGACCGGGCTGGCACTGATCAACACCCGTCGCGATGTGCAGGTGACCTGGCCGAGCAGCGGCGGCCGCCTGCGCGACCACAACTGGGACTATACGCCGCGACTGGGCTTCACCTGGCAGCACAGCGCCCAGACCCAGTGGTTCGGCAACCTCAGCCGCTCGGTGGAGGCGCCGCACCCCTGGTCGATGATCTGGGGCTCGAACCAGTACTTCGGGCCAGGCAATGGCCCGTCCAGCGGCCGCCAGCGCGCGCCGGTGCCGATGCAGAACCAGACCGCCACCACGCTGGAACTGGGCGCGCGCGGTGACGCGGCGCTGGGCCGCTGGGAACTGACCGGCTACTACGCACACGTGAACCACGAACTGCTGAGCGTCGAACTGCAACCGGTGCCGAACCTGTTCATCGCCGAGAACAACGCCAGCCCCACCGTTCACCGCGGCATCGAGGCCGGATTGGACAGCACGCTGTGGCAGGCTGCACCGGGCCGCCTGTCGCTGCGCCAGGCGTATACCTTCAGCGATTTCCGCTATCGCCACGACGCGCGTTTCGGCAGCAACCGCCTGCCCGGCCTGCCGCGCCACGCCTACCAGGCCGAGCTGCGCTTCGGTCATGCATCCGGCCTGTACGCCGCGCTCAATACCGAATACGCCTCGCGCATCGCCGTCGACTACGCCAACAGCTACTGGGCCGACAGCCACGTGATCTTCGGCAGCCGCATCGGCTACGACGCACCCGGTGGCCGCTGGCAGGCCTGGGCGGAGATGCGCAACCTCGGCAACCGCCACTACGCCGCCACGGTCACGCCGGGCTACGACGACGCAGGCAGGGATATTGCCCGCTCGACGCCGGGCGAAGGCCGTGGCATCTACGCTGGTGTGCGTTTGCGGTTTGACTGATGACCGCAGGCGGCGCCGGGTGTGATCCGGCGCCGTCGTTCCAGGATCAGCCGATACGCCAGGCCGGCAGGCGCTCGCTGCGCTTCCAGATGGAAGGTGCGAAACCAATCAACGCCAGCGCCGCCAGCCACTTCGGTGAGGTGTTGAGCAGTGTCGAGGTAAGCGAACCATCGACAGGGGCGGCCATTTCCTGCCACGGGTTGTAGCCCAGGTAGACGACGCTGCCAGCCCACCACAGCAATGCCACACCGACACCCACCAGCAACAGAGCCAGCGTGCGGCAGGTCCAGCGCTGCGAGGTGGTGCCCCACTCGCGGGACGCCGCTACCAGCAGGCCCACCACCAGCAGCGACACCAGTGCAACCAGCCCGATATCGACCTTGTGCCCGATACGCTCATAGCTGCAGGCGCGGCATCGCGCCTCTTCCGCGGCAGTGGCGGCTTCGGCCTGCCCGGCTGCGGGCTGCGCCAGTGCCGCAAACGGCATCAATACTGCCAGCAGCGTCACCATGATCCAACGAAACAACGTCCTGTTCCTGCGTGCAGCGACATCCATGCGCTCTTCCTCGTCAGTGGTTGTACGTCCAAGACCGCAGTATGCGGCCGTCCCATACGCCGCCCAGACCCCGTTCCGGGGGTTCGGCCATCCAGCGTCCTTGTTCCCGATGCAGCACGACAAGCTCCCGGTAGACGAAATCGCCGGAACACGAATCCCAGGCGACCGCGATCATAGCCCACTGCCCATCGACACTGAAAACGGGCCGGGTCAGATAGGCGACGTGGTCGTATGTCCGAATCGGCCCATGCACCGTTGCCCTGCACCCCTGCTCCCGCAGCGCTCGAAGCCCCGCGCCGTCCATCCGCTGCGCACCGGCCAATGCGCCCGCAGGTACTGGCGTGGGACGGCGATTGGTGGGAACCAGGTCCGCCTGCAGCTGCAATCGCAGCGCATGGATGTCCGGCGGCCACCGGTCGTCCAGCGGCAGGACCAGATCGTCCACCTCCTGGCAGGTCGAGGCACTGCTGCCCGCCCAGCAATAGGGCAAGGTCTGCTCCATCACGTAGATGTCCTCCCCCACCGGGTCGGTCAACTGCGGCTGCTCCTGCAGGCGCCATCGATCGACGCGCGTGGACGGCGTCTGCGGTGCGGTGGGCACCTTGCTCAGCGACGATGGCAGAACTGGCGTTGGCTGCGGCACTGGCGGGGCTGGAAGACGGAATGGAGGACTCTGCCGGATCGCCAGCGCCATCGCCTCCGCCTGCATCTGCGCCGTTCCCAGGTTGACCGGTGGCGGACCGATCGCCTGCTGCCACCTCGGGCGCAGGCTGCAGATTCCGGCCATGAGCGCCAAGGCCGACAGCGCAGCCGCCAGCGATGCAATGCGTCGCCAGGCGATCCGTTGTTGGCAGTCACGGTCTGGCTTGAACGAGGTATCTGTCATCACGACTCCGGCAACGCGGGCCACAGGCCCTGTCCAAAGCTCGTATAGCGGACAGGCTCCACTCGAACACGCTCCCAGCCGCCCTTCCTGCGATGCAGAAGGTAGAGGACACGCATCGCCGTTCCTCCACTGCACAGATCCGAGGCGATCGATGCCATTGCCCAGTTCCCATCCAGGCTGAACACAGGACGCTGCAGATAGACAACGCCCAGATCCGGACTGCCCGGGCCACCCGTGCATCCCTCGATACCGCGCGCGCGCCGTTGCTGAAGCTCGTCCCACGTCATCCGTTGCGCCCGCACGTGTGCAAGCTCGAACGCGAGACCGGGTACCCGTGAAGCCCGGCGGTTCGCAACCTGCAGCATCGACTCCAGATGCTGCTGCAGTTGAAAGGACGCCGCACTGTCATCATCGCGCCACTCGACGACGCTGTGACGAACCTGGCAGACCGGGGCGGGATATCCTTCACCGCAGGAAGGCGCAGTCCATTCCATCACAGCGAATGGAATGTCGGGCTCCCAGCCGCGCGGCTCGAAGTGTGCTGGCGCGACGTCTTCCAGCCGCACCTCTGCGGTCGCGAACCCACTGTTACCGGCCAGCATCGGGGAGGAGACTCCTCTCATTGGAATCGGTGGAACCGGCGGCTTTCCTGGCGGTGTCGGTCGCAGGTCGATGAGCTCTGCCATCACTTCGGCCTGCATCCGTGCCGTTCCCAGACTGATCGGAGGCGGGCCGACTTCCCGCCGCCACTGCGGGCGCACGCTGGCCAGCAGCGCTACGACTGCAACCATCGATAGAACGACCGTTGTGGCCAGGACGCGTTTCCTTGCAATGCGCTGTCGCATGAAGATCCTGGAAAAAGTGAAGCACAGAGGAAATCGCCCGGAATTGCAGCACTACCCGGCCAGCACTACCGCCATCGGGTAGCGCAGCGGCATTGCATCGACAGCGGCCGCCCACTGCAGACCCGAGGCATGGAAAACGGTGGCGCCGGTCAACGCGACGATCATGGCCACCGCGTGCGCGGCCAGCCGCACGCACGACTTCACTGCCGCGGCTCCTGGGCAACTTCAATGCACTGATGGAAAAATGGCGCGAGTTCTTCATGCCGCCGCCAGCGGGCGCGTGGCATTGCGGCCAGGGACCTCAGAAACCTGATACTGCATGCGGACATCCTTGCCGGGCACGCGTAGGCGGTGGTGGACGGATTCTAGCGCGATGGGGCCGTAGGTCCATCACCCACAGGCCGCACTGGCGCCGGCCTTGTACCCGCGCGCCGACGGCTGGATTATGATTTTCCACCAGAAGAGCTATGCGCCACGGCATGCACGCCTCCCAGTTCACCCGCGCCACCGCGCTCGTGATGTTCGTTCCAATGATTGGCCTCGCCGGTTGGGGTTCGTGGTTTGGTAGCCGCTGCTTCAGCGATGGCTGCCTCGGCGTCCTGGTGGCATGGCTTGCCGCCGTGGCCACCTTTGCGGTGCAGACGTTGCTGGTGCTCCCGACGCATGCCTGGGCCCTCAAGCGGCAGGGATCCCCCGCCTCCCGCGGCTACCTGCGTTGGCTTGGCGCGTCGGCCATCGCTGCCTTCCTGCCCATCGTGCTCGGCTGGGGCTACCTGATGATCTTCCGATGACCTGCTGCACGTCCTCCGCACACGTATAGCCGGATCAAGGAGGCGCGGCCGCCTTCAGCAACTGCGCGGCCACCTGGTCGAACGGGGCGATGTCCTGCAGTGCGCGGCACATCGCCACGGCGCCTTCCACGCTGGCGATCACCAGGCTGGCCAGTCCATTCGCCGCCGCAGGTTCGTGGCCGTCGGCAATGAAGGCTGCGGCCAGATGCCCCTGCCAGCGCACGAACACCTCTGCGGCGGCCACGCGCGGTTGGCTGGTAACCGCCTCGACCGGCTCTTCGACGGCAGCGGCCAGCACCGGACAACCCGCGCGGAACCCGGAGCGCAGCAGGCGCTCGCGCCACATCGCCAGGAACTGCTGCAGGCCCTGCACGGCCCCGCCCTTCAACAACTCAACGAGGAGCGCCTCCACCTTGTCACCAGCCATGTGGGTGGCGCGCGCCAGCAGCTCCTGCTTGCCGCCGGGAAAGTGGTGATAGGTGGAGCCCAGCGGCGCCTCGGCCAGCTTGGTCACCTCACGGATACTGGTGGCATTGAGACCCACGCGCGCCAGCATCTGTGCCGCAGCATCAATCACGCGTTGTGGCGCATCAGAGGGGCGCGGGCTCACGGCAGGCTCCTTGCCAGGACAGTCGTCATACATTAGCGTATCGGCGATACTATAACAGTCGTCATAACCATGAATCTCTGGTTCCGCCTGCTCCACCTGCTGCTGTGCAGCCTGTTCCGGCCGAAGCTGGAGGCGCCGTTCGGGGTCTCGCGGCTGCAGTTCCGGGTGCTGCCCAACGATCTGGACAGCAACCTGCATATGACCAACGGCCGCTACTGGAACATCTTCGACCTGGGCCGGCTGGACCTGATCCTGCGCATGGGCCTGGGCCGGGTGGCACTGCGCGAGAAGTGGGCACCAATCGTCGGCGCCGGCACCATCCAGTTCCGCCGCGAGCTGAAGCCGTTCCAGCGCTTCACCCTGGAAACGCGCCTGGTCGGCTGGGTCGGCTCGCGCGGCATCATGGAGCAGCGCGTGCTGATCGGGCCCGAGCAGAAGATCGCCACCCGTGCGCTGCTGGTCACCGGCATCTACGACCGTCGCGCGCGCCAGTTCCTGGGCATGCCGAAGATGATGGAAGCGATCGGTGTGGTTGCCCCGCCGTCGCCGCCGCTCAGTGCAGCCGCCGAGGCGCTGCTGGCGGCCGATGCGGCGTTGAAGCAGGACGACGCCTGAGGCACCTCAGCCTACCTTCGGCATGTTCTTGGTCAAGCAATGGATGCCGCCACCGCCACCGGCGATCGCATCGATGTCCACCTGTTCGATCACACGACCGGGATACATGTCTTCCAGTAGTTCACGGCAGTAGCCATCGGCTGCGTCGTCACCGAACTGCGGCGCGACCACCGCGCCGTTGATCGGCAGGTAGTTGATGTAGCCCATCGCCAGATCATCGTTGTCGCGGGTATGCACGTTGTCGCGCCCGTCCAGCGGCGGCGGCAGCGTGTGCACCTGCAGGCGGCGACCATCGGCATCGATGGCCCCGCGCAGAATGTCCAGATGCTCGCGGGTCAGATCGTAGTCGTAGGACTCCGGATCGTTGTCCAGGTTGGCGATCACTACGCCGGGGCGCACGAAGCGCGCATAGAAATCCACATGCGCGTCGGTGATGTCTTCGCCGGCAATGCCGGGCAGCCAGATCACCTTGCGCAGGCCGAGGTGGTGCATCAGCTCGGCCTCGATATCCGCGCGCGACCAGCCGGGATTGCGATTGCGGTTCACCCAGCAGCTTTCGGTGAGGATGGCCGTGCCATGGCCATCGACTTCGATGCCGCCACCCTCGCCCACCAGATCGCTTTCCAGCAGCGTGGCACCGGTCACCTGCGCCAGCCACGGCGCCACCGCACCATCGTTCCGTGCGCTCTGCTTGCCGCCCCAGCCGTTGAAGTTGAAATCAACCAGGCCCAGCCCGCCCTTGCCATCGGTGACGAAACATCCGCCGTAGTCGCGCACCCAGATGTCATCCAGCGGCACCTCGAGGAACTCGATGTTGTCGCGGCCGCAGCGATCCTGCGCCAGCTTCCGCTGCGCCGGGCGGCACAGCACACTAACGGGCTGGTGGCGGGCGATGGTGCGGGCCAGGCGTGCCACGGCGGTGTTCACCGCATCGGCCTGCGCGCCCCACACCCGCGGTTGCGCGGCGAAGGCCAGGAAAACGCGTTCCTGCGGCCCGTGCTCGTCCGGCATGCGCCAGATACCCGCACCCGGCCCCGCTGCGGATACGCGCGTCGGCAGCCCTGTCAGGCCGAGGGCGGCCAGGCCGCCAAGGCCAGCGGCGCCCGCCAGCTGGGTGAGGAAGTGACGACGGCTGCTCATGACGGGCTCCAGGGCCGGTGTGGGATGGACCTATGCTGCGCTTGCGTATCGATAAGAACAAACGATAGATTCAGCCATCAATTGAACAGTTTTACTTATCTGAAATGCTGAGGCATTGGCCACCGCTGAACGCGTTGCGTGGTTTCGAGGCCGCCGCCCGCCTGGGTAGTTTCCACAGGGCCGCCGAGGAACTGCATCTGACCCAGTCGGCCATCAGCCAGCAGATCCGGGGCCTGGAAGCCTCGCTGCAGCAGCCGTTGTTCTTCCGGCAGGGCCGCAGCGTCACCCTCACCGACGCCGGCATCGACCTGCTGGAAACCACCCAGTCCCTGCTGCGGCAGCTGGCCAGCGGCATCCGCCGGCTCGATCAGTACCGCAAGCCGAATCAACTGATCGTCAACACCAGTCCAGCCTTTGCCCGGCATTGGCTGGTGCCGCGCCTGGCCAGCTTCCACCGCCTGCATCCCGACGCCGACCTGTGGCTGCTGACCAGCGAGGAGGCACCGGATATGACCACGCAGACGCTGGACGTGGCGGTACGCGATGACCTCGACTCACAGGCGCAGTGCCAGCATCGCGTGCTGCTGCAGGATCGCCTCTTTCCGGCCTGCCATCCGGCCCTGCTCGCCACGCCGGTGCACGAACGCCTCACCCTGCATGGCGAGCGCGAAATGGACTGGAGCCAGTGGCAGGTACAGGGCGGCGCCGATGTCGGCCAGCGCCGCGAAGGCATGAACTTCTCCGAACCCGGGCAGCTGCTGGATGCTGCCTGCCAAGGGCTGGGTATCGCCCTGGTCAGCGAGCTGCTGGCGGCCCGCGCCTGCGATCAGGGGCTGCTGCAGCCGCTAGATGAGGCACGCGTGCGCGGCCCGCGCTGGAGCTGGCTGGTGCATGAGGACAGCGCGGCCGATCCGCTGGTGATCAGTTTCTGTGAGTGGTTGCTGGCGAGTCTGCCCGCAGAAGCTACTTCTGCTGCAGCGCGCGCTTGACCGCCGCCTCGGCCAACGGCGCCATCACCGCATAGCCCTTCGCCGTGGGATGCACGCCATCCTCGGCCAGCTGCGGATCGAGTCCTCCGGCGGCATTGGTCATCGGCGTGTAGTAGTCCAGATAGACCAGCTGCTGCGCATCGGCATAGCGCTTCAATGCCGTGTTCAATGCACGCACCTTCGGCGCTGGCGCTGTTCCCGGCAACCACGGGTAATCGCTGACTGGCAGCACCGATGCCAGCACCACGGCAATGCCATGTGCACGGGCCAGGTCCACCATCGCGTGCAGGTTGTCTTCGATCATCGCCTGCGTGGACGGGCCGGTGTTGCCGGCAATGTCGTTGGTGCCGGCCAGGATCACCACCACCTGTGGCTTCAGTGCCAGCACGTCCTGCGGGAAGCGCACCAGCATCTGCGCCGTGGTCTGGCCGCTGATGCCGCGGTTGAGCCAGCCCTTGCCGGGGAAGAATCCAGCGCTGCCTTCCGCACCCCAGCCTTCGGTGATCGAGTCGCCGAAGAACACCACGCGCGGCTGGCCCGGCACGGCCGCAGGCAGTCGCGCGTTGACATCACGATAGCGCTGCAACTCCGGAAAATCGGCCAGGCGCTGCTGCATGAAACGAACCTCGTCGGGGCGCAACTGGTCGATGGGCGTCTGCAGCAGCGGATTGACTGCGACGGCTTCGGCGGCCCCCAGCGGAGAAGCCAACGCGAGGCCCAACGTCACGACGGTTGCAGCGGCAAGCTCAACAGGTCCACGCATGCGGGTACTCCTGAAATCATCTTGCGCAGTCTAACGCCCTGCCCTGTGCTCAGCGTGCAGCCGTACGCGCCGCTGCACCCGTGACTTTCGCCGGCATCCACATGCCCGGCGTCCAGCCGCTGGCGGCCAGGATCGTTTTCGGGTTGTCCTGCTGGACCAGCGCACGCACCGCATCACGCTTGTCCTTGGCCTGCAGGTAATAGGCCTTGGCGATGCGGTAACCCACCCAGTACCCCAGGTCGTAGGGTTCCTGCGAGCCCGGCTTGTAGTTGTACAGCCACGGCGACAGATCGGTGCTGTCCAGATCCAGCGCGAACGCGCTTTCGATATGCACTTCCCGGCCACGGGTCCAGGCCGCGTGACGCCCATTGCCGACGTTGCCGGAAATCAGCTCGGTGATGAATTCGGCGATGCCCTCGCCCAGCGAAACACGCAGCACTGTCGCGCGCGGGTCACCCGGCTCGAAGTCGATCAGGCCGGTCTGCTGGATGTGCACGTATTCGTGTGCGATCACATGCACGAAGCGATCCTGCACATTGGCATTCATGAAGTCGGCCGCGCACAGCGCTTCCAGACCAATGATCACGCCGCTTTTAGAGGTCAGCCCGACCGGCCGGCCGCGGCCCACCGCGATGGTCACCGGCGGGAACCGGGTCTGCGGGTAGATCGCCTGCAGGTTGGAAAACACCTGCGTCAGGCGTTGCTTCACCGCGGGCAGTTCGGCCAGGCAGTTTCGTCCCTGTGCATACAGCTCGGGCTGGCTGGCGATGGACTCGGCAATGCCTTCGGGAGTGACCCGGCGCGCCTTGGCCAGTTCGGCCAGGCCGGCCGAACCCTCGGCCAGGTATCCACGCAGCTGCGCAACGCTGGGCTTGCCGCCAGCGCTGTCATAAAGTGCATAGAAACGGCTGACATCCTCGGTGAGGATCTGCGGCCCTGCCGGTACCGCTGCGGTGGCCACGCCTACCGCCCCGGCATAGGCCAGGGCCAACAGGCCGCGCAGGATCATGAACATCGCTCCGTCCTTGGTGGAGTGCATGCGAAGCGCGCAATCTATCACTCCGCCCGGCCCACTGCAGCAGGCGGATGCGGGCGCACCGGCGCTGTGCCAGACTCGCTTCGGCACCTGCCATGGAAGATGGAGCACCGCACGATGATGATCGTTCCCGCGTATTGGGCCGAAGCCCGCCTGCAGGCCCGTTTCCGTGGCCGGCCGGTGGTCGTGCGCCGCTTCGGCTGGTCCGACGAAGGCCCTGCCGAGGCGCAGGTGCACGCCGATCGCCGCGCCAACGAAGCCCTCAATGCCATCCTCGCCGGGCAGGCGCTTCCTCGACGCGAAGTGCGCAGCAACTACGGCGTGGAGGGTGTGCCGATCCGCGAGCAGATCGTGCAGCGCGACGGCGACGTCATCATTACACGCAACAGCTACGGTGCGCTGTGCCTGAACACCCCGGACGTGCTGTTCGCCGACATCGATCATGCGCAGCCACCTGCCGGTTGCGTGATGCCTGCAATCATCGCCGCAGTGCTGCTGTTCGCTGGCGCCGTCATCGGCACTCTGATCTGGCACTGGCTGGTGGGACTGGTGCTGGGGGTGGCAGCGGTGCTGCTGGTCAACACGGCGATGCTGATGCAGCGCAAGCGGCGCCTGGCCGCGGCCGGTGGCGCCGAAGGCGTAGCCCTGCAGCGGGTCGCGGCCTTCAGCGAACAGCATCCGGACTGGCATCTGCGTACGTACCGCACGCCGGCTGGATTGCGCGTGCTGGCCATGCACGCCACGTTCCTGCCCGAAGACGAGCAGCTTCAGGCGTTCTTCAGAACGCTGGGCGCCGACACCCTGTACGCGCGCATGTGCCGGCTGCAGCACTGCTTCCGTGCGCGCCTGACACCAAAGCCGTGGCGCGTTGGCCTGAGGTACCGCATCCGTCCGCCGGTGGCCGCGTGGTCAGCCGAGCAGGCCAACAACCCGGATCGCCTGGCCTGGATTGCCGAGTACGAAAAGAAGAGTGCCGGCTTCGCCGCGTGCGCCTACCTGCGCAGTTTCGGTGATACCACGCGCATCCATGCCAAGGCCGAGCACGTGCGCGAACTGCACGACCGGTTGGCGCATGCGCAGGACCGCCTGCCGTTGGCGTGAGCTCGGGTGCTCAATCAGCGCTCTGCACGAACGGCTGCCCTGCCAGGGTAGTGCCCAGCCGCACCGCAATCTGCTGTTCACCCTTCTCGAAGGTCGTCGCGCACTGCTTCCCGCCCTTCTGGCACCCCACTTCCGGAAAGCCCTCCAGCGATTCCGGCGCGCCCTGCGCCGGCTTCACCTGCCAACCGGCCGCGTCCAGCAGGCGCTTGGCCTTGACGTAGGGCATGCCGGCGATGATCCCCAGCTGCGCCAGTTCGGCGGGCAGCGACTGGGCGCCCGCAGTTGAGACCAGGAACAACGACAACGTTGCAGCAAGAAGGATGGCTTTCATTGCACCGACCCGGAACGGACTTACAGCTTCAGCCTAGACCATTTGCATGGCATGCGAATGTGCCGGTAACACGTCGTTACCGAGTCTCCACAGTTGATTGCAGGGCACTTGCAACTGTTTACAGGCGGACGGATCGCCGAGCGTGGGCTCGGCTCTACAGCAGGATGCAGGAAGGCCGCCCGAAGGCGGCCTTCCTGTTCCCTTACTTGGCGTTCTTCACGTAGGTGTCGAACCAGTTCAGCATTTCCGCCACCAGCTGCTCGTTCGACTCCAGCGCGGTGTACCAGTGCGGCTCGTTCGGCAGCATCACCAGTCGGGTGGTACCGCCGTTGCCGCGGATCGCCTGGTACAGCTTGCGCGACTGGAACGGCTCGGTGCCCGGGTTGGCGTCGTCCTCACCGTGGACCAGCAGCAGCGGCAGCTTGATCTTGTCGGCATGGAAGAACGGCGACGCCTTCAGGTACACATCCTGCGCCTGCCACACCGAGCGGCGCTCGTTCTGGAAGCCGAACGGGGTGAAGGTCTTGTTGTACGAGCCACTGGTTGCCACGCCGGCCTTGAACAGGTTGGTGTGGGCGATCAGGTTGGCGGTCATCAGGCCGCCGTGGCTGTGACCGGTCACGCCGATGCGGTTGCGGTCGACCACGCCCATGTCCACCGCCTTGTCCACCGCCGCCTTGGCATCGGCTTCGAGCTGCTCCAGGTAGGTGTCGTAGGCGTTCTTCGGGTCGCCCACGATCGGGAACGAGGCGTTGTCGATGATTGCGTAACCGGCCAGCAGCATCAGGCGGTACGGCTGCAGACGGGTGAAGGTCTGCTGCGAACCGGACACCTGGCCGGCCTGCGCGGCATTGGCGAAGTCGGCCGGGTACGCATACAGGATCGCCGGCACGCGCTGGCCTTCCTTGTAGCCCGGCGGCGTGTACAGGGTGAAGGACAGATCCACGCCGTCGGCGCGCTTGTAGGTCACCAGCTGCTTCTTGATCTGGCGCACTTCCGGGGTCGGGTCGACCAGCTTGGTCAACGCGGTCGCGGTGGACGCGAACTGTGCCTCGCCAGCTTTCGCATCGGCCACTGCCTCACCCTGCTGACGGATGAAGGCATTCGGGGGATCGATCACCGACTGATGCCAGGTCAGGTAGCGGCCGGGCGTGTTGCTGAAGCCCAGGAACTGCTCGTAGGCATCGGCGCTGCTGCGGAACAGGCGCTCGCTCTTCAGCGAGCCCAGGTCCAGGCGATCCAGGAACGGACGGTCGCCCTGAGGCGAGGCACCTCGGCCGCTGAGGAACACATGGTTGCCCTCACAACGCACCACCTGCGCGCCATTGGGCAGGCGGGTGAACACCAGGTTGCCGGGGTTGCCGTACAGTTCATCGCTGGACATGTCCCACAGCAGGCGGCCTTCCTTCTTCGGCTGGTCCACATCGACGATGCGGGTCTGCATCCAGTGGCGGTTCTCGTCGTTCTCGAACTGGAACGCCACGGCCGGATCGGCGGTCCACGCGAAGCCTTCAAAACGCTGCGCGGTACGGGTGACTTCGGTCGGCTTGCCGTTGAACGGCGCCTTCAGCATCAGCACGCGGTCGCGGTGCGGCACGTTGACCTTCCAGTCGCCCTTGTCCAGCGCTTCGGCATAGACCAGGGTGGCCGGATCGGTGGCACGCCAGTCGAAACCACGCGGGCCTTCCGGTACACCATGCACCGGCACACGGTCGGCCAGCGGCAGGCTGGCGATCGGCGTGGACTTGCCGCTGCCGATATCCAGCACGGCCACGTCATTGGCGAAGCGCTGGTAGGTCACCGCATGCGAGTACGGTGCCTTGATCGACTCGGTCAGCACATGCACGCCATCGGGCGCGGCGCTGACGTCGTTGAACAGCGCCGGCTGCCCGACCGGGCGCACGCTGTTGGCGGCGGTATCGACCACGGCCAGCTGCGAGGCACCGTAATAAGCGAACAGCTTCTCGTCATGCACGCTGGTCAGCGTGTCGCGGGCTTCGTAGGTGCTGCTCTCGCCACTGCTGCCCAGCGACTCCTGTGCATCCGGGCCAGTCGGTACGCCGCCGTTGGACGGTGCCGGGCCCTGGTTGGCCGGCACCAGCTTCACCAGCAGGTTCTGGCTGCCGCCCAGCCACTGCACGGTGTTGCCGAAGATCGGATTCAACTGCACGTTCGGAATCTGCTTCACCTGCCCGGTGGCCGCATCGCCCACCCACAGCTGCACGCTGGTATCGACCGCATTCTGGAAGGCGAAGTGGCTGCCATCGGCCGACCAGAGCGCGCCGGTGGCACAGCCCTGCGGCAGGTTGACCTTGGTCTCCTTGCCGCTGCCGATGTCGACCAGGGTGAAGTCGGCCACGCAGGCCGGAATGCCGTAGCCACCTGGCGTGTCATGGCGGCTGCGGTTCTTCGGCTCCAGGCGCACGCCGGCCAGCTTCAGATAGGGCTGGGCGACGCGGCTGATTGACGGGTAGGTCTGCGCGGTGGTCAGCAGCAGGCGCTGGCCGCCCGGGGCCACGTTCGGTGCCGGCGGCGGCGGTGCCTTCAGCACCTTGAGCAGGTGTTCCGGCGGCTTCGCGTAGTCAGCGAAGGCCGGGCCAGCGGCCAGCAGGCCGACGGTGGCAACGGCAACCGCCGCCGCCAGAGAGGTTCGACGGATCAGCATCCTTATCCCCTGGGGTGTGAATGGGCGCCCGAGGACGGGCAAGGGGCCCGAATCTAGCACCGCAGGGGTTGTCGTGAATGGGCCGGAAGGGCTAGTGGCCGGATGGGGCAAAGTGTGCCGCGCCAAGAGGTGCCGCTGGTGAGGCAGCACCTGCTGGGCATGGCATGGCGCTACTGCTGGGCGTGCAGGTCCCAGGCGGTGAGGTAATCCGGGTCGATCACGATCATGCCACTGTTGCTCATCCGGTACTCGCCCGGCTGGGCTGGCAGGTACTGGTCCAGCATCGGCGGCAGATAGCGCTCATGGCCATCGTTCTCATCGGCCAGCACCACGCCTTCATCGGCGCTGATGCGCAGTACCGTTCCTGCGTACTGCTCCAGCCCCTGCACCTGGCCGTCGCCGCCGTAGCGGGTTACCCCGACAAGCACCAGCTTGCCGATCATTTCTTCGACCTTGGCGTCGTCCAGGGCCGGCAGCATTCTTTCGTATTGGTCGCTCATCGGTGCACCTCCAAAGCCTGCAGGATCATCATGGACACGCCAGCTTCAGCGCTGCGACGACCATCGGCGACGCAGGGAGCAATCTGGCGGGCATATGTGTGTGTTGCAGGGCCGGCACGAGAATGCCGGATCCGCATCGGGTGAACGTTGGCAGGTACTGTGGGTGGCGGCCATCCGTGCCGGCAGAGTGGCCGTATCAGACCAGGATCAACACCACGCGTTGCATTGCATGCGGGATAAAGCGTGACAGCTGCGCAGTTGTTGCATGACGGCCTCCTGTGGAAGGTCACACGCGAAGTTGAAGCTCCACGGACCTGATGCTGACATCGCGCGCGGAAGGGTCAAGTGAAGAATGCGCACCTGTTCACCTTTTGTATCGTATTGGGGAGACTCGATTGCGCTTAACCTTCGCTTCACCCAGGGCCCCATAGGGTCAGCCTTCATCTGCAAGGAACGCTCATGTCCCGGCACGCATTCATACGATCGTGGTCCATCGCTCTGTCCGTGGCCACGCTCTGCGCCTGCGCCCAGGCCGCCGACCGCACGCCGATTTTTCAAGGAACCGACACCATGGCCCCATCCGTACCCGAGACCTCCCCACCTTCCCCGCTCACTGCTGAGCAGTTGCTTCTTCGGCTGCTGGACCTGATCAAATCCACGACGTCCACGCGTGAGTTGACCGCCGAACGCCTGTCTGCCGCAATGCAGGCACCGGCACAGGCCTTCGGCCCCGGACACTTCGGCTATGGCGGCACGCTGACGCCGGAATGGGGCTATGGCCTGGAACTGAAACGGGCCGGCGCCGCCGATGCACGGCTGGACCTGAACTTCATCGACACCAGCAGCGATCGCAGGGCCTCTGCCGCGGCGATCTGCCAGGTCGACTTCAACCACTTCGCTTCAGCGCTGGATGCAGCAGGCTTCAAGCACGAGACGGTGCGTGGCGAGCATGGCCGGGTGATCTACGACCGCTTCAATCGACCGCGACTGAGCATCAAGGTCGACACCATGCCCGAGAACCCCGACGCCACCGGCGGCGCAACGCATGCCTGCGTGCGCCTCGTGACCGTGCAGTAAAGGGGGGGGGCGATGACTACCCTTTCAGCAGAGACGGAACGCCTGCTGGGCGAGTTCGCGGACACGCCGGGCGTCACCACCGACCAGGTCGGCAACCTGCGCACTATCATCGCGAGCTCGCCTGTGCTGGCAAAGCAGGTGGACGCAGCCATCGCGGCGGGCCACCTGAAGCACTTCGAACTGCAGCCGGCTACCACCAGCGCCGGCGGTACATATCTTGGCGATACGAAATCGATCGCACTTCCTGCTTCGTCGCTTTCCACCCCCGCAGCGCCAGCCAGGCTGGACTCGGAGGATGTGACCTTCGTGTTGGGTCACGAGATCCAGCATGGCTTCAACCACGCCGCGACCCAACGCGCAGAGGAGCAGTTCGAAGCCGATCTGCTGGACGTTGCAGGCCGCACTACTGGCCGCGACTACACCGATGCGATCGGCACCCTGCTGGCTGCCAACCGGCGCGACGAGGCCTCGGCCAATATCGAAGGCTGGAACGCACTGGTCAGCCAGGTCCGCACCGCCAAGCCGGAGGCGACGCTGCAGGATCTCTACGACGCCACCCCGCGTGCGAAACAGTTCGTGCGCCTGCAGCCAGGCCCGCCGATCACCTATGCGGTGCATCCGGACCTGGCGCTCAACGACGATCTGAGCAT
Source organism: Stenotrophomonas sp. YJH_SMC_133 (assembly GCF_059370655.1). NCBI lineage: Bacteria > Pseudomonadati > Pseudomonadota > Gammaproteobacteria > Lysobacterales > Lysobacteraceae > Stenotrophomonas > Stenotrophomonas sp. YJH_SMC_133. The sequence goes on along the minus strand of NZ_JCAFTW010000005.1, from coordinate 2,270 downwards.
GACGGCCACCGCGGCCAACATCGAGGGCATGGGCAGGCACTACTACGACGAGGGCGTGAGCTCACAGCTGGGCCATAACGGCAATTCGGACTACCAGAACTACTACGGTGCCTATGCCATCAGCCGTGCCTGCGAGTACGAAGCGGTCAACCCGGCACCCGATGGCATCAGCCGGATGGAAGTCAACATGAAGAAGCTGGGCCTGCACGAAAGCCTGCTGGAGCAGAACGGGCTGTACCTCGGCGAGGGTTCGCCCCCGCGCCAGCCGTACTTCGATACCAGCACTTCGCCGTCGACGCTGCACTACTTCGATCACACCGAAGGTACCCATCGCCATGTGCCCATCACCGCCCGGCACGCAGCGATGGGTGATGCTGCACCGGCGCCGCTTGCGGAAGGGCCTGATCGCTCCCTGCATGAGCAGATCCGCGGCAAGGTGGCCGAGCTGGATACCGCCAATGGACGCAGTTTCGATGCCTCCAGCGAACGACTGAGCGCCAGTCTGCTGGTGCTGGCCCGCGAGAACGGGCTGGACCGGGTTGACCATGTGGTACTGAGCCGGCAGACCGGCGATGCCGCCGCCGCGCAGAACATCTTCGTTGTGAAGGGGCCACTGGATGATCCTGCCTCGCTGCGCGCGTCATCACCCACCGTCGAGGCTGTGCAACGCCCCGTACGGGACAGCCTGGATACGCTTGCCATGATCAACCAGCGGCAGGCCGAATACGCATCGCAGGAACAGACCCACCAGCGTGAGCAGGTGCAGGAGCAGTTGCGCGGCGCACTGTCGCACTGAGGAACGGATGGGGGCGCCGTGGCTGCATGCCCCGGCGCTCTCCTGTGCCGGCAGCACGCTAGAATGCGTCCATGCGCACCGTCCAAGCCCTCCGCTACATCACCCCCTTGCGGGAAGGTGGCTCCCTGCCCGCCGTGGTCGAGACCGACGACGACGGCATGGCCGTACTCAAGTTCCGTGGCGCCGGCCAGGGCCCGAAGGCGCTGATCGCCGAGCTGATCGCAGGCGAAATGGCGCGTACGCTCGGCCTGCCGATTCCGGAAATCCTGTTCGTCGAACTGGACCGCGAGTTCGCCCGCACCGAGCCGGATCCGGAGATCCAGGAACTGATCCGTGCCAGCGAAGGCCTGAACCTGGGCCTGGACTACCTGCCCGGTGCGATCAACTACGACCCTGCGGCGATGCCGGTGGACGCCGACCTGGCCTCCCGCATCGTCTGGTTCGATGCGTTCACCAGCAATGTCGATCGCACCACGCGCAATCCCAACCTGATGGTGTGGCATCGAAAGCTGTACCTGATCGATCACGGTGCCGCCATGTATTTCCATCACGACTGGGCCAACGCCGGCGATGCCTGCGAAAAGCCGTTCGTGCTGATCCGCGACCATGTGCTGCTGTCGTTCGCCAGCCGCATCGCCGAGGTGGATACCGAACTGGCCGCGCGCCTGAGCGATGCCGAGATCGAGCGCATCGTCGGCCTGGTGCCGGACAGCTGGCTGGTCAACGAGCCGGCATTCGACAGTCCGCAGGCCTATCGCCAAGGCTACATCGACTATCTCAAGCACCGCCTGAAAGTGCGTGCGGTGTTCGTGCAGGAGGCCATCCGTGCCCACGCTGCACACGTATGACTATGCGGTCATCCGCGTGGTACCGCGGGTGGAACGCGAGGAATTCATCAACGTCGGGGTGATCGTCTCCTGTCCTGGCGCGCGTCATCTGGAGGCGGCCATCGAGATCGATCCTGCGCGCCTGCAGGCCTTCGCGCCGGCGCTGGACCAGGAGGCGCTACGGCCGTGGCTGGATGCGATCGTGGCGATCTGCCGCGGCGACGCCAGCGCCGGGCCGATCGCACAGCTGCCCGCGCGTGCGCGCTTCCACTTCCTCACTGCCAAGCGCAGCTCGATCGTGCAGATGTCGAGCACGCATGTGGGCCGAACCGCCAATCCGGCGGGTGTGGTGGAGCACCTGATGACGAAGATGGTGCGGGTACCGGCACCGACTGGGTGACGTCGACTGGGTGACGTCGACTGGGTGGCGTCGATTGGGTGGAGTCGATTGGGTGATGTCGACTGGGTGATGTCAACTGGGTGATGTCGACTGGGTGGCGTCGACTGGGTAGAGTCGACTGTTAGTTGTGATCTCTCTGTACGTTGTTCATCCGGGACATCTTTGGAAAATGGTGGTTACCACACCTCTCCAGACCCCAAAGAGCCCGGATGAACCACCATAAAAATGCCCGTTTGACCGTCCATAG